>DYIZ01000048.1:35170-39269 GCA_020723385.1 Candidatus Aquidulcis sp.
CGATCATGAGCTACGCCGGCATCTGCGGCGCAGACGACATCCAGCCGCACTCAGACCCGCAGTTCCACGTCATCAGCTTCGATGAGATCACAGCTTACACCCAATCAGGTTTTGGCAACACCTGTGCAGCGATCATCAACACCGGCAACCATGCCCCGGTGGTGAGCGTTGGAACCGGCGGATTCACCATCCCCAAGGGCACACCGTTTATGCTCGTCGGGTCGGCTACCGACGTTGATGGCGACACGCTCACCTACAGTTGGGAGGAGTTCGACCTGGGGCTGGCTGGTCATCCCAATACCCCAACTGGCAATGCCCCCATCTTCCGCTCATTCCCGCCAGTGGATGTCCCCATACGAATCTTCCCCCGAATATCCGATATCGTCAACAACACGCAAACGCTGGGCGAAATCCTGCCCACCTACGCCCGCACACTCACCTTCCGCCTGACGGCGCGTGACGGGCACTTCGCCCCGAACGCGGGCGGTGTGGCTTACAATCAGATCCAGTTCAGTGTTGCGGGCGTCGCCGGGCCATTCCTGGTCACTGCCCCTAACACGGCGGTCGTGTGGAACTCAGGGAGCAACCAGACTGTGACCTGGGACGTGGCCTTGACAAACCTGCCCCCGGTCAATTGCGCCAACGTCAATATCTCGCTCTCGACCAATGGGGGATACACCTATCCGATCTCGCTGGCGTCCGGCGTTGCCAATGATGGCTCGCAGGATATCGTCGTCCCGCCGGTTGCTACCACCACCGCGCGTGTGCGGGTGTTCTGCGCTGACAGCATCTTCTTCGACATCTCGAATACCAATTTCACCATCAATTTGGTAGCTCCTGCGCCGTTCAATAAATCATTGCCGGGCGATGGCGCTACCGGCGTCACGGCCAGCCCGACCCTGACCTGGGGCGATAGCAGCAGCGTCGAATACTACGACTATTGCTACGATATGAGCAATGACATTATCTGCGATAGCGGTTGGATAACCACCGGCCTGAATACCAGTGTCGGCCTGAGTGGATTGAGCAGTAATACCACTTACTACTGGCAAGTGCGCGCCCACAATACCACTGGAACGACACCCGCGGATGCCGGCGACTGGTGGAGCTTCACCACCGCCGATTTTGCTACTGCCGCGCTCTCGATTGGCAAGAGCGTCTTTCCGTTAACCGATCTGGCGGCCGGCGACTTGCTCACCTACACGGTGACCATCACCAACAGCGGCACAACGACCGCCACAACCACCGTGACGGATACCTTCGCCGCCGCGCTGACCAATCCCGTGTGCGACAGCATCCCCGGCGATCTGCTGACCAATGTCAATATCGCTGCAAGCAACCAGACTGCCTTCACCTGCCAGGCGCAGGTTGACCCGGCGCTGGGCGTCGCCATCACCGCCACGGTGGATCACATTACCGTGACGGCAGGTACGCCCGTGACATACACACTCGTCGTCGCCAATCCCAGCCCGGCGGTGACGCTGACCAACGTGATCGTGAGCGATCCCGCTCTCGCCGGCTGCGCGCCCGCCCTCGGGTCGCCGCTGACCCTTGGGCCGCTGGCCAGTCAGAGCTTCATTTGCCCGAACATCGTCATCACTCAGAGTGTGACTCAAACCGTCACCGTCACAGCGGATGTCGTCATCGAGAACCAGGCCAGCGCCTCGGCCCTCGAAGACCCCGCCGGGCCGGTGCAGAGCGGCATTGTCCAAAGCACAGCCGTTTTGGCGAACAGCGACGCCGTGGCCGTCCAGGTCTTGACCCCCCAAGTGCAATATAAGCTGTACCTGCCGATTGTGATGAAAGACGTCGCGATTCTATCCCCAGTACCTTCGGGGAAGCGCCGCTGAGAGATAGCGATCTTCCCCCTCTGGATCCAGAATAATCCGAAAATGATGGCCGTGTGGGTTCGCCCGCACGACCATCATTTTTCAGCTATCCTTGAGGCAAAGACCAGAGGGCATCTTCCAAAACGCTGTAACTTTTATTGAAGCCGTGCATCTAATTCTCTTGAATACCCTGCTTCGAGGAGAATGTCATGCCCATTTTTGAGTTCGTCTGCACCACCTGCGGCCAGCCATTCGAAGAACTTGTTCGTTCGTCGGGCGCCGCAGCCGATGTGACTTGCCCCGCTTGCGGCAGCGCCCAGGTCAAAAAGAAGATTTCGATCTTTGCATCCAAACTATCTGGAGGCAGCTCATTTTCGTTGGGGAACGCATCATCGGTGTGCAGCACTGGCAGCACCTGAGGCGTCTCACATTAAGTCAACCGGGTGTTGACCACAATTTAGCAGCGGAGGCATGATCGGTTTATCCATCATGCCTCCGCTGCGATTCATCACTTCACCAATTCATCAAATCCGAAGCCCAGGCCGTCGAAAGCGTGCGCCAGGACAGCCAGTTGCAACTACAATTGTCTCAGGCGATATGCCGCAAAAAAGAGCAAAAGAATGGGCAGAGACTGCCTCCAAAGCGCGGGTTAATCTCAAGGATAAAGAGACGGTTATCATAAACCTTGTAGTTGAAACAGCACAGCCCCTCGAAACCAATGGATATCAGGATGGAAGAAAATACATCCAGATAAGGGCAGCGGCATATTTTTGTGTAGATTGGCTGATCTTTGCCTTTGATAGGGGTTTCGGTCTCAAAAACATATTCGATGTTGATCGCGCACACGATCTTATGATCCCGAAAAACAATGTGCGTGGCGTATTCGTATGCTCCGGGAATGAACGCCTGGGTGAAATACTCTGGATTGGCCAGGGCATCCGAGAAAGTCTGTTCCTGCTGCGCGTCGAGGATGATATGGCTATTCTCACCCCAACCATCAATGCTCTTCTTCAGGATATATGGGTAGGCCTGTGCGCCCCCCACCTTGGGGATAAAACTTCCAAAACCGTTGGCGATGAGCGCCCGATTGAATAGATTTTTATCATCACACAGCCGAATACAGTCTGCGCTCGGAATGGGGATGGGGTTATCAGCGATGAGATGGCGCGCCTCGTTGAGGTACATCAAATCCTCGATGGTCAACGGCACAACGAGGTCGTAAGCTTTGAGGGTATCGGGAGAAAACACCCCAAATACGATTTCATGTTTGGTAAGTCGAAATCCCTTTTCGATAAAGCCCTTCCACCCCTGGACATCAGAAAAAAGAATCTTCAATTTCCGTTTGGAAGACAGGCGCGATCGAATTCCTTCGTAGATGAGAAACAAACCATTGACAAGTTTTGCTTGCAAACGGAGCAATCCGGCTTTTTGCATGGATTATTCACCGGGCAAGGCGGCAGATGAGTCCAATCATATTTCCTGCGCGCCGCCGGCGGGTTTCTTCCGAAGCTTGATCACCAGGGATAAAATGCCCTGGCCGATGAGCAGGGCAATGACGGCGTAAGCCCACCAGGGAAGATTCCGGCCAAAGAAAAGCACGTAGAGAAAAGGCGCCACGCTCGAAAACAGAAAAATCGTGCTCCAAAGCATGATCTCCTTCCCAAGCTTTTTGGCGAGCGCTCGCAACATGCGAAACAGCGAATAATAGAAAACCGGCAAACCGCCGAAATAGATGACCAGGAAGATCACCGGATTGACGCCATAGGTGTCACGCGCCACCCGCATGAGTTCCTTGATGGTTGAGATGATGTACTCTAACATTTCGTGCAATCTCCGTTCGTTTCGGCGTGGATGGCTGATCGGGTTCGATTATCTTGTCTTCCCCAGCACATCATGTTATCCAGCTAATCTGAAAAAATACGAGCCCGCTGGGTAATAGAAAATCACTTCCTCCTGAACCACTCGCCTCAGAGCCAAAAACATAGAAATGAGAGTAATTGTGAACCAGGATCATCGTGACATACGTTTGCTGGAGTTTGTCATAAACTGAAGCTTCTCCGGCAAAAAGCATATTCTCGATAAATAATCGATCATCGTCGGAATTGAGCCGCCAGGTATCGTGTTCGCGCAGATAAGCCTCTATTTCGGCTTGCTTTTCCAATAGATCAGGTTGATAGCCTGAGCCATCAGATAATTGCTCGACTTCTTGGTTGATACTGTCCATTCGCTGAAATGATTCTAACATTGCTCAATTCTCAGCCAGCCGAGTG
>DYIZ01000234.1 GCA_020723385.1 Candidatus Aquidulcis sp.
GCCAGGGCAACCCAACGGGTTTTGTTCTTTCTCGACCTGCCCAGGTATCGCCCTCTCACGGGCTTACCTCTCTGCCGGAATCCAGAACGGCGTCCAGCGGCCATCGAAGCGGGCGTAGAACTGCGCGCCGGCGATTGGCGGATCGAGCGCCACGCCGCTCGTCAGGTACGTCTGCCAACCGGGGTCGGCCACGTGACCGGCCAGCCGCGTGCCGAACCGCTGGAGCAAATTGGAAGGGACTTTGCCTTCCACGATGTCGCGGCTGTCCAGCGCCGCCAGCGGCCACACGCCGGACTCCGGGCCATGCTGCACCAGCCAGGCCAGGCAATCCCGCAATTCGGAGGTCATTGTCTCCCACAGGCTGCCCAGGTCATCAATCGCCAGAACGACCGCTGCCCCGCGCATCCGTCCGGTGCGGCGCTGCTCGGTCAATTCGGTGAAGGAGGCTACCAGCTCGAAGGCTTTGTCGTGGTACACCGGGTACATCGTCAGAGTATTGGGCGAGCCTGAAAATGAGCGGTACTCGCCCAGGTCTTTGGCGATGACGGCGAAGCTCGCCTGGCGAGGCATGTTGACCATCGCAACCGAGGCCAGGATCGAGCGGATCAGCTTCGTTTTGCCGCATCCGGCATCTCCGGCGACGAGCAGCGATCCGGGGCGCGGGTCGGTCAGGTCGAGAAAGATGTGCAGCCCGTCGTCACACGCCCCAATCACGAGTGAATGGGGCGGCAGGGGGCCGGTCGCGTCCAGAATATCAGACAGGGAAGGGGCAAGCGGCGTGCGAACTGCGGCAGGGAGAGTCCATTGTGTCTGTGTGACAGGGTGCTGGATCGTGGTCATACGGCCTCCTGTGGGGCGGGGAGATGCCAGGGAGAGCTTGCGAGTGGTGGCACTTGCGAGTTATTTGTAGTCATTTTGATACCAAAATAACTCGAAATAAGTAAAAACGAGTTAAAATAAGTCAATAATGAAACAAAAGAAATCTGGACACTGATAACTGTGAATGCGGTAACTATTCGAATCCCCAATGGGTTAAAAAACGCCATCGCTTTACAGGCGGCAAAAGATGGGCGTTCTCTCAACAAGCAACTTGTGTGGCTGATTCAACGCGGTCTCGAACGAGAGCAAGAAAACCCAGAGATACGAATAGCTGACTTATTGGCAGAAAAACCAGACGACATTGCTGTTATTCAATTGCGGCTTTCTGGTCGTCAGAAAGACGAATTGGAGCGACTTGCAAGTTCGAATTCTCGTTCTGTAAATCAACAAGCACGCTGGCTGCTGGAGCGTGGATTGATCGGACTCGAATGGCTTCATCAATGAGTATCGTAAACATTGAATTGATCGAGCGATGTTCCATTTTGGCCCAATCTCGAACGGTATCGGCGATCTTGATTGGCAGCCGGATTGAGAATTGCTGCGAGCTTCCCATAAGTGTAGTTGCCACCTGCAAAATAACTCATTTCAACACATTCTAACTCACATACCTTTGTTTCGTCAAGTCGTTTACGCCACGACATATTCTTTTGTCAATGTGCTATAATGACAATACAACAGTGACAACCGACAGACCTTGACCAGTTCGCGGTTGTCCTCACTCCTGGCTGGCGCAATGCCAGCCTTTTTTATTGGGTAGGGCAGGGGCAGCCGACAGACCTTGACCAGTTCGCGGCTGCCCCTTGATAGTCGTTCGTGTTATACGAACCGTTTTTGCTGCTTCACCTCGGCCCTGGTTACTTCTTCAATCGTTTCGACATGGCAGCGATCTGCTGCTCCAGGTAGGCGGTCACTGCCGGGAAATCATCCTTGCGAATGTCCTCGGAGCGCCCAACGCCGGTCATGCGGAATATGTTCATGTAAATAGCCTGATAGGGGTTGGCAACCCCATCTTCCTGCTGCATCAAACCTAACGTGTTCACAAGCTGGCGGAGCTGGCCTGACTGCTCTGGCGTCAGCCGCGACTTCGGGGCGGCTACGGCATCCAGATGCACAACCTGCTGCCGCAGGTTGGAGAAGGCCTCACGGATTTGTTGCACCTTATCTTCGTGGGCCTGCCGAATTTCGGCCAACTCCGCCTCTACTTTTTTTGAGAGGGTATCCTCGAATACTTCTTGTTCGGCGACCATGCGGGCGATGGCATCCTGAATAAAACGAAGCTCACCCCGCTCAGAAATTCCGAAGTGTTCACTCAGGACAACATGGGCTTCATCAAGAAAGGTTTGTAGCAAATCGCGGGCCTCGGGGTTCTGCACGCGCTCGAACTGTACCCCGCTCAGAAAGAGCGGAACCGCCGAAGCCATAAGGCATAGAGCCGATTGGGGGCCTCCCGGCGTTTGAAGCAGTATCGTGGCGGTGTAAGGCTCGAAGTAACCATTGCGTCGGGTCAATCGTTGGCGCTGGCCGCTCCGTTCCAACCCAAAAGCATCGCAAAGACTATTGATAGACACGTACCCTTGTCCGTCTTTGAGGTCTGCGGTAACGATTTCAATGCCTCGAAAGCTCAAAACCCTTTCGCGAACCGGATGAAACGCGGTGGTTGACATTTGTCTCTACTGGCTCCTTTCAAAGGGTAGGGTATGATGCCCTACCCTTTAACGCTTTGGTCATGCGTGACTCGCCCTTCTGATCTCAAAGGGACGGCTGCTTATGCACTACCCCTTTGAAGAGGGTGTTACTTCGAGCCTCCCTTTGAGCAATCCAATCGCTCGGCCAGGTCGCTGAAGGAGCGGATGGTGTCCGGCAGGTCGCCGGCTTGCAGCTTGCCGCGCATCCAGAAGGCCATAAATGCAATCAGATGTCCCCGGTAGATCGGGCGATCCATCCATTTCCCCAGGAGCGCCGTCAGCTCATCCAGGGCCGCCGTTTCGTCATCGGTCAAAGTGATATTGACGCGTTTTCTTGGGAAAGAACTGGGCGGGCGGCCAGGGCCGCCTTTTTGATGCGCTTCGGGCGGTCTCTTTTTGGCCTCCATATCCAGGAGGCGAAGCCAGGGGTAAGTGTGTTCTGTCATTTTTGTGTGTATAAAATTAAACGCTATTTTGTGTGTATGAAATTAGCTGCTGCGCACGGCCAGGTAATTGCCAACGGCGATGTCGGCCACCGTATCGTCGGCCAGGGTTTTGCCCTGGTCTCCGAGAACGTCCACAATGGCAGAGCAAACCGCGACAACCTCGCGCGGGATGCCGCTCGTGGATTCCCACACTTTCAGTAAGGCAGATTGGGTGAGGAGGGGAGGTCTGCGCCCGGCGACTTCGCAGCGGAAGCGGATCAGCTCGAAGGTCTCCTCCAACACCAGGGGATTCAACCGATACCATCCGGCCACCCTGGAGGCCACCTCGGGGTGGGCATCGAACAGCCGGTAGACTTCGGGCTGCCCGAACAGCACCACCTGCGCCAGCTTCATGGACACGTCGAAATTGTACAGGTGGTGGACGAAGCGTAATGAGCTTGGAGCCATGAGTTGGGCGTCATCCAGGATGACGACCACATTGCGGCGATTTTCGGCCTGGTCAACCAGGAAGCCTTCAAATTCCCGCCATTGCATGGTGATGCCTTTGCGCCGCTCCACGTTCAGCGCCAGGGAAACGTCCAGAAGCGCAGCATATTCGCTCTCATACGAGGCGGTATGGATGGCGGCCACCTGAAAATCATCGGGATATTCTCGATAGACCGCCTCGATGCGCCGGGCGAGGGTGGATTTACCGACGCCGAATCCGCCCTGGATGACTGCCAGGCCGCGTCGGTTCTCGATGACCTCTTGCGCGCTGGACAGCACCTCGTTGTGCTGCGGCGAGAGGTACAAGAAGCGGGGGTCGGCGGAGGTGGTAAACGGGTCTTCCTGGAACCCGAGGGCCTTCAATGTGAGACGGCGTTTTGGGTCTCGATAGTGTGCCATAGGTCTCCGATCAGGAGCGAATGAGTATTCGAGTGCAATCGAATGGCGTACAAACAGTTTACACCCAAACTTTTACAGTGTCAATCACGATTTGGCTATTGTGTTATACGCTGGAACGTGTTTCAGCAGCGCACGAATACCATTGCTTCGCTATGCAGGGAAAGGTGGATGGGCAAAGTAAAAAATAATGCGTATAGCCATTTAGTACCCATCGCTTATTGACCCCGCCAACAGAATTGTGTAGAATAATATTACACAGGCAGCCGTCAAAAGCAACCTGTGCCACGCCCCGGTGCCCCCCCCACTGGGGCGTGATTTTTAGGCCAGATTCAACGCCAGCGCACGCCCTACGCGCTTTCCGAGTGCAGCGCAAAATTATCGAGTAAGCCCCCCGGAGTTTCCAAAACTCCGGGGGGCTTTGCGGTTGCCGACAGTATTGCGCTATCCCCGCGCTTTCCAGCCGGGCAGCCGGGCGGTGAGTTTTTCTTTCCATAAGGCGAGATCGAAGGCTATCGCTCAACCCTCCAAAATCGAATTTTGCGCGTTTAAGGAGCCAAAGGGGGCGCAGCCCCCTCTGGACTCCCCCCAGAGTACCGAAGATTCAGAGATGCAGAGACCAGAGACATCAGAGACCAGAGTTGGAGAAGTATGGGGAGACAACCACAACCCGAAAACTGTAGAGCCAGTCCCTGAAGTCGGGACTGAACCAGTAACGGTAGGCGCAGCGGGCGTACCTGGCAGCACTGAGGAAGGAACCGCCGCGCAGCACACGGGGCGTTTCCGTGTCAGCCTGTAAGTTTTCGCGTTCCGCTCTTTCTTTTTCGTCGTCGGGGTAGGGGTAATTGCCGTTCAGGCTGCGCGTCCACTCCCACACATTGCCGCTCATATCCAGCGCGCCGCACGGACTGACCCCGGAGGGGAAGCAGCCCACCGCGCTGGTTGCGCCAATACCTGTTTCAGTGGTGTTGGCTTTGTTCGGATCGAAAGCGCCCTCCCACGGATAAGCTCGCCCATCGCTGCCTCGCGCCGCCTTTTCCCATTCCGCCTCGCTCGGCAGGGTCACGTGCAGCTTACCCTCCGCTAACCCTTGCCAAAAATCATCTTCGTCCCTGCCTTCGACCTTCAACCCCTCGGCAAGCTCAGGGCAGGCTCTGCCAACCTTCAACCGTTCTTCCATCCACCGGCAAAACGCCAGCGCCTCATACCACGTTATCCCTACCACCGGGTGGTTGGGTAAGTCGAACGGCTTACCAAAGTCATAAGGCTGGTTTGCTTCCTCATCCACAAACTTCTCGCCATTAAAGACCTCTCGAATAATCCGGCCAGCGTTCCATCGCCTGGCTTGGCTGGCTTCCGCCCAATAACGTTTTTCGGCATAGCCGCCTGCCTTCACAAATTGATCGAACTGTGCATTCGTCACCGGGTAGCGGCTGATCCAGAAATCGGGCAGCTCCAACGTGGCCTGAGGCTGCTCATCCTCGAAACTGTCTTTATCATCCTCTTTGCTGCCTATCACGAACTCGCCTGCCGGGACGAAGCAGAACGGCATAGCTTCCACCGTCATCACCTCGCGGCGCGGGTCGCCCAGCTTCG
>DYIZ01000235.1 GCA_020723385.1 Candidatus Aquidulcis sp.
GCAAGGAGGGGAAGATAGGAAAGCATGTTAAACGAAAGTCCCCTCGGATCGCATCAAGAATCTCCCCATCCCGGTCTTCCCCAGCCAACGATCCCCTTCGGAGCGGGTGTTGTCTACGATCAACTGGCCGCGCAGAAAAACCTTTTCGGGGAAGCCGACCAGCTCCCAATTTTCGTACAGATTGTAATCGGTGCGATGGTGGGCATGCGCCACCCCGTAGGTCAGCCGCTGCTCGGGGTCCCAGATGACAATATCGGCGTCGGAGCCGGGGAGCAGCGCGCCTTTACGCGGGTACAGCCCGAAAATTTTGGCCGGGTTAGTACACATCAGCGCCACGAATTGATTGGGAGTGATACGCCCGGCGCGCACGCCGTAAGTCCACAACACCGGCAAGCGGTCGCCCACTCCCGGCAGACCGTTGGGGATTTTGGTAAAGTTATCGCTGCCCAGTTCTTTTCCCGGAATGGCGACCGATTTGCCTTCGTACAGGATGGCCTTTGTCCCATCGAAGAAGAACGGGCAATGGTCGGTGCCGATGGTCTGGATGGTTTGATCCTTCAACCCTTCCCACAGGCGGAGGTTGTCGGCGGCGGTACGCATGGGAGGCGAGCACACCCACTTAGCGCCGTCGGGGCGGCGCAGATGATCTTCGGTGAAAAAGAGATACTGCGGGCAGGTCTCCCCCATCACCGGCAGGCCGCGCTCTCGAACGTAACGCAGTTGGTCCACTTCCCCTCCCACGTTCATGTGGACGATATACAACGGCGCGCCAGTCTGGGCTGCGAGGGCCGCGCCGCGCAGGGTGGCCTCCACCGCCCCCCAGGCCGGGCGTGTTTTGGCGTGCCACTCCGGGGTGGTGTGACCCGCTGCCAATGCCTCGGCTACCAATAAGTCAATCACATCGCCGTTCTCAGCGTGCAGCAGGGTGAGCAGCCCACGCTCTCTGGCTATACGCATTACCTTGTAGATGTCGCCGTCCGACAGGCGCAGGCGATTATTGTAGGCAGTGAATACTTTGAGACTGGTAATCCCCATCCCGGGCAGATGCCCCATCTCTTCCAGGATCGAATCGTCGAGACGCGTGATGTTCATGTGAAAGCCAAAATCCACTGCCGCTTTGGGGTCAGCTTTGGCGTGCCAGGCATCCGCGCTCGCCCGCAAGGTCGGATAATCTTGCGAGATGAAATCAATCACTGTGGTGGTACCGCCAAAGGCGGCGGCTTTGTGGCCGGTATAGTGATCGTCCGACGAGACGGTGCCAAACATGGGCAGGTCGAAGTGCGTGTGCGGGTCCACCCCGCCGGGCATGACCAGCTTGCCGGAGGCGTCAATTACCTCCGCGCCGGGGATGTTCAGGTCTGCACCGAGAGCGGCAATCTTTTCGCCCTCGATGAGGATATCGGCGCTGAAGGTATCGGAGGCGGTAAGCAGGGTTGCGGATTTGATCAAAGTGGACATGGGAATCTCCTTCGGTGGAGACAATTATACCTTTTGCAGGTTCTCCCGCCTTCGGTGGGAATGTTTCCCAGATTTTGGGTGTTCGAGTGGGCTTCGCCCACTCGAACACCCAAAATCTGGAGATTCTTCCGTCAAAAGTTGATCAATGGGAAGAACAACTCCCAAACAGTCAGGATGAAGTCCTGCCAGACAATGCTGTCGGTCAAGACGGTCACGTTTTCCGAATCACTCACCGAGCCGAAGGCCGCGCGGATGGTTTGGTCGCCGGCGGGAGCGAAATGGATAAAGAAGGCATCGTCAACCGCCGGGTCGTTGGGGGTCGTAAAGGCAATCGAGACACCCGAATCGTGGCTGATCCGTGCGCCGAAAAGGGGCTGCCCGCTCGTCTGATTGTACACGTTGCCGACCACCAGCCCGCCGGGTTGGATGTCGCAAACAGCCGCGGGCATGCCTTGAAGGAACGCCACCATCACATCGTCTAAATAAATCCCTGGAGCAGTCACGTCAGAATCGGATGTCAGGTGGAAACGTACGCGCATCGAGCCAGCCGCGCGGCTGGGGTCGAGAACAACAAAATGCTGCGTCCAGCCGGAGTCCACATACCCGCTCACATCGCCGTAGACTTGTTCCCAACCCAAGCCTTCGATGTCGTTTTCGACCTCGACCGAGGCGTAGTCATAGCCGCTTTCGGTCTCCAGCCACTGCCGCCAGATCAAAACCGGGGTTTGACCAAAATGGCTGCCCATCGGGATGCTCACCGACTCGAGATAGCTGTCCTCGTTGTCATTGTAATCGCCCGAGAGGTTGGTGGCCCAGACGTTCTGCCCCGAGTAGGCGCTGCCCGGCCCGCTGGTTGGCGCGCCCCACTCCCAGGTTGACCCGCCTCCGGGAGTGTATCCGCCATCGGAGGCCTCGAAATCCTGAAAGTAGCCAATGTCAGGCGCCGCGCTGAAAGCGCCGATGGAAATATCGTCCAGGTAAAGCCCCTCCGCTGTGGTGAAATTGTTTGTACTGTGCAGCCAAAAACGCAGGCGAAAATCACTGACTGCGTAGCTCGGATCGAGGATGATGCGATGCTGCGCCCAATGCGTATCCACCGCTCCGCCGACCTCGCCGTACAAGCGCTGCCAGGTCGCCCCGCCGTCACGGGTGACCTCCAGGCTGGCGAAATCGTGAGCACGTTCGGTGCTCAACCACTGCCGCCAGGCAACGATCAGCAATTGCTCAACCTGGGCGCTGAGGTCAATCGGCGGGGAGACGAGCAGGCTGCTTTCACGATCGGCGTAGTTGCCCGACAGGTTGGTAGCCCACACCCGGTCGCCGGAATGGGCCGCGAGCGGGCCGCTGGCTGGCACGCCCCAGGCCCAAGTGGAGGCAGCCTGTGTGCCGCTGACGGCCGTGGTAAAGCCGCCGTCGCTGGCCTCGAAATCTTCGGAATAGACGGTTTCGGGGGCGTAGCCGGGAGCGAGGCAAGATGGCACGTCAGCGACAAGGTCAAAATCGGCGGTCGGATTCTCCGGGGACAAGATGATCTGTGAAGCCGAAAGCCCTTTGTTGGCGGGCGTCGGCTCGCCCCCGGATGATGGCACACTCTCCGAGAAACTGATATGAACGATCTGGGGGTGGTATCCTCCAGAAACAGCGCTAATCTCGAAACGATAAGTCAAGCCCGTGAACAAGCCAATCTGGTACACCCCCGAAAGCGGGTCGGTGAAAACTGTCTCGTCGAAACCGTCAGCGGTGATGTGCAATCGGGCATAGAGCGGCCATCCATGCCCTGAGGCGTCAGTGACAACCCCGAAGGCTGTAACCGCAACGCGCGGCGACAGGCCGAAATCGTGAACGATCACACTGCCATTGGTCACCGTGAGGATGGCGCTTTGAGGCAGATAGCCATACGCCCAGACAGCAGCGGCGTAGCTATCTGCCGGAATATTGAGAAATTGGTAGCGGCCGCTCCCATCAGCCAGAGTAACAACGCTGTCGGAAATTAACACCCGGGCATCGGGGAGCGGCGCGCCGGTGTTGATGTCAGTTATTATGCCCTGCAGGCTGCCGCGCGGGCCGGTCGTACAGGAGGGGAAACGGAACGAGCCGATGCGGGTATGCCATTGGAGCAGGCTGGAAACCGGGTAATATTCGTTCGTATACCAAAAGGTGCAATCGTCGGTGGGATCAACCGTCATCATGCTGTAATCACCCCAACGCGCGGCCACGGTAGACTGGGAACCGCCGCCAGGGGTGAGGGTACTCTCCCCTTGGGGAAGAACGCCCAACGGGTCGCCGGCCAGCCGTCCGGTGTAACGGATTGACGGGTAGGTAGACAAACCGGAGACCGAATAGCCGAGAGCGAGGTTGCCGGAGGCATCCATGGCGGCGCTGCCCATCCAACGGTGTTCGGGCGATGCCGCGCCGCCCTCCGGGGCATACGTGCCGCCCTGGCGCAGGCTGGCGAGGCCATCCTCGAGGCGCAGCTCATACCAGCGGACGCCGGCGCGCCCGCGGCCATCCGTGTCAACCGTATGATTGACCACCAGTGCGGCGTAATCGCCGAAGTTGCGATAAGCCAGGCGGTACATCAGCCGGTCGGCCAGGTCTTCCAACCGGCGGTCGGTGGCGGGCTGGTCAATGCAGGTGCTGCGGTATTCGGTGCAGAGCAGCGAGTCGAACGACAGGCCGGCGGCAGACAGGTTTATGATCTGTGGATTACCGAAGGTGCCGGTGATGGGATCAGTCCAATCCACATGGAACTGCCACACCTGAAGCTGGTCGGGCGAATAGCCTGAGGCGTCGTCATCGAACTGGACGAAATACCCTGGCTCGCCGGGCGGCGGCGGCGTAGAGCCGTCCAGGTCAGCGGGGAGCATCGCCCCCAGGCGAGGGTAGGCGTCGACCAGGTCGAAATAGAGCATGGCCGCGGGCTGCCCGGCGAGCATCTTCTCCCGCTCGAAGGCCGCCACCCCTTGCCCGGCCCAATCGCTAGAGGCAAACTGGTTGATGGTCAGATAATAGGCATCGGGCCAGACGCCGAACTTGGGATAGTCGTTCATTTTCGACTGGCTCATCAAATAATCGTAGCGGTACCATGCGCCGGTGGGATCGCCGGTTTGCGAGACGGCAATACATTGGTGGAACTCGGGCAGGTTGAAATCAATGGCGAACTGGCTCATCAGCCAACGGTCGGAGATCGAATCATAAAGAACGATAACATCCCCGTTGTCGTGAGTCTCGCACATCCCGCCGAAGCCGCTCCACAGGGTATGCCCGGCCGCCGGGCCGTAGACGCGCGTGACTGTTTGGCTCTGGCGGTCAATCTCCCAGATAGCAAAGACAACGTTAACGAACTGGATGTAATGGTTGGGGCCGATGTCGCCAATGGTGTCGGGCGGAACCAGGCGGCGGCCAAGCGCGGCGAGATTGTCATCGTTGTTGAGGCCGGCAAAATTGAATTCGGGCGAGGGCATATTATCCAGACCGAACCCATGTTGAACAGCCGCGTCAACAGAGGGCGACTCGGGGACCAGGCTCACCGGGCGGGGCAACAATTCCAAAGGAAGGATCACATCCTCGCCGGAGGCTGCCACACCCTGGGGCGGGATCTGGCTCAACGGGAGCGACAAATCGTGCTGGAGGGGGTAACGAACCACCGGGGTCTGCACGCCCGGGGGGGGCTGCTGACCCCGTGCGGCTGTGGCATTATCCCCGGCAGCCCGCAAAACAAGCGCGAAGCTGGCAACAGTCAGGGCGATGATCCACAAACGATGCGAGCGGGTCATGCTGGCCTCCATACAATGGTCTCGGATATAATGGAACTTTAGAGGAATAGTGCTCGTCCTGATTATACACACACCAGGAGGTGAAAGATGAAACGTCAAATGTTCGTTCTACTGATGGTCGCCGCACTCATCGCCGGATGCAGCGCAGTCCAAGCGCAAGGC
>DYIZ01000236.1 GCA_020723385.1 Candidatus Aquidulcis sp.
GTGGAAGGGCTGGTCGTTTGCCGACAAGAAAAATCCATCCCCCTGGCTGACGTTTTTGGTGTTACGTATTCTCAGGCGTGTGGGAGGGTAGCGTTACAACCTGCGCACTTTCGCCTTGGGGAGAGCCGAAAATTTGATGGTCGTGCGTATTTCGCACGACCATCAAATTTTCGGATTTTTTCTCACCGCTTCTTTTCCATCACGATCGCCGCTTCCCTATCCGTGTAATAGCGTGGCCATTCGTCTACTTTGACGTAGCCATACCGCAGGTATAAACGGATAGCGGTATCGTTGGATTTGCGCACACAAAGCTTGATGGTGGGAACATTCAGCCGTTCCTCGCAGGTTGTCAGCAGCGCCGTGCCGATGCCTTGCCCGCGAAACTCAGGCAGCACCCCGATGGTGGCGATCCATGCCAGCCGTTCTGAACGGCGCAAATCCCCGGCGACAAATCCCACCATGCGGTTCTCGGCAACCGCTTTCAAGCGCACTACATTGGGAAAGGTCAGCACCCCCAATAAGTCGAGCAGCGGCCAGGCATCCAACGGGAAACAGATCTGCTCGATCTGGCGCAGCGCCCCCAGATCGCGCCAGGAAGCAGGTTCGATAGAGAAAGTGTTGGCAGGAGTTTGTAAGGTCACAGAGTGAGGGGCGTTGCGAGGCGCGGCGTCTGTAAAACGTAATGCGTAAGCCGTGAAAATTCCACGCTTACGCATTACGTTTTACGTTTCAGGATTGGTTACTTACCCTTCACGAAAGTCTCCAGCATGCTGGTGAACTCCATGGGGAAGATATACTTGGTGGATGGGCTGAGGCCGATGGATTTCAGCGTCTCGAAGTATTGCAGCGTCATCGTCTTTTGGTCAATGCCCTTGGCGATGGTGAAGATGCGGTCGAGGGCGGCGGCGAAGCCTTCGGCGCGCAGGAGCTGGGCTTCACGCTCGCCTTGCGCCCGCAGGATGGCGGCCTGCTTCTCACCTTCGGCCTTGAGAATGTTGGCCTGCTTATCGCCTTCGGCCACGTTGATGGCGGCTTCGCGCGTACCGGTGGATTCGGTGACCACGGCGCGGCGGATACGCTCGGCGGACATTTGGCGGTTCATCGCTTCCTGGACTTCGCGGGGCGGGATGATCTCGCGGATTTCGACGTTGGTGACTTTAACGCCCCAACGCTCGGTGACCTCGTCCAGACGGGTGCGCAGCACGGTGTTGATGTGCTCGCGCTCCGAGAGGACATCGTCCAGCGGGATACCGCCGATGACGGCGCGCAGTGTGGTGGTGGCCATGCCCTGGGCGGCCAGCTCGAAGTTACCCACTTGCAGCACACTATCGGTGGGGTTCAATACTTTGTAGAACCACAGGAAGTCAATCGAGATGGGGGCATTGTCTTTGGTGATCGAGGTTTGGTGCGGGATTTCACGCACCTGCTCGCGCAAATCCACCGTGACGGCGGTCTCGATGAAGGGGATGATGTACTTGAGGCCGGGGCCTCTCGGGCCCAGGCATCGCCCCAGGTTGAAGACCACCAGCCGCCGGTATTCCGGTACGATGCGGATGCCGGTGAGCAGGAAAACCAGCAGACCCAGCAACACAGCTCCCCCGAGACAGAGAATTGGGGTGAGAACAGCAGCTTCCATAGAAACCTCCTTGAACAAGAATGAATGGTTTTGATCAGAAAGCCGGAGCAGATCAAGCTCTCTGGCGATCCACGATTTCTTCGACTTCGAGCGTCACTTTTTTGATAGATACTCTTGCGCCAGGGGCAATGGGGCGCTCGCTGGTCGCATCGAAAATTGTTGTACCGATGCGTGCCTTGCCTTCGACGAAGATAGCTGTTTCCGCCTCACCGGTCGCCCCGGGGAAAACAGGGATTTGCTGGGGCGACGCTGCCAAATCATGCATCTCGCCCCGGTCAACGAACGGCAGGATGAAAATCAATCCCGGCCCCATCTCGCCAACGTACCGTCCGAGCCGATAGACTGCCAGACGTTTGTTCTCCGGTACAACGCGGACGCCAATCGTTAGAAAGATCGCCAGACCCAGTAAAACAGCGAAAAGGAGGCAGAGAACAGAGGTCAGAGGAAGCGGGATTGACGCATTCACCGGCAAATCCATCGAATTGTTGCAAGGCAGATCAATTTTCGGGAGTGTGCGAATCAACCGCCTGGACTTTCAACATCAAACCATCTCGTCCCAGAACACGGACATTTGCTCCAGCCGGGATTGGTTCAGCGCTGAAAGCGCTCCACAATTCTCCGCCGACCTGCACAGACCCTTCGGCATTTATGGCTGTTTTCGCTTCGCCGATTTGCCCGATGAGCGTACCCAGGTCATGGGCGGGACGCTGCTTCTCGGCCTCCATCGCCCTGCGGGTCATCCACCACACCAGCCCTGCCACTATCACCGAGACTGGGATCGCCAGCAGCGGGCTGACCCCCGGCTGCCACCAGGCATCGCCCTGGAAGAGATAAATCGAGCCAAGCACGAACGCTGCAATCGCAACAACCAAAAAGGTGTAGTTTTTCCACCTGCGCAGCGCCAGCATAAAAGGTATCACCCCAACGAGCAAGATAATCACCGCCCACAGGTTCACCGGCCGGTCGTTAACGTATATGCCATAACCGGCCAGAAGCAGCGCAAACAACCCGCTGATCTCCAACATACCGGTGCCGGGTGTCAGTGCGGCGAAAAACGCCAGCAACGCCCCCGCCACGAGCAGAACATACACGATATTGGGGTCTGTCAATAATGCTTGCATCTTTTGCCTCCTGGCAACGCTGAGTGCCAATATCATTATACATCCACTCCGCATCCGATGGTATCATTAACCCGTGTACCTCCCCCCATTTTTCCTGGGTATCAGCGCGGCGGGCGGCCTGGCATGGATTGCCTGGCAGGCTCCCGAAGCGCACCGCCAGCACCTTCTCGACGCCGGCCTCAGCGCGCTGGCTGGCGCGCTGCTTGGCGGGCGTGCGATTTATGTGGCTGTCAACTGGTATGCGTTCGCGCCGCATCCCCTCGACATCCCGCAAGTTTGGCTGGGCGGATTCTCCGGCGTTGGCGCGCTGGCGGGAGCGCTGGCAGGGCTGATGATTTTCACAACCCTGGCCCGGCTGCCCCTTGCCCCAACCGCCGACAGCCTGTTTCCGCTGCTGGCGGCCCTGTCGGTTGCTGGCTGGCTGACTTGCTGGCTGGATGGGGTGGCTTATGGGCAGCCGGTAGATGCTTGGTGGGCGCTTCCGGCGAAAGACGAATGGGGGATCGTCGCAGCCCGCTGGCCGGTGCAGCTCGCCGGGATGGTTCTGACGAGCGGGATCGTCCTGGGGCTGTACCTGGGCCGCAAGGGATTGCGCCAACCCTGGTTGGCGTTGCGCCAGCCGGGACTGACGGCATCCCTGGGGCTGCTCGGCGTCTCCCTCGAGATGCTGGGTCTCTCTTTCCTGCGCGCCGACCCCATGCCCGCCTGGCGCGGCCTGCGCCTCGATACCTGGGGCGGATTGGGGCTGATAATCCTCGTTCTACCGGTTGTAATCATCCTTCTCTGGCAATCACAGACGCCCCGCCGGGGCGTCTCTACCCCAAATCCGACGGACAAATTAACTGGCTTATGAAACTCACCCTCGCCCTCGCTCAAATTAATACCCGCCTCGGCAATGTAGATGCCAATCTCGAAAAGCACCTCGCCCTGGCTAAAGAAGCCCGTTCTTCTGGAGCTGACCTGCTGGTCTTCCCCGAATTGTCGCTCACCGGATACGTGCTGCAAGACCTGGCTTCCGCCGTCGCCCACCGCCCTACGCCCGATGACCCCGTTTTCCGCCCGCTGCTCGACGCCAGCCGTGAGCTTGACCTGGATATGGTGGTCGGCTTTGTGGATGAAGACATCCGCAGCCGGTTTTTCATCGCTGCGGCGTATCTCTCGCAGGGGCAGGTGGTTCACGTGCATCACAAGGTTTACCTGCCCACCTATGGCCTGTTCGATGAAGGGCGCTTCTTCGCCTGGGGCGACAGCATCCGCGCATTCGACACGCGCTTTGGGCGGATGGGTATCCTCATCTGCGAGGATTTCTGGCACGCCTCGCCGCCCTACCTGCTTTGGCTGGACGGCGCTGATCTGTTCCTGCTCACTTCGGCCTCGCCGGGGCGCGGCCTCACCCCCGAGCCGCAGCTTGAATCAGCCCGTTGGGTCGAGCACATCAACCGCGCTTACGCCAGCCTGTTCACGGCCTTCGTGGCGCACGCCAACCGGGTCGGCTTCGAGGATGGGCTCCACTTCTGGGGCGGCTCGACCCTCTTCGACCCGGATGGCAATCTGCTCGCCAAAGGTCCCTACGAGGAAGAGGCGCTCACTTTGGTCGAGGTAGATCTCAATCAACTTCACCGCACCCGCGCCCGCCTGCCGCTCCTGCGCGACGAGCGCACCGCGCTGGTTTTCCGCGAAATGGAGAGAATTATCAAGTGATTGACCTGACCATCAACCCCTCCCTCACCCAACAAATCCTCACCGGCTTCATCCGCAGTGAAATCAGCCGGGTGGGATATTCCCGCGCCGTGATCAACCTGTCCGGCGGGATCGATTCGGCGCTGTCGTGCTATCTCGCTGCCGAAGCGCTCGGCCCGGAGAACGTGTTGGCGATCCGCCTGCCGTATAAATCCTCCTCGTCCGAGTCGCTCGACCACGCCCAATTGGTGATTGACGCGCTCGGCATCCAGTCCATCACCGTCCCGATCACCGAAATGGCTGACCCGCTCATCGAGCGTTTCCCCGACATGACCCAGGTGCGGCGCGGCAACATCATGGCGCGCCTGCGCATGATCGTGCTGTACGACCAATCGGAAGTGTTTCACGGGCTGCCGGTGGGCACCGGAAATAAGACCGAGATTCTCCTGGGGTACACCACCCTCTATGGCGATTCGGCCTGCGCCATCAACCCTCTGGGTGACCTGTACAAAACCCAGGTGCGCCAGCTCTCGCGGGCGATGGGCATCCCTGAGGTCATCGTCGCCAAACCGCCCACCGCCGACCTGTGGACCGGGCAGACCGACGAGGGCGAGTTGGGCTTCACGTACGCAGAAGTGGACAAATTGCTCTATTTGCTTGTAGATCAACGCTACAGCCCCGCCGATTGCGTAGCTGCCGGTTTCTCCGAAAGCTTCGTCCGGGCAGTGGTGGAGCGCGTGCGCCGCAATCACTTCAAGCGCATCCTGCCGCCGATTGCCAAGCTTGGTAACCGCACCGTGGGGTACGATTTTCTTTACCTGAGAGACTGGGGAACTTGAGTCAGTTATCAGTGAACAGTGATCAGTAATCAGTTGGTCACTGTTCACTGATAACTGATAACTGATAACTGATAACTGATAACTGAGAACTGATTACTGGTAACTGTGCATAT
>DYIZ01000237.1 GCA_020723385.1 Candidatus Aquidulcis sp.
AAATCCTGGCTGCCTTCCGCCGGGTGCGCGACGATATCGCCGATCAAATTCCCGCACTGCTGAGGGGGCATAACCCGTAGCATAGGGTCTTGCGCCCGTTCGCGCTGCTATCACGCGCCGCCCACAAGGGGCTAAGCTACAGTTTTCGTACAGGCACATCGCATGATTAGGGGCGAAGCGGTATAATTTGCCTTCGTATGAAATTCCAAAAACACATTGCCCTCCCTCAAGACCATGGTTCGTGGGTATTCCTGTTCAGCCCGCTGCTCATTGGGTTGTTTGCCGGCGGGCCGTGGCGTGGGGCGTCGGTCTGGTTGATCGTGGGGGCGATGGCGGCCTTTCTCATTCGGCAGCCAGTGACCATCGCCGTCAAGGCTTACAGCGGGCGGCGTCCGCGCAGCGATTTGCCGGCAGCCCGGTTATGGATAGTGGTGTACGCCGTCATCGGGATAGCGGCAGTTATTGGGCTGCTCTTCCAGGGATTTGGTTACCTGCTCGTGTTAGCGATCCCTGCCTTGCCCGTATTTGCCTGGCACCTGTGGCTGGTAAGCCGCCGCGCCGAGCGCAGACAAGCCGGGGTGGAAATCATCGCCAGCGGGGTGCTGGCGCTGGCTGCCCCTGCCGCGTATTGGGTGGGTAAAGGCCAACCCGATCCAATGGGTTGGTGGTTGTGGGTATTGACGTGGCTGCAATCGGCGGCATCCATTGTTTACGCCTATCTACGGCTGGAGCAGCGGGTGCTGGACGCGACGCCGATATTGGCTATACGATTTTCGATGGCGCGGCGTGCCCTGCTATACACCACGTTCAACATGCTAGTGGTGACGGGACTGGCTACCGCACAAGTCCTGCCGCCGCTGCTGCCTCTGCCCTATGCCCTGCAATGGCTGGAATCTCTGTGGGGGATGTACCGCCCGGCGGTGGGAGTCAAGCCCACCCGCATTGGGATTCGCCAGCTCATCGTCAGCACGCTGTTTACCCTTGTGTTCATCGTGGTATGGGTGTGGCGTGTATGATCACAATCATACATCATCCAATTTTTGGATAATTCCTCGCTAAAATGACTTGCACGATAAACCATTTTTGTTGTACAATGCTCACGTATCTTGATGGCGCCCGTCGCCAATTATCATCAAACTCATACTAATTGGAGGAACAACCATGTCAGACCAATTTGCAGCCGCCCCTGAAGCCACCAGCGATGACAAGCTTTGGGCACTTCTTTCTTACATTTTCTCTCCCCTGATCCCGATCATCCTGCTTCTGATGGCGGACAAAAAGGAACGTCCTTTCATCAAAGCCCATCTCATCCAATCCTTGATCCTAGGAATTGTCACCGTTATCACATCCAGCTTCTGCATCGGCATCCTGGTTTGGATTTACGCCATCTATTGCGGTTTCCAGGCCTACGGCGGCAAGATGGTGAACATTCCTGTCATCACCGATCTGTGCAAGAAACAAGGTTGGGCCTAATTTTCCATAATCTATGACGGCAAATACCCCTGGGTGCGCGACACGCAGGGGTATTTGCCAATTTTACGGTGAAAGGAATCATTCGATGGATTATCAACAATACGCACCTGTCTCTGCGCCCGCCAAGAACGGTATGGCGATCACCAGCATGGTAGCCGGAATCGTAGGATGGGTATTTTTCCTGCTGACCCTTTGCTATAACTTTACCATTGGCGCTATATTAACGGTCGCGACCTATGGAATTGGAAGTGTGTGCTCTATCATCCTCGGTTGCATTTCTCCGATTGCCTGGATTGTTGCAGTGATCACCGGGCACGTGGCGAAGAATCAAATTCGAGACACCGGAGCCTCCGGCGGCGGCATGGCGACCGCTGGCCTGATCATGGGCTACATCGGCGTTGGGCTGGTGGTTCTGGCGATTTGCGCCGCTATCATCATGGTCATCCTGGTTTTGGGATTTGGCCTCAGCATTCCATTACTCAACGAAATCTCATACCCCAGTTACTAAGTCGAAGGAGTTTTTTCATGGACGGTTACCCGCCTCCCGCCCCCGCTCCCATGCCGCAGATGGGGCCGCAAAAACCCGGGATGTTTACTGCGGTCTCGATCATGACCCTCATCAGTGGAATCAGCAACATCATCCTGTCGTTGATCTGGTCGGCCAGCCTGGCAATCTCCCTCGTTGGTATTTTATGTGTGCCATTCACTCTCGCCCCTGGCGTTCTGGGCATCTTCGAGATCATCTACGCCGCCAAGCTGCTCGCCAACCCGCCGAAGCCCGCCCAACCCTCGCAAGCCATCGCCATCATGGAAATCTGCTGCATCCTGATCGGGAGCATCTTCTCGGTGGCATCGGGCGTCATCGCCCTGGTGGCTTACAATGACCCGGCGGTCAAGGCTTATTTCGCTCAGATCAACGCCCAGGCTGCGATGCCGCCGCAGCAGTATCCACCCCAGCAGCAGTATTAATCTCCTCTTGACTTTTCATCGCCACGCCCGTAGAATTGGGCGACAATCGAGCAGAAGCAGGGAAGAGACTGCACCCCATCTTCTTGATGGGGCCAGCACCGAAGGGGCAAACCGGCAGAGCAAACAGACCGGCGAAACTCTCAGGTAAAAGGACCCGCTTCTTTCCCACTCTGGAAAGTCGAGATTGTTGCTCGACACCCACGGGGCAAGCGCCGCCCGGCGCGAATCTCTCAGGTCCCTCACAGAGGCGCACATTTCAATTTGTGCGCCTTTTTCTTTTTCAGGATGAACCGTAAAACGTAAAAACGCAATCCGTAAAGCGCCTTACGTTTTCCGGATTGCGTTTTACGATTTATTCATCTTACAAATCACCCCCAAAGGAGAAACTTATGAACATCCCCACCAATCTCAAATACACCCCCAGCAACGAGTGGCTCGGCCCGGATGGCAAGATCGGCCTGACAGACTTTGCCCAAAGCCAGCTATCTGATATCGTATTCGTCGAGATCATCGTAGCCGCAGGCGATTCGGTCAAAAAGGGCGATACGATCGCCACAGTGGAATCGGTCAAAGCCGCGGCAGATGTTTACGCGCCCGCCAACGGCAAAATCGTCGCCGTCAACGAAGATTTGTCTTCGACCCCCGAAATCATCAACAGCGATCCCTACGGCGCAGCCTGGCTGGTTCAGATCGAAGGCGGCGACACGAGCGGGCTGATGGACGCGGCCGCGTATACGAAGCATTGCGCGGAGCAGCATTAGTAAAACGTAATTCGTAAAACGTAAGGAATTCTTCACAGATTACGCTTTACGTTTTACGCTTTACGTTTTAGAAAGAGGTTCCCATGTTCATTCCCCATACCGATGCCGACCGGGCAGCCATGCTGGCGAAAATCGGCGTGAAGCAGATCGAAGATCTGTTTCAAAATATCCCTGAAAAGTATCGCTTCCCGGATCTCGATCTGCCTCCGGCGTTGACGGAGATGGAAGCAAGCGCCGAATTACAAGCCATCGCCTCTGCAAACTATCCGGTAAGCCAAACAGCTTGTTTCCTCGGCGCAGGGGCCTACAACCACTACTCCCCCGCCGCGGTGGATTCGATCCTGCGGCGCGGCGAATTCTATACCGCTTATACCCCTTATCAACCCGAAATCTCACAAGGCACGCTGCAAGCCATTTTCGAATATCAAAGCCTGATCGCCGCCCTGACCGGCATGGAAGTGTCGAATGCGTCCCATTACGATGGCGCAACCGCTGTGGCAGAAGCTGTCAACATGTCTTACGCTCACTTCCGGGGCAAGCGCTGCAAAATCGTGCTCTCCCCCGCCGTCCACCCGCAGTATCGCCAGACGGTGCGTACCTACATCGCCGGGTCGCCGATCACCCTGGTTGGCGATGACCCCTCGGCGGCTCCGCTCGCTTCTCCCGAGACGCTGATTCCCCTGCTCGACACGGATACCGCCCTGGTCGTGGTGCAATATCCCGATTTCTTCGGTCGCATCTACGATTATACGAAACTGGCTGAAGCCGCGCACGCCGTGGGGGCGCTGATCGCCATTTCGGTCAACCCGCTCTCGCTCGGCCTGCTGAAAACGCCCGGCGAAATGGGCGCCGACATCGTCACCGGCGAAGGCCAATCGCTGGGCATCCCGCTCTCCTATGGCGGCCCGTACCTGGGCATCTTCGCCACCAAACAGGAATACGTGCGCAAAATGGCCGGGCGGCTGGCCGGCGAAACGGTGGATTTGCGCAGCGGCGAGCGCGCCTATGTGCTCACTCTGACTGCCCGCGAGCAGCACATCCGCCGCGACAAAGCCACTTCCAACATCTGTACCAACGTGGCGCTGATGGCGCTGGCCGCGGCCATTTACATGAGCCTGCTCGGCAAGCACGGACTGCGCCAGGTGGCTGAGCTGAATTATCATAAGGCCCACTACGCCGCCGCACAGCTCGGCAAGGTCAAAGGCTACAAACTGCTCTACACCACGCCGTTTTTCAACGAGTTTGCACTGCAATGCCCGCAGCCCGTCGCTGAGATCAACGAACACCTGCTCGAACACGGCATCCTGGGCGGCTACGATTTGGAGCAGGATTATCCCCAATTGAAGAATACCATGCTGGTCGCCGTCACCGAGCTGAACTCCCGCGACGAGATTGATCTGCTGGCAGAAGTTTTAGCGGAGGTGTCCCATGGCTGAGCCGCAATTGTGTGATCTATCTGTCCCTGGCCGCCAGGGGGTGCGCTACCCGGAGCCGGATGTACCCCCGGCGAAACTCCCCACCGGTCTCGTCCGGCAGGATCTGCCGCTCCCCGAGTTGTCCGAGATTGACGTGATCCGACATTACACCCGTCTCTCGCAGCTCAATCACAGCATTGACACCGGCTTTTACCCGTTGGGGTCGTGTACGATGAAGTACAACCCCAAGATCAACGAGGAAGTCGCCCGTTTGCCGGGTCTCGCCGGGCTGCATCCTTTGCAGCCTATCGAAACTGTGCAGGGCGCGCTGGCGTTGATGTTCACCATGCAGGAATGGCTGAAGGAGATCGGCGGGTTTGCGGCGGTCACGCTGCAACCGGCAGCCGGCGCGCACGGCGAATTGACCGGCGTGCTGATGATCAACGCTTACCATAAATCACGCGGCGATACGCAGCGCACCAAAATCCTGATCCCCGACTCGGCGCACGGCACCAACCCGGCGACATCGGCGATGAGCGGGCTGCGCGTGGTCGAGCTGAAATCAGACGCCCGCGGCAACGTGGATTTGGACGCTTTGAAAGCCGAGTGCGACGACACGCTGGCTGGCCTCATGCTGACCAACCCCAACACGCTCGGCTTGTTCGACGAGCACGTGGAAGAAGTCGTCCGGCTGGTTCACGCGGCTGGCGGGCTGGTGTACGGCGACG
>DYIZ01000049.1 GCA_020723385.1 Candidatus Aquidulcis sp.
CTCGCGCACCAAAAGCATATGGGCAGCCGGGTCTTTGCCGGTCATGGAGGGCATCCCTCCGGTCAAGCGGATCCAACGCAGCAATTTGAAAGCGTCTGCGCCGAGCACGTTGATCGCTCCGGACGCCTGGCGACGCAAGTAAGGGGCGCCGCGCATGTCCATCCACAGGATGCAATTCATCAAGGCATTGCCGCTGGCATCCACCGGGATGGTGCCTTCGCCCTGTGTCGAACAACACACCGCTTGAACTGCCTGGGCCGCGGCGGGATTCTGCCCGAGGAGGCGCTTCGCCGCCAAAAGGAACGCCTGCCACCACCCTTCGGGCGATTGCTCTACCCCCCCATCGGGCGTAAGGAGGAGTTCCAATGGTTCGGCTTCCCAGCCCAGCACCTGCCCCTGGACGGTCACCAACGCCGCCTTGAGGCTCGAGGTGCCGAGATCTACGGCCAGGATGAGGGGATTATTGCTCATCAAATCCCTTCCACGCTTGCCAAAACGCTCTCGAAGCGATTCAGCGCCTCGTCAATCATCTCGTCGCTGTCGGCCATGCTGGTGTACATGCGGCTTCCCGCCAGCGTGACCAGGCCGCTCGCCATGTAGGCTGCGCCCATCTCTTCCATCATGTGTTTACGCGGTTTCATTTCGCGCAGCAACTTGATGGGGTTTTTGAAGTCGAGCAGCATCACCCCCGAGGTCTCGAGATGCACGATCGAACCCTGGTTATAAGCCACGAACGGCAGCTTCAGGCGGGCAATGATTTCCTGCAAGCCTTTGGTCAGCCGGTCGCCGGCCTGGCCAGCCAACACGGCCGCGTTGGTGCGCTCCATTTCCAGCAACGCATAATATCCCGCCACACACGAAAGCGGGTTGGCCGAAAGCGTCCCGCCGATGTAGGCGCGCTCGCCTGCCCCGCCAATCCCGGCGGCAAAACGCATCAGCACCTCGCGCCGCCCACCCACCCCGCCGGCCATCGGATAACCACCGGTGATGCACTTGCCGAAGATGGTCAGGTCGGGCCGCACGCCAAAATAGCCCTGTGCGCCACCCATTCCCAGGCGAAAACCGGTCACCACCTCGTCGAAGATCAGCAGCGCCCCGAATTCGTCGCACAAGGCGCGCACGTTCTGGTTGAAATCGCGCGGCACCGGGCGCGTGCCGCTTTCCGGGCCGACCGGCTCAACGATGACCGCGGCGGTGCCGCCGCGCAGCCGGTTGAAGAGCAACAGCCGCCGCAGGGCTTCCAAATCGTTGGGATAGAATTCCTGCGTATCGCGGCTGCACGAGGCCGGGATGCCTTTGGCTTCCAGGCGGCGCGTGCCGGGAATGTGCAGGCCGTAGACCATCTGGTCGCTCCAGCCGTGGTAGGCCCCGCCAGCTTTGATGATCTTCCGTTTCCCGGTGAAGGCGCGGGCCGCCCGGATGGCCGCCATGACGCTCTCCGTGCCCGAACCCAACATGCGGAACATCTCCACCGAGGGCATGAAGCGGTTGACCAGTTGGGCCAGCTTCAGCTCGTATTCGTGAAACAGCCCCGTTACCGGCCCGCAGGTCTGCAACATCTCGAATACTTTTTCGCGCACCGGGGCGTAGTTGCTGCCCAACACCGTTGGCCCGCCGGCCTGCAAAAAGTCAATATACCGGTTACCGTCCACATCCCACAGATAGGCGCCCTCGGCTTTTTCGACCGCCAGCGGGAACGGGTAATTGAAGGCCAGGTTGTGCTGCACGCCACCAGGGATGAACTGCTTGGCAGCGTCGGTCAGCGCCTTCGAGCGCGAGCAGCGCTTCTCGAAATAGCCGAGAAACTCTTGCATTTTCGCCCGTTTCACCGGGCGCATGGGCTGCTGGATCAGCGCGTTCAGTTGGCGGTAGATTTCGGCGCTGTCGGGATATTGGCTGATGGCGTATTGCTGTTCGTCCATAGATTCTCCTGGCTTACTCGTCGTTCACTCGCCGCTCGTCTGGAAATTGCCCTGTTCGACCTTTTGCTGGTCTTTGCGCAGCTTGACAAAGGCAATCTCGCGCACGGCCAGCGGGATTTTGCTCACCTTGCGCTCGCTACACAGCGCCAGCAGGTAGGCCAGGGCGCACTTTTCCAGGATTTCGACGTTGTGTATAGCACGCTCCATGTCGTGGCCAAAACACAGCGCCCCGTGATTCTGGAGGATATAGGCGTTATGGCGATTCTTCACCCGTTGGACCACCCCGTTTTTCAGGAATCCGGTGCCGGAGGGAGCATACGGAATGATGTCCACCGAACGCCCCAGGAAACGCACCTGCTCGTCGAACAGCGCCGGGATGGGCGCGTTGATGAGCGCCAGCGCGCTGGTATACACCTGATGTGTGTGGATAATCGCCTTCACATCCGGGCGGGCGTGGTATATTCCGGCGTGCAGGTTGCTCTCCACCGACGGTTTGCGCTCCCCCGCCCGCGGCTTCAGGTCGAAGTCCAGCACACACACATCGTCGGAGGTCATTTTGCCGTAATCATAGTTGGACGGCGTGATGGCAAAGGCGTTTTGCCCGGACAGGCGGATAGACACATTCCCGCCGGTCGCCATCAAATAGCCCTTCTCGACCAGGAGTTGGCAGGCGGTGACAATTTGTTGCTGTTCATGGTTATGATTCATCTGACGCTCCCTGAACTTGACACTGTCAAGATTCTAGTGGATAATCTAAACAGTGTCAAGATTAAGCTTGAGGAGATTTGGCAATGCCAGAGAAAACCTACCACCATGGCGACCTGAAAAACGCCCTGATCGCAGCCGGGATAGATATCCTCGCCAAAGAGGGCATGGGCGGGCTGAGCCTGCGCAAAGCAGCGCGCAAAGCCGGGGTGAGCCATGCTGCGCCCTATGCTCACTTCACCGACAAGCAGGCGCTCATCGCCGCCATCGCCACCGATGGGCACAGCAAAATTTACGCCCGCCTCGCCAGCGTGATGGAGCAATACCCCGGCGACCCGCTGCGGCAGCTCATCGAGATCGCCTGGAGCTACATCGAGTTTGGGCTGCAGGAAGCCGACCATTTCCGAGTCATGTTCTCGGGCGCGGTGGAAAAAGAGCGCGACTACCCTGCTTTGGTGGAGATAACCGGGAAAAACTTTGGGCTGGTCCGCCAGCTAACGGTGCGCTGTCAGGCTGCCGGCATCCTGGCCCCCGGCGATCCTGATTTGGCAGCCGTCGGTATGTGGGGGCTGGTGCATGGGTTCGTGTCGCTCCTCCTGGAAGGGCAGATTTCCCACACGGTGACAGACCGCTACAGCCAGCGTGAACTGCTGATCGCCGCGCTCAACCAGATTTCGCGGGTTCCCATAGATTTGCAAAATTATTCAACACCGCCCGATGGTGGATAGGAAAGCCCAAATTGGTTGTTACCGGTTGATCGAACAGATAAAGGTAATCGGGTTTCCTCGTTTCACTTGGAATGACAATTGCCTGCAATGGGCAATTAAGTGCGGAGTAATATTTTTACAAGCCCTACGCGTCGGGAATTCCGACATCATCCTGTTCAAGGCTAAAAACGAATCCACGCCTCACGGTTACAACAAGCCAGTGTGATTTTCCCCCTGGCTCCACACGACTTTCAGCCGCGTGCCGTGTTGTGGGGTCGAATCAATCTGTAGCCGGGCGCTGATCAATGACGCTCGTTCATACATTCCTGCCAGGCCAAAATGCCGGTTAGCCAGCAGCCCAATCAGGTTGAGCGACTCACCTGTCTCGAAGCCGATCCCGTTGTCTTCCACCGTCAGCGTTGCCTGGTCTGATGCCAGGCATCCTGCAATGCAAATATCACTGGCCTGGGCGTGAACCAGGGCATTCTGGCAGGCTTGCTGGATGATGCGAAACAGGTGCAGCTCGACTGCAGGAGGATAACGCACCTCGCTGGGGGGCAAATCTACCCGGATGGGAATCGCGCCTCCGACGAGTCCGGGCGACTCATCTGACAACTCCTCGATGGCCGCTTGCAGGCCGTAGCTCAGCATCGCCGGGCGCAAGCCGTTGATGATCTCGCGCACATGACCAACCGCAGATTGATAGGCCTCTGCAAACTGTGGTGAGGCGCCATCGCCGGCGTTGATCCTGAGCATCGCCATTTGGCCGAGAACATCGTCGTGCAGCTCACGCGCCAGACGGCTGCGCTCGGCTTCTTCTCGCTCGATGTCGGCCTGATAGAGGGCGTGCAGGCGTTCGGTTTGAAGGATGTTGGTGAGGGCCACCGCGGTCTGGTTGGCAAGGGCTTGAAAAATGGCGATCTCCGCCTGGGCGTAGAAATCGTCGGGATCACGCCGCCCCAACAGCCACAGACCAACCTGCTCTCCGCCAAGTTTGAGCGGCAGGGCCAGCCGCACCCACGAGACGGGTTGTCTCTCCTGCTCCATCGTCGCCGGCAGGCGATAATGCCCGGCATTTGTGAGCAGCCTGGGATCATTGCAATCCTGAGGAAGGTCGCCATCTTCAACACCTATCCGGTAAACCGTCGCCATCCGGCAGTTTTCGTCAACCCGCAGCAAGGCCGACTGGCGTACGAGCAGGCTGGGCAGCACTTCCTCCGTGAGCAGGTGAATGAGCGAGGGGGTATCTTGGGTGATGGTAATGCGCTCGGCGTAGGTTTCTAACAAACGAGCAGGTGGTAAGGGCATACCCAAAAGTCGCTGTTCGACCCAACGTTGGAAGGAAGCAAACCCGAAAACCGTAAAGAGGGCGGCCAGGAAAGGCCCAACCAGACCGAGCAAGATCATCGTATCACTGGGAGGAAATACAGCGTAAATGATCGTTGTCAGAAGGGTCATGGCGCTTACCAGCAAGACGATAAACAGATATAGGGCGATAAAGCGGTTGGCGCGCAATTCCGATGGGCCTAAACGACGGCGATGAGCAACGTAGAAATATACGCCTGGCAGGATCGGCAGCCCCAGGAGACTCACGGCTCCCGCCGGTTTCCAACTGCCGATCAATCCTGCAATCACCAAGGCGATGGTTGGGGTTAACGTTAGCGCTACGCCGGCTGCCAGCAGCCCCAATTCACGGCGCAGGGCGGGCTGGATGAAGAAGCGTATGACTAACAGGATGATGCTGCCCAAGACCGCCAGCAGAAAGCCAAAAAAGAAGGCATAGGATGGCAATAGTTGAAACCATTGGGCCACCGCAATCAGGCTTCCAACCGAGTAGAGGACAACCCAGACGGCGGCAGGAGCTTTCCCCAACGGTTTGGGAAAGACCCAGTGCAGATTCCAGTACACGGGAATACACATCCAAATCGCCGCCCGCATGACGAGCGTACAGTTCCAGACGCGCCATGCCGATAAGGTTCCAACCAGCAGCCAGATCGCCGTCAGGTAGTTGAATGCGATCAATAGCCGCCAGCGATCATCACGTGGGCGCAGAATCATGACGGTCAATGTCCCGAAAAACCAGAAGATGTAGGAAAGCCACCAATAACTCGACAACCGTTGAATGATTTCCTGGCGAGGATCAAGCGGATATTGCCATGAAACTGTAAGCTGCTGCCCGCCGCGTTCGACGATGATAGGCACTGTCTGGCCCTGATGCGCCCCCTCGAACAGGTTCTGCCCCAAGTCTGTCAAGAAATCATTTATGGTGACTGACCCAACCTGGATCAAATTGTCGCCAACCTGGAGGCTGGCTGCCTGTGCGTTCTCAGTGTAAATTCCCGTTACCTCGCCACTCTCCGGGTCGAAATAGAAACCTGGGTAGAGTGCTACGAAGAATCGGGCATAGGTGTAGCCCACCAGGATCAAGAGCACGATCCAGGGTAAGATGGATCCTAGGATTTGTTGGAAGCTTGGCAGGCGTTTTTCCATGATGGCATCCCTGGCAGATCTGTGTCGAATTTGAAGAAAACTCGCGGTTTAAGAAAAGGAGGTACGCCAATTATAGCGCGTAACCTCCTCTGACTGACCGGCGATTGGGTATCGAGTTTACTAGGAAGCACAGGCTCTGTAACGTTACACCGCCCCAGCCGCCCACTTCACTGGCGACTGCCAGCCCTGGCAAGTGAAATAGCCGGAGATGCCTGAGATCAGACTTGAGCGCGTTAATCCACCCTGGTCAAAAGTTGCTCCAGGCTATTGGCGCGACTCAACCGGTTTTCCCGTTGCCGTATGTTCGTAAGTCAACGTTTGAAACGTCAGGAGTGAGCAATTCTATCTGACGGGCCTTTGCGATTGCGGCTGCCCGGGTGCGCACGTCCAGCTTTAGGTATGCCCCCGAAAGTAAATTGCGCAGTGTCGAACTTTCGATGCTCATTTTGTGGGCCAGGTCGGCTGTACTGGCATCCGGGTAGGCCGCGCAAAGCGACAACGCTTCCAACTGCCTGACGCTCAAGGGTTGGTTCAGGTCGCCGGCCTGGCGCGCGCGTAGTTGCTGGTAAGCCTGCTGGCTCAAGTGAATCCCCCCGCCAGCAACGCTGCGGATCACCGAGGCCAGCTCTTTGATGGTCTCATGATCATCTTTCAGTACATATCCGCTGGCTCCGGCCTCCATAACAGCATGGATGAGCGTGCGCTGGGTGTGCATCGAAATAACCAGAATTGCCAGCCTGGGGTAGATTTGCAAGAGTTTCGGGATCAGGAATAATATTGGGTAGGGGTTGGGATTCTCCAGGCTGGTGGGTGCGTGAACATCGAGCAGTAATACATCCACCCGCTGGTGGGCGAGCATAGGTTCTAATGCTTCCCCGTATAGCACCGTACCAACAACATCAATATCAGGTTCACCGGTCAAGCGATGTAAATAGCCGTCAATAATCCCCTGGTGATCATCCAGAATGGCCACACAAATTTTATTTGTCATTGGTTAACAGCCCCTCATTAGCGTTTTGGTTCTCCCGCCTTCTGCGGGAATGTATTCCAGATTTTGGGATCATCCCGTCAGAAGCAGCAGAGCTTGTTTTTTATAGGATACATCAAATGATTTCTCGTTGCAAGGGGGTAGGACAAAACATGATAAATGCCTATGTCGAGACAAAGTTTGCCTATTAACATTTCAACTGTAAATCGTTATAAATTGGTTCATGGGGTTGTAAAACAAGTTTGCCAGTTGTTCCGTTTGGGGGGCAGATCCGTGTTGGTGGGCGTAGGGGAACGCCCACCAAATTTTTTATTGTTCAAGAAAATATAGCGACGGTGAGGCGGTTACGCCGAATTATGGCTGGTGTTTTTTGCGAAAGCTCAACCCGAGCACGATCAACCCTGCAACAGCCACCAGGCTCAAGATGATCCCAGACAGGACTGGGCGGTTTGGCTGATCGTCTGGTGCAGCGGTGACGGCGACGGTGGGGCTGGCGGTGGGTCGGGGTGTGCGCGTCACGGTCGGCGGTGGTGTTGTGCGGGTAATTGTGGCGGTTGTCGTGGGCGGGCGCTGCGTGGGGGTGATTGTGGCGGGTGGTGTGACACGTAGCAGCAGCTTTTGATCCGGCCGGATGATCGAAGCGCTGTTGAGATTATTCCAAGCCATCAGATCATTGACAGTGACATTGTACAGGCTGGCAATCCAGGTCAGCGTCTCGCCGCTCTGCACGATATGATAATAATTGCCGTCGCTGGCCGGGGTCAGTTTCTCGATGGGCGTCAGCGGACGGGGGGTGGCGCTGGGCGTCACCTTGCCGGGCGAGATGATCAGCGTTTGCCCGATCTGCAGCGGCCAATCCAATTGCCAGCCGTTCAAGGCTAAGATCGAATCCACCGATACCTCGTAAGCCAGGGCGATCGTGGTCAAAGTCTGGTAAGCCTGCACCGTGTGGACAATTTGCCCATCTGCATCGGGCGTGCTGGCGATGACCATGCCCACCGGGGTCGGCGTGGCGTAGCCCTCGGTGTTGCTGCTGGGGATGAACAGACGCTGCCCAATTTGCAGCCCCGTGTCTCGTGAAATGTTGTTCCAGACCTCCAGATCCTGGATGGTGACCTGGTAGGAGATCGCTATTGACCATAGAGACTGGCCGGCTTGCACGATATGGTAAATTTTCCCATCCGCATCGGGCGTGGCGATCTGCACCGGCACGATGATCTGCGAGACCGGCATTGTGCCAGCCGGGGCGGCTGTCCCCTCGGGGTAGGTATAAGGCCCGCATGAGTGCGAAGACGTGTAGGCAGCCTGTAAGACATAATAAGTCGAGCCATTCGCCGCCTGGGCAACCCCCGCTCCCACATGGCAATAAGCCGGGACTGTCGCCGGGCGCATGTGATCGGGGTCGGACCAGACCTGCATGATCGCCTCGAGGGTCATGTGGCCGACCGCGAAATTCTCGGTGGCCCACACAGTAGCGCCGCCGCCATAGCCCGCCGCCGCCAGCCGGCCGCGCACATCGCCGATATGCCAGGACATCTGGTTGGCTGCCATGATGTCGGCGGTGTTTTGAGCGACCGCGTTGACGATCGGGTCTTCGATCAGGGCTGACAGGCCGTTCGAGACGCGCAGCGTGTTCATGGCGAGGATCAAATCATAAGCAGTCACTCCGCTCGATTGGGCCAGGTTCGACCCAGGCGAGGCCGCGCCCGCTTTTTCCGCCGGATGCAGAGACCCAGCCAGCACAATGAGGATCACAAACCAGGGGAATACACTTTTTAGTCTCATGAAGCAATTATAAAGCAATATTGACCGCTCATTGCTCAAGGGCAACAATCGCCACTCTCTGGTATGATTGAGATCGGCTCTCCCGTTGGAAACCGGAGAGCCTTAAGACATCATTTGTCTTGCCCCCAAATTTACGGATAAGGTTCGCTTTGTGAGTGATCCCTCTAATAATAAATCAACCTTTCACCCTTCTACGTTGTCCACGCTGCGCCGGGCATACAGCTACCTGTACCCTTACCTGCGCTGGACGCTGACGGCTTACGCGGCCCTGCTCGGCGCGCTGCTGCTGAACCTGCTCCTGCCGCAGATCATTCGCTGGATGATTGACCAGGGCATCTCCACTCATCAACTTAAGCCATTGGGATTGGGCGCGCTGGGAATGTTAGCCATCACCCTGCTGCGCGGCGTTTTCAGCTACCTCGAAGGCCGTTTTTCGGAAACAGCCTCGCAGAATGTGGCTTATGATCTGCGCAACGCCATCCAGCGCAAGCTGACCTCGCTGTCATTCTCATTCCATGACGAAATCGAAACCGGCGATTTGCTCTCGCGCGCCGTTCAGGATGTGGAGCGCATCCGCTTCCTGACCGGCCGCGCCACCGTGCGCTTGATCGAAGCCGCCGTCATACTGCTTGGCACAGCCGGGCTGCTGCTGTGGATGCAGCCGCGGTTGGCGCTGCTGGTGATCGCCACGATGCCCATCCTGGCTTTCCAGGCGCTGCGCTTTGGCCGCCGCTTCCGCCCGCTCTCGCTGGAAATCCAGAAGCAACTGGCCCGGCTGACCACACTGGTGGAACAAAACCTGCGCGGCATCCGCGTGGTGAAAGCTTACGCCCAGGAAACCGCCGAGATCGAGCGTTTCGGGGAGGCCAACACCCATTGGTTCGAGCTGTCCTCCACGGCGGCGCGGCTGCAAGCGGTGCAGGCCCCCCTCCTGCTGTTGATCGCCAACCTCGGGATCGTGTTCATCTTTTGGTACGGAGGCCGGTTGGTCGTATCGGAAGAACTGACTCTCGGGGCGCTGGTGGCCTTCACGGCTTATCTCGGCCAATTGATTGATCCGGTGCGCCGGTTGGGGATGATCATCCCGGCCCTGGCGATTGCCAGCTCGTCGGCGGAACGCATCTTCGAGATTTTGGATGCTGTGCCAGATGTGGAAGATGCTCCCGATGCCACTCCGCTGCCTGAGGCGCGCGGCCACGTGCGGTTCGAAAGTGTCTCGTTTGCTTATCGCAGCCAGCAGAACCTGGCGGCGGTGCTGGATCACATCTCGTTCGAGGCCCAGCCCGGGCAGGTGGTGGCGCTGCTTGGCCCAACCGGATCGGGAAAATCCACCGTGATCAGCCTGATCCCGCGCTTCTACGATCCCACCGGCGGGCGCATCCTCGTTGATGGAGTGGACAGCCGCAAAGCCACGCTCAAATCGCTGCGCAGCCAGGTGGGGATCGTCATGCAGGAAACGACGCTGTTTGCGGCCAGCATTCGCGAGAATATCGCCTTTGGCCGCCCGGAAGCCAGCGACGAAGACATCGTCGCCGCCGCCCAGGCCGCCCAGGCGCACGAATTCATCCTCGCCATGCCGCAGGGCTATGAGACTCGAATCGGCGAGCGCGGCGTCACCCTGTCGGGCGGGCAGAAACAGCGCATCGCCATTGCCCGCGCGCTGCTGATGGCTCCGCGCATCCTGATCCTCGACGATGCCACTGCCTCGGTGGATATGGAGACCGAGCATCTGATCCAGCAGGCCTTTGGCTGCCTGATGCAGAACCGCACAACGTTCGTCATTGCCCATCGCTTGAGCACTGTGCGCCGGGCTGATCTGATCCTGGTTTTGGAAGGGGGCCGCATCGCGGCGCGTGGCAAACACGATGAGCTGCTGGAAACCTCGCCGCTCTACCGCCAAATCTACGAGCAGCAGCTCAACCCAGCCGGCCAGAAAGCCAGTCAACCGGCGCAGGAGGCCGCGCGATGACCTTTTCAATCGGCACCTCTAACCTGGGCATGGGCCCGCGCGGCGCGCTGGAAGATTTCGGCGGCAAAGACGTTAAGGATGGCGCTTTCATCAATCCACACGTGGTGCGGCGTATGTTGGATTATCTCAGGCCCTATCGGCTGCAGATGGCGTCCGCCTTCCTGCTGATGCTGTTGGAAACCAGCATGACGCTGCTGACGCCGTACCTCTTCAAGGTTGCTGTAGACTCTTATATCGCCAGCGGCAATGCGGCGGGCTTGAACCGGATAGCCCTGGCCCTGGCGGGCAGTTTTATAACCCTTTACCTGGCGATAGCCGGTGAGCGTTACCTGCTGGCCTGGGTCAGCCAGCATGTGCTGGCCAATCTGCGCTCCGATCTGTTTCGCCACTTGCAGCGCCAGTCGCTCAGTTTTCACGACAGCCGGATTGCCGGGGTCACTGTCTCGCGGGTGATCAACGATGTGGCCGAGATCAACGAGCTGCTTTCGCAGGGCGTGATCACCCTGATCGGCGATATGCTGACCCTGGTGGGGATCATTATCGTCATGTTCGGCATGAACCCGCGCCTGGCGCTGCTGACCTTCACGGTGCTGCCCCTCATGTTCCTGGCCACGTATCTTTTCTCCCGCCAGGCGAGGAGCGCCTTCCGCGAGACGCGTTCGCGGGTGGCGGCGGTGGTCGGTAACCTGGCCGAGGGCATCAACGGCATCCGGGCGATCCAGGCTTTTGCCCAGGAGGAAACCAGCGGCGAGCGTTTCACCAACGTCAACGAAGCTAACCGCAACGCTTATATCAACGCCATGACGCTGTCGTATATCTTCCTGCCAAGTATCGAATTTTTGAGCATCCTGTCCACGGTGATTGTGCTGTTCTTCGGGGGGCTGGCGGTGGGGGCGGGGCAAGTGAGCCTGGGAGTGCTGGTGGCGTTCCTGTCCTATGTGACGCGCTTCTTCCAGCCGGTGCAGGAGTTGAGCCGCCTGTACACCACCATGCAGTCGGCGATGGCGGGCGGCGAGCAGGTGTTGAAGCTGCTGGATACGCCGCCTTCAGTGGCGGACCTGCCGGACGCCATCGAGCTGCCGCCGGTGCGCGGGGAGGTGCGCTTCGAGCAGGTCTCTTTCCGCTATCGCAGCGACGAGGAATCCAGTGCGCCGCCGGTGCTGCAGAACATCAATCTGAGGATCGAACCCGGCCAGACCGTGGCCCTGGTCGGCCCGACGGGCGCTGGGAAAACGACTATCGCCAACCTGGTGGCGCGATTTTATGATGTCAGCGCGGGCCGCGTGCTGGTGGATGGGATTGATGTGCGCGGCGTAACCCAGGAGTCGCTGCGGAAGCAGGTGCGGGTCGTTACGCAGGATCCCTTCCTGTTCTCGCGCACCATCGCCGAGAACATCCGTTTTGGCCGCCTCGAGGCCAGCGACGCCGAGGTGGAGCAGGCGGCCCGGCAGGCCAACGCCCACACCTTCATCGCCGCGCTGCCCCACGGGTACCAGACCCGCATCCTCGAGGGCGGGGTCAACCTGTCGGTGGGCCAGCGCCAATTGATCGCTATCGCCCGCGCTATCCTGGCCGACCCGCGTATCCTGATCCTGGATGAAGCCACCGCCAATATAGACACCGTCACCGAAGGGCTGATCCAGGGCGCGCTGGAAAACGTGCTGCGCGGGCGCACCGCCATCGTCATCGCTCACCGCCTGAGCACCATCCGCCAGGCCGACTGCATCTACGTGCTGGAAGAAGGTCAAATCGTGGAGCAGGGCACTCACGCCGAATTGCTGGAACAGGGTGGGCTGTATCGTGAATTGCACGAGCGGTTGTTCATCGAGACAGAGGCGGGTTCCGAGTCGGTTGATAGACAAGATGTGTGAATGAACGAGAAATGAGGATAAAACCATGAATAGAATGACCCAAGCCAACAAAAAAGGGTGGGACGGCCTGGCGGCAACCCATTACAAAAATTATCACATTGACAAATTACTGGCGGGAACGCCCTTGTTGAATGAGCTGATCCAAAAAGAAGTCGGGGATGTGAAGGGCAAATCGCTGGTGCATTTGCTTTGCCATATCGGAACCGATACCCTGTCCTGGGCGCTGCTCGGCGCCAAGGTCACGGGTATTGATATTTCGTCCGAATCATTGAAATATGCCAGGAAGCTGGCGGCGCAGATGGGAATTGGCGCAGAGTTTATCGAGGCGGATGTCATGGAAGCCGCGCAGATCGTGCAGGATAAATATGATATTGCGTTTTCATCAACGGGGGTGCTTTGCTGGCTTCCGGATATTCAACGCTATGCGCAAACCGTGCGGCATCTATTACGTGACGATGGTTTCTTTTATATTTTCGACGGTCATCCGTTTCGAAGTGTCTTTCTCGATGAAGCAGGAGAGTCAAACACCCAGGCGATCCACGGAAACTATTTCCGCAAGGAAGTGTGGCAGTATGACAACATGGGAGATTATACGGACGCGGACCTGAAAATACCGGTCAATTCTTACGAATGGAATTGGACGATGGGAGAAATTATCACTGCTTTTTGTGAAGCCGGTATGCGGATTGTGTTCCTGCACGAGTTCCCGCAGTATTTTTATAATGGGTATACCCCGTATGATGTTCAAAATGAAAAAGTTGAGCTGTACCCCTGTACGTTTAGTCTCAAAGCGAGGGCCAAGTAATTGTTAGATTGGAAAATATGGCAACTTCTGCCGATGAATTGAAAAGTCAAGATGGAATGAAATCCTGTGTTTCCCTATGCCATATCGCTGGTGGAATAACAATGAAAAGTTTTAGGAAATTTCATGTTCTTTTGGTCATAATCATCCTGACCGGATGTCAAGCAAAATGGAGCCAGCCGTTTCCGAATGCTGATATCGTTTATCAGTCTGACAGTCGTGACCTATCGCTGATTAGCTTTATCAATTCGGATGGTTCCAACCCTGTTGTGCTCGATGTAGGTGACTATCTGATAACACCTGCATGGGCTATAGATGGGAAACGAATCTACGGATTGGCAAAAAGTGGGGTCTATATAGACAGGGGATATCCAGCTTATTGGGAATCTAATGGGACATTTAAAGAATGCCGCCAATGGTTTAATTTTAGCCAAATCGAGCATATTATTCTTGCGGATGGCACTGAGCAAGCATTGATAATGAGTAGCAAGTCTTTACTGATTGTAGACAATGAAAAATGTGACCTTATCGAAGTGGTGCTAGACTTTACGAATCGTGGCGAGTTATCCCTACGTGGTTTTTCATATCGTACAGATGGGCAATGGTTATTATATGGATTAGAGAGAACCAAAGATGTATATGAGAGAACTTATCAGATCAACAAGGTGAAAATAAACGCTCTCCAGGAAGTTGAGATGGTGGAAGGGATCAATCCATCCTGGTCGTCAGATGGCTCACAGATCGCGTATGTGCAGGCTGATGGAATTTATGTTATGAATGCAGACGGTTCGCAGCCTCGCCAGCTCATTTCACATAACTTTGTAGATTCACATGGAATTTTCGGCGTAATTCCGCCCATACCGCAATGGTCACCGGATGGGAAATGGATTGTTTACCATCGGTGTGATACATACTCTTGCATCGTATATGAAAACACAATTTACAAAGTGGAGGTTTCATCAGGCAGTGAGGTGAAGTTGATCTATGGAGGCGGCTATCCTGACTGGAAGCCATAACCATTTCTGTTCTGTGTTCCACTTCGATGAAAAACTTTCTTTCAGGCATTAGTGAATACTGACCGCTGAAAACTCCCACCCCATACAAGAAATCGAGAGACAAACATGAAATCCTACCGAAAAGAATTGTGGTTCGATATCCGTTTCCGGCGAGGCTTCGTCAATATCACCTCGCAGGTCGAGATGTGCCTGAAGGAAAGCGGCATCAAGGAAGGCCTCGTTCTGGTAAACGCGATGCATATCACCGCATCCGTGTTCGTCAATGACGACGAAAGCGGCTTGCACCACGATTACGAGATGTGGCTGGAGCAGCTTGCCCCGCACGAGCCGGTCAGCCAATACTGGCATAACCGCACCGGCGAGGATAACGCTGACGCGCATCTCAAGCGGCAGGTGATGGGCCGCGAGGTGGTCGTGGCTGTTACCGAAGGCCGCCTGGACTTTGGCCCGTGGGAGCAGATTTTCTACGGGGAATTCGACGGCCGCCGGAAGAAGCGCGTCCTGGTCAAGATCATTGGGGAGTAACGGCAGGGAAAAGCCTTGAAAGGGTTATCAGAGCACTCCCCGCAGGCGATTTTTGATTCAGGGCAGATCCCAGGGGGTTAAAAAGTGAACACCAACTGGTCAGCGGCCATCCCCGGCAGGTTCGACCAGTAATCTGGAGCGCCCGCACCGCCCGGCGGCCAAATATACAGCAGGCTGAGGGGATTGTGCGCCTGATTCCTTGCAACGGTTGGGTACATTCAGCACATCGCCACAAAAATGAAATACTGCTACAATTTGAGTATCCATACGATTCAACGTAAACCGGAAGACCTCTACCAGGAATTCAAAGAAACGCAGCTCTGTTCACAAACCCCTCAGGAGGCACACCCCCATGTCCGAATCTCGCTTGAAGTCTTTCAACTACGCCATCGGCATGTTCGGCACGTCAATTCCCATCAACATGCTGAAAACCTATGCCGCGATCTACTACGTTGATACCCTGGGATTGACAACGGTGCAATTCTCGCTCGTTCTGACTATTTACACCTTCATTGACGCCCTGGACAATCCGATCTATGGATTTTTATCCGACCGCACGCGCAGCCGGTGGGGGAGGCGGCGTCCCTGGCTGGTGATCGGCACGATATTGCTGGTGCTGTCTTTCATCGCATTTTACAGCCCGCCGGTCCAAATGGCCGCCAGCATTCTCTTCGGCTACTGTATGCTCTTCTATTTCCTGACTGGCACGCTCGACTCGGTGATCAACGCCAATTACGGCGCGCTCTTCCCGGAGCTGTTCCGCACCGATGCGAGCCGGGCCTTCACCAACGCACTGCGGCAGGCGTTCCAGCTCGTGGCGATGATCATCAGCATTGCGCTGACCCCCATGGTCAAGAATGTCCTGGGGTACCAGCTCACGGCTATCGTCTACGGCATCCTGGGAGGCGCGGTGATCCTTTACATGGCGCTGACCAGCCGGGAGGTCAAAGTCGAGGAGGCGGAAGAAAAACCCCAATTGTGGGACAGCATCAAAAGCCTGCTCATCAACCGCAAATTCTGGATTGCCGGTTTTGCTGGCGCGTTCTACAGCGCGGCGATGTCGCTGGTGTTGGTTGCCATGCCTTTCTTCGTCAAATACACCCTCGCCATTCCCGACAGCCAGTCCACCTTTCTGTTCGCCTCCGTGCTGCTGATTGCTATCGGATGCGTCGCCATCTGGGCTTACCTGGTGCGCCGGTTCTCTCTGATCCCCGTCTGGCGCGCCGCTCTGATCACACTGGCGGTAGCCTTCGGCCCGCTGTATTTTGCCAACTCCCTGGTCACAGCCATCCTCGCCAGCGCCCTGGTGGGCTTCGGGTTTGCAGGCGTGATCACCACCATGGATCTGATCGGCGCAAAGATCATGGACGAGGACACCCAGAAGCACAACGTGCGGCGGGAGGGGATCATCTCCAACGCCATGGGGTTCATGAATCGCCTCAATGGGCTGTTTACCGGCGCGGCGTTTTACCTGGTTTTCGTGCTGTTTCACTTCGAGAGCGGTAAAAACCCTGGGCCGCAGCCGGGGAACGCCGCCCGCTTCCTGCTGACAGTTTTCCCTCTGATCCTCATGGTAATCAGCTTTGGGTTCTCGTTCCTGATCAACTTCGACGATCAAAAATTTCCTTCATCCTTGAAACGTGAGGCATCTCATGGCACTGATCCATCTCAATCACGTTCCTGAAACAGTGCAGCTCAACCTGCCGTTGAACATCATCTTGCCCGACCCCGCCAGGATGGGCGAGGTACCGGTACGGGATCGCAAGGTGCTGTACCTGCTGCACGGCCTGAGCGGCGACGCCAGCGCCTGGCAGCGTTACACATCCATCGAGACCATCGCTGCGGCCTACGGCCTGGTGGTGGTCATGCCATCCGTGGGGCGCAGCTTCTACACCGACCAGCCCAACGGGCAGCGCTATTTCACCTACTTGACCGAAGAACTGCCGCGCTACCTGGCGGATGTCTTTGCGCTGGCCCCATCGCGCGAAAACACGCTCATCGCCGGGAATTCGATGGGCGGATACGGGGCATTCAAAGTTGCGTTTGCCCAGCCCGAACGCTTCGCCGCGGCGGCCAGTTTTTCGGGAGTGTTGTCGCTCGAATTCATCCGCCTCTTTCCCAACGACCCGCGCCGCCCCGAGTTTGCTAACATCTTCGGCGATCTCGAAAAGCTTTTCGGCGGCGAGAATGACCCGGCGGTTTGGTACCTCCGGGCAGCCCAGGATGTCTCCCGGCTGCCGCGCCTGTTCATGTCCTGCGGGCAGCAGGAAGACCTGTATCCGCTCAACCAGATGGTTTATGCCGCTTTCCAAAAACTGGGCATCCCCGTGGATTATCACGAGGAAAACGCCCGCCATGATTGGTTCTTCTGGGATCGGGAGATTCGCCGTTTTCTCACCGAAGTGCTCGGGCCGATCCCAGCCGCGTGAGAGAGGAAAAACCCATGCAGGAATTGCTGACCTTTGACTATTTCATCGAACCCTCCCGGCAGGGGACGTATTTCCTGCTCCCGTTCGATATGCCAGCCGACGTGGAAATGCTGACCCTGAGCTACGATTATCCGCGCCACGACGAAAACGAGATGGGGATGGGAAGCGCGGCGTTCACCGCACGCCAGGAAATCAACATCATTGACCTGGGGCTGGTCGCGCCCGATGGGTCTCAGGTAGGCGCATCGGGGTCCGACAAGCGCGAAATCTCTGTCAGCGAGGTAGCTGCCAGCCCGGGTTACCGCGCCACCCCATTGGTTCCAGGCAAGTGGCAGATTCTCGTCGGAGCCTACAAAGTCGCTCCTGATGGCGTGCCCGTCGCGTATCAACTGACCTTCGACTTCAAAGATCGCCGCCTGTTCAAAGGCGATCTCCACGTCCACACAGTGGCCTCGGATGGCGTTTCGACTGTCGAGGAGCTGGCCTGGCGGGCAAAACGTCACGAGCTGGATTTCCTGGCCATCACCGATCACAACCAGACAGTCTCCCAGGATGCCCTGCCCAAAATTCCAGGGCTGACGCTGATCCCCGGTGTGGAGTGGACGCATTACCAGGGCCATGCCAACTTCCTGGGGGTTGACCGGCCCTACGATGGCTCCTTTGCTGCCAACACTCCCGAAGAAATCCAGGCGCGCTTTGCCTCGGCCCGCCAGCGCGGGGCGCACATCACGCTCAACCACCCTTTCGATGAAACCTGCGGATTTAATCTCGATTGGCAGACTTTGCCGTTCGACAGCCTGGAAATCTGGAACGGCCCGATGCGCGAGTCGAACCTGAAAGCGGTCGGTTTCTGGCAAAGCCTTCTGGCGGCGGGCCGCAAAATCCCCATCTGCGGTGGGAGCGATTATCACCGCGACACACCTTTTCTCTTCCTGGGCGGGCCGACCACCTGCGTTTATGCCATGTCACCCGGCCCGAGCGACATCCTGGCCGCACTGAAGGATGGGCACGCCTATATCACCTTCGCGCCGGATGGCCCGTGGGTAGAATTGACCGCCGGCGAGGCGATCCTGGGCGATACGGTGGCCTGGTCCGATGTCAAGGAGTTGGATATTCTCGCCGGCGGGCTGCTGAAAGGGGATGTGGTGCGGGTGGTCACCGGCTCGAGCAGCGCCGTGATCGTGCAGGCACCCTCGGCGGGGCAGGTTCAGGCGACCTACACCCTGGAAGCCCCCGGGTTTGCCCGCCTCGAGATTTTGCGGGCCTTTATTCCGGGCTTGCCCCTGCTGCCAGCGCTGATCTCGAACCCGATCTATTTCGAAGCGGGGTAGAAGCAGTCGGGAAACGAGACAAACGAAATTGAACTTAACCGTCTGTTGATCAATAACGGTCTTGAACGATGATAAATGCGACCACTCATGACTTGGGAAATCAATCCACATCAACATCTGGTCAGACAGGTTGACCGGACGGCGTTAAACACGCACCAGCCAGCCTGTCTGTGGTTCACCGGTTTGTCTGGCAGCGGCAAATCTACGATTGCCAATGCCGTGGAGCTGCGGCTGAACCGCGAGTTCCAGGCGCACACTTATCTATTGGATGGCGACAATGTACGCAACGGTCTGAACAAAGACCTGGGATTCACGCTGCCAGACCGGGTTGAGAATATTCGCCGCCTCGGTGAGGTGGCGCGGCTGTTTGTAGATGCCGGGTTGATCGTATTGACAGCTTTCATCAGCCCGCTGCGCGCCGATCGGGAACGCGCCCGGCAGATTATCCACCCGGGAAAGTTCGTCGAAATCTACGTGGAATGCCCGCTGGAAATCTGCGAGCAGCGCGACCCCAAGGGGTTGTATCAGAAAGCCCGCCAGGGGTTGATTCCCGATTTTACCGGGATCAGCTCACCCTATGAGCCGCCCATCTCTCCAGAACTGATCTTACACAGCGGGCAATTCCCGGTAGATGACTGCGCCCAAATGGTGACGGCTTACCTCATAGAGCAAGGGATTCTTGGTTAAGATGGATCATCTCAGCGAGCTGGAAAACACCAGCATTCACATCCTGCGCGAAGCTTACGCCAATTTCAAAAGCCTGGGGATGCTTTGGTCCATGGGAAAAGACAGCACCGTGCTGCTATGGCTCACGCGCAAAGCATTCTTCGGGCATGTCCCTTTTCCGCTGATTCACATTGATACGAAATACAAAATTCCTGAAATGATCGCCTACCGCGACCAACTGGTGCGTGAATGGCGCCTGCCGATGATTGTCGGGATCAATGAGACCGCGCTGGCAGAAAAAGAAACCTTCCCAGACGGCAAGACGGACCGTTTGGCCTGTTGCCGGTTGTTGAAAACAGAAGCCCTGACCCAGACGATCAATGGGCGAGGTGTGCGCTACCGCTTCAATCACACGAACGGGATATATGAGCGGGAAGTCAACCCTGAACCCTTCGAAGGCATCATCGCCGGGGCACGCGCCGACGAGGAAGGCTCACGCTCCAAGGAGCGCTATTTTTCGCCGCGCGATTTGCGCAATGAATGGGATGTGGGCGATCAACCGCCTGAATTCTGGAATCAATTCAAAACCGACTTTGTTCCCGGCGCGAATGTGCGCGTCCACCCGCTGTTGGATTGGACAGAATTGAATGTTTGGGAATATATCCAGCGCGAGAACATCCCAACCGTTTCCCTTTATTACAACCACGGTGACGGAAAGCGTTACCGCTCGTTAGGCTGCTATCCGTGTACTTCTCCGGTTGTGTCAGAAGCGCGCTCGGTAGCGGAGATCATCGCCGAGCTTCGCAGCGGAAAGTTCTCTCGAGTTTCCGAGCGTTCTGGGCGCGCACAGGATGCTGAAGATGGCGGCGGGCTGGAGACACTGCGCCGGGAAGGATATATGTAGTGGAATCTGTGGAAAAGATGAATATCGTCATAGTGGGGCATGTAGATCATGGCAAGAGTACGGTGATCGGGCGGTTGCTGGCTGACACCGGCGCCCTGCCGGCAGGCAAATTGGAACAGATCGAACGCTATTGCGAGCGCCATGCGCAACCCTTTGAGTATGCGTTTTTGATTGATGCTCTCAAGGATGAGCGGCGTCAGAATATCACGATTGACTCGGCGCGGGTATTTTTCAATTCTGAGCGGCGGCGGTATATCGTTCTCGATGCCCCCGGGCACATCGAGTTCCTGAAAAACATGGTTACAGGGGCAGCGCGGGCCGAAGCGGCATTGTTGGTGATTGACGCCCTGGAAGGCATCCAGGAAAATTCGCGCCGCCATGGCTATATGCTGTCATTGCTTGGCATTCGCCAGTTGGCGGTGCTGGTCAATAAACTGGATTTGGTCAATTATTCGCCGGAACGCTTCGAGTCCATTCGCTCTGAATATGCCCAATTTCTCGCCAGTGTGGGGCTGAACGCGAAGCATTTCATCCCGATCAGCGCCCGGTTTGGAGATAACATCAGCCGCAGCAATGACAGGATGGCCTGGTATGGCGGCGAAACGGATGGCGCACCGACCGTATTGCAAGCGCTGGATGGTTTCGAGAAAGAAAAACCTCCCAGGGATAGGCCCTTTCGCTTGCCGGTGCAGGATGTTTATCGTTTCTCAGAGGATGGCGACGATCGGCGCATCGTTGCCGGGACGGTTGCCAGCGGCGCGGCGGCGGCTGGCGATGAATTGGTTTTTTATCCTTCTGGCAAGCGCAGCCGGGTGGAGCGGATTCAATCCTGGCCTGAAAACGCCTCGTGTGAACAACAAATTATCGTTTCAGGTCAGGCGGCTGGCCTTACCCTCGTCGAGCAGGTGTATGTCCAGCGTGGCGAGATTGCCGCCCGGGCCGATGAGCCGCCGCCGCAAACAGCCCGCCGGGTGCGAGCGAGCATATTTTGGCTGGGGAAGGCGCCCCTGGCGATGAGGACAACCTATACCTTCAAGCTGGGAACGACCCGGCGGCGCGGTCATTTGGAGGAGATATTGCGCGTACTGGACTCCTCCACTCTGGAAGATCGCAGCCAGGCGGCCCTGGTGGAGCGCAATGAAGCGGCCGAGTGTATTTTGGCATTCGACCAACCCCTGGCCTGCGACGAAACAAAAATGTTGCCAGAAACCAGCCGATTTGTGATTGTGGATGATTATGATATTCGCGGCGGTGGGATGATTCTCGAAGTGCTGCCAGATGCCGAGGTCAGGCTGCGCCAGCAGGCGCAGGTGCGAATGGCGCATTGGATTCCATCCGATGTGACGGCAGCTCAGCGCGCCGCGCTGTATCACCAGGCGGCCTGCCTGGTGATTATCACCGGTAAACAAGGCGCCGGGCGGAAGCGGCTGGCGCGGGCGCTGGAAAAGCACCTCTTTGACGCTGGAAAATTTGTATATTACCTGGGAATGGGCAGCGTGGTTTATGGCGTGGACGCCGATATCGCCGGGCATCCCGAGCCAAAAATCCGCCGCGAGCATGTGCGCCGGATGGCAGAAATTGCCAATATCCTACTGGATGCGGGTTTGATCCTGATCATTACCGCCGTGGAATTGACACAGAGCGACCTGGATCTCTTTCATACCAGCATTCACCTAACTGAAGTCATGGTCATTTGGGTCGGCGATGATAGGGACAGCGACATTGCTCGCGACCTGGTGATCGAGGCCGGAGATGCCAGCTCAGAAGAGTTGCAGCGAATACAGAGCTTATTACAAGGGCGGTATACTCGATAGATAGCAAGTGATTTATCCTGCTCAACCGGGTGGGTTCTTTCAATGGCACGTCAACCTGTTGTGGATGGCCTCTGTTGCTCCGGGAAAAGCGATGAGAATCTTCGCAACCCAACGTGCCTTTCGTGGATTGCGGCTTCGTGGTAAAACTGTCTCATCCGATAGAGATCGGGATAATCAGGAGATCAGACACAGATGCCAATTGATGCGCCACTTACTACCGGTATGGTGTTGGTCAATCGCTACCGGATCGTCAAGCTGCTTGGGCGGGGCGGGTTCGGAGCAGTGTACCGCGCCTGGGATACCCGTTTGAACATACCTTGTGCGGTGAAAGAAAACTTCGATGCCACACCGGACGCATCCCGTCAATTTACCCGCGAGGCCTCGATCCTCGGCAGTTTGAATCATCCCAATTTGCCGCGGGTCACTGATCACTTTTCCGTGCCAGGCCAGGGGCAATATTTGGTGATGGATTTTGTCGAGGGGGAAGATCTTCAAACGATACTCGACCAGACAGGCGGACCAGCGCCGGAGGCGCAGGCGCTATCCTGGATCGCGCAGGTGTGCGATGCCCTGAATTACCTGCATTCCCAGCAACCGCCCATCATCCACCGGGATATCAAGCCTGCCAATATTCGCATTACACCCCAGGGCAAGGCCATGCTGGTGGATTTTGGGATTGCCAAGGTGTATGATCCGCTGAAGCGCACAACCCAGGGGGCGCGGGCAGTCACACCAGGTTTCGCGCCGTTCGAGCAATACGGACAAAAACCGACCGATGCCCGCAGCGACATCTACGCTCTCGGCGCAACCCTGTATGCGGCCCTGACCGGGCAAACGCCTCCTGAGAGCATTGACCGTGTTGCTGGCGCTGACCTCCAACCACCCCGCAAGCTCAATCCGGCTATTTCGCCTGCCATTGAACGCGCCATCTTGCAAGCGATGGCGCTTCAACCCCCACAGCGTTTCGCGAATGCTGTCGAATTCAAAACTGCTCTGCACAGGCTGCCTGGACCCATCGAGCCGATACAGACCATCTTTCCGATGACAGGGGGGCTTCCAACCCCTGCACAATATACAGCCGTCCAATCCATACCCATACCCGAGAAAGCCCCCACGCGCCGGATTTGGATGATTGGAGGTGTTGCAGCAGGGGGATTGATGATCCTGCTGGTTTTGGCGGTGGTTGGCGTTATAGCGGCGTTGATCCTGCGGCCCAAAGCCACAGCAACCGTAGCAGCGGTTAATTTGTCGGCAACAGTAACTCCCCTGGCGGCGGTCGCTATCACACCAACGCCGAGCCAGGCGAGCATGGCGACTGAAACATCTCTTCCGACGCCAACGACAACCGGTACGCAGATACCCATCGCAACACCGACACCCACCTTGACGCCTCGCCCAGCCAATACCAGCACCCCCACTTACACGTTCACGCCGCCTCCGACAGCGACCTTCACGCCTTCGCCAACATCAACGCCGGAACCGCTGCCAGCGTACAGCGGCGGCGACACAATCCAATCCCCGGTTGACGGTATGATTCTGGTCTATATCCCTGCCTTCGGCGGCTTCTGGATAGATCGCACCGAGGTCACGACCAGTCTCTATGCGCGCTGCGTGTCAGCGGGGATATGCTCCCGACCGGCTGTGTCCACAATGTATGATCTGGGACCATATTATGGCGAGCCGGCCTTTGCCAGTTATCCGGTTGTATATGTCTCGTGGTATCAGGCGAAAACCTATTGCGAATGGGCTGGGCGGCGCTTGCCAACCAGCGATGAGTGGCAGGCAGCCGCACAGGGTGCCGATGGCCGGGCTTACCCCTGGGGGAACGGGTCGGTGAGCGGTACCCGGACGAATATCTGTGATGTCAATTGTTCTTTAGCCGAACTTCAGGACTGTCCATTCGCTGATATTTTAATTGATATCGTGAATTTCTATACCGCCACATATAGCGGTAATCGCGACGAAAGGCCTACATATGGCAGTAAGTGTTTTGCTCTCACAGAGCAATTTACAACGAAAAATGAATTTTCAGCGTGTTCTATTGCTCTCAAAACCAAAATGAAGGTAAAAAGCGGCTTTTTGGGCCATAATTCGCGAAAGTCACTTTAATTTAAGCGAACAGTCAGTCAGGATAATAGAGATACCTCTATCAATGATGGCTATGCATTCACCGCGCCAGTTGGCAGCTACCCAGAAGGCGCCAGTCCGTATGGCGTGCTGGATATGGCTGGTAATGTATGGGAATGGACATCAACCGAGAGCAATGGCTCCTATGTGATTCGCGGCGGAGCATGGACCAATAAGGCCAGCAGCATTCGCACCGATCATAAATATTGGTACACCCCGGATGTGGCATGGGTAGATACCGGGGTTCGCTGCGCCAGCTCGCCTTAAGCCAGCTATGCCATTCGACGAAAAATCAAAGGGAAATCCATGACACTTCCTCTGTTCGCGGTGACATTCGGCGAGATGCTCAAATATCTGCGGCGGAGAGCGCACCTGACCCAACGCGATCTCTCGATTGCAGTCGGTTATACCGAAGGCCATATCTGCAGGATGGAGAAAAACGAGCGCTTGCCTGATCTGACAACGGTTGCGGCGCGCTTCATCCCTGCGCTTGATCTGGAAGATGAGCCTGGCTTATTGGAACGATTCCTTCAACTGGCAGCGCAAGCTGAGGGCGGGCGGCAGTTGACGAGTGTGACGATCAATCAGGTGACCATTGAGCATTATGTCGAACGGGAGATTGGCGCTCTCGAGCAGGTTCCATCCCGCTTGGCGCATTACGTTACCCGTTTGGCCCTGGTGCGTCGGGTGAACCGAATCTTATCCGAAGAGCGGGGAGTGATATTGTGTGGCATGCCGGGAACCGGGAAGACGGCATTGGCTGCTGCAATCGCCCGCGAAAATAAATCGGATATGATATTCTGGCACACATTCACAAGCGGGGTGAACACCAGCCCTGAGGTCATAATCAGGCAGTTAGCTTTATTTTTCTTGGGCCACGGGCAGACGCAAGTCAGGCCGCTGGTCGAGCGACACAGCGAGGTTCGCCCCATACCGCTGGATCAACAGATGATGCTCATCCGGCAGGCCTTGATGCGAACGCCTGCCTTGCTGTGTTTCGACGATGCTCATTTGTTGCTCGAAGAGGAAGACAGCTTATCGCTGCTCCGCCACCTGAGCACAACGATGTCAGCATCTCTTCTGCTGACCACTCGCCAGGATTTGCCGCTGCCGGTGAGACATGTCAAGCTGGGGGGATTAGAGCGGGGAGAGGCGCGTGAGTTGGTTGAGCGATTGGGTATCAGCCTCGAAACGAGTGTATTGGATAGTCTCATGACCAGGACTGGCTGCAACCCGATGCTGCTCCGGCTGGCCGTGGGGCAATTGCTCGATACCCAGGTTGATGCTGATGCCTTTGTCGAAAGCATTGCGACACAACCGCAAATGGCCTCGTATTTACTGAGTGCAGTGGTGCACGGTCTGTCGCCCGAGACGCTCTGGTTGGTTGAGCTGATATCGGTCTTCCGACAACCAATAAATCTTTATGATGAAATGCTTGGTGAGCTGGTTGCGGAGGCCAATCAACACTGTATTCTCGATGATGCTATCAATGAACTGCAAAGTCGTCACTTGATTGACGATATGCACCGGGCTATGTTGCACCCGTTGGTGCGGGATCATCTTTATATGACGTTGTCAGCGGATGTTCCACAGAAGAAACGATATCATCGCATCGCCGCTGTGTGGCTTGAGCGAGCGATTGGCGATATCGTCGAAGCAGCCTATCATTGGGTGCGCGCCGGGGATGTGGAGCAAGCGGCTGAGATTATAAGCGATCAGAGTGAGATGCTATTCGACCGAGGGCAAGCGCAAGCTGTAGTCCAAATCGTGGATGAGGCGTTAGAGCAATTACGGCGCAAGCGCAGCGATACGAAGAACTTGCGTCGCAGCTTGCTGACCGCCCGCGGCGATTTGTTACGCGGCACCTCCCGTGCCGCAGAGGCCGAGACCAATTACCGTGAAGCTCTGGCATTGGCGCAACACCTCCCATCGGTTCGAGCGCAGATCGTGCGCAGCCTGGCGCTCATCCTTGGCCAGCGCAGCCAGTCTGCAGAAGGGCTGCGCCTGTGCCAATCTGCATTCGCTGACCTCTCGGAGGGGGATACCGTGCTTCGGGCGCGGTTAGCCTCGATCCAATGCCGGTTACACCTGGCGTTGTCACAGTACAACGAGGCTGAGAAAATTGCCCAAATGGCCCTCGATCTATCCGATCAATTCGCGGAGTTCTTGCCACAATTAGCTGATGATGTTCGATCTCGCGCTGAGCGTACCTTGGGTTGGATCAGTTATACCCGCCATCCGCAAGGGACCGAGGCGTTGACCCATATCCGCAGGGCATTGGAATGTGCTCGGCGCGCCAATCTGCGGGTTGTCGAAAATGCGGCATTGTCTAACATGGCCACTATCCTCACTGAGCGGGGTGATCTGGATCAGGCGCAGCAAGTTTATCTGGAAGCGCTCAAGGGGGTTGAAGCCCTGGGTGATTTGTACAATAAAGCAGCTATTTTGCACAACTTGGGTATTCTTCACAACAACCGTGAGGAATTCGACGTTGCTCTCGCCTACTATGAACAGGCCGGCCAAATCGAACGGGAAGTCGGCGATTGGGAAGGTTTGCTTAGCTCGGAGGAAGCGCGTGCCGGGATTTTCCTGTCGTTGGGTAAATTAAACGAAGCACGCGCTGTGCTCGATGCAGCACTGGCGGAAGATCGAGGGTCGTCCGACACCTGGACACTGGGTACCTGTTTGTGTTTATTGGTGGAGGTTCAATTATTGCAAGGTGAATTGGAAACCGCACGGTCAACCGCGCAACGCTTGCTGGCGCTGCCAGGTATTCAGGATAACGCCCGTATTCGTGCTTGGGCGTTGAGCAATCTCGGTCTGGTGCAGATCGTCAGCGGTGAATTGGCGACTGCGCAAATCACGATGGCTGGCCCAGCCCCGGAGGATCTAGGGATTGAGTTAACTTTACGGTGGCAATTGGTTCGGGCCGCGGTTGCCCTGGCGTGTGGCCGCCTGGCTGAGGCGCAGGCGTTGGCTCATACGGTGATTGAGGCCGCAGAACGCCAAAATCATCCCCAGGTTACCCTTCCAGCAGAACGACTGATTGCCAATCCGGGGCTACCCCTGACCGACTATATTCGACTAATCTTGATGGGCGATCCAAATCGAGAATAGGGAACAGCTTCGACAGGCGTTTGAACCCCCCAACGCCTGTCGAAGGAGCGTTTCGAGATAGATGCTATCTCATGATGATCGGCAAAAAGACCTGGTGTAGTAAATAGACTGTGAATGACACCAGGTTGCTGCGACCGCCGCCAGGGAGTGGGTTGGTGACCGAGATGCTGTTCAAGGTAGGCGGCCATAACTGGTCGGATGTACTGATTGTTACCTGCAAGTGCGTGCTGTCAATAAATTGTGTTGGACGGTCGCTGCCATTCCATTGAACGGTCGCGCCTTCCACAAAGTTCATACCCGTGATGGTGATGGTGAAGGGTGAGCTATTGACGCGCGGTGATAGTACATAAGCGGGAGAGATTCCTGTGATCGTAGGCGCCGGGTTCCATCCTGGAGGGCAGACAAACAGACTGGCTGTATTGGAGTCGGCGTCGGTGCCATTGCTGACCTTTATGCTCAGGGTGCCGGCTTGCGCCAGCAAATCCTCGGTGATCATCAGACGCAAGTGGGTGCTGCTGACGAACTGAACATTCTGCGCTTCCACGTTGTTTACCCATACCTCTGAGGCGGCCTGGAAATTTGCGCCATAGATATCCATCATGAAGGATTCCGCGCCTGCTTTTGCTCCAACAGGGGTGATAAAGCTGATGGATGGAATGGGCTTGGGGGAAACGGCGAAGGATTGGTCCGCGGCCAGCGGAGAAAACACTTCGAAAACCAGGTAGTTGAAAGATTTGCCGCCGCCGGGCGCAGGATTTACGACGCGGATCGAATGCTCGGCGGGGTAATTCAACCAGCCGGCCGGGATGGTAGTCTCTACCTCGGTTTCGTTCACGTATGTCGTTTCCAGAGGAACCTGGTCGAAAGTCACTTGCGCTCCAGGGATGAAGCCCGCGCCTTTGACAGTGATCGTTTGGCTTTCGTCAGTTTCCATGGATGATGCAGGTAGTAAAGCGTAGAGAGTGGGTTGAGGGTTGGCTGTCTGGAAAACTGCTACCGCGTTATCTGCCGCGCCTGTTGCGATGACGAAGTTGCCATCAGGAGACACAGCCACGTAAACGGTGTGACCGAGGGCTGGAACCCCGGATGTGTCGCGCGGATATTCCTGGTTGAGCCATATCAAATGGGTTTTGGTATCCCGTTTGAATTCCACCAGCGTTTCATCGGTGGTAGCGACAACATAGACGTGCTTTCCATCGGGGCTGACAGCCACCCCTCGCGCCCCTGCCAGCCCGCTGACCCCGAAGACGCCTTCAAGGAAGGCGTAGGGCAAATGCACCTCGCCCGTTGCTGGGTCGCGGATGAAGGTGATGAGAGAGCCATCAACAGCGCCGGTAACGTAAACATTGGCGCCATCCGGGCTAACCGCCACGCCAAAGGCGCCGCGCAGCCCTACCATTGGGAAACAGAGGGGGCATGTCGCTGTATCCTGGGTATCCCATTGCCAACGCGTTTGGATGGGCGTCAGCTCGCCCGTCAGCAGATTCCGTTGGTAGACTGCCAGGGTTCCGGTAGTATCTGGATCATCGGTATAAACCGTTACATACAGATTCTTGCCGTCAGGGCTGATAGCAATGCTGACCGGGTCATTCAACGGGTGCGCACCGTCTGATGTGGCGGTGACTGCACCAACAAACGAAAATTTGGTAGGCGCGGATTCATCATGCTCGAAAATAGCAATACTATCGCTGTGAGAGCCTGCAACATAGACAAACCGGCCATCAGGGCTGAAGTCAACATCCAGGGGGTACTCCATCCCGCTGACGCCGCCAGATCCATTTTGAGCAGAACCCAGGTAGGTCAGGCTTCCACTGCCGCTATCCCGCTGATAGAAAACGATTGCATTGCTGACTGCGCCGGTGACGAGGACGTAACGGTCATCTGGACTTACCGCGATCCCATGCGTGTTGTTCAAGCTGGAATGGGAATTAAACCCAGCATACTCATAGCCATCTATGCCGTCGTCCAAGACGCCTTTCTTAAGCGTGATAACCTGACCACCTATCGTATGATTGCCGACCACATAGGCATTTTGACCATCTGAGCTGAAGGCCACGCCAAATGGATTGGTCAAATCGTTAGTCAGGTCTTGGGTATGCAAGTTTTGAGTATTGGCCAGATCAGCAAGACTGGGCTGTGCGCCGGCGCAGTTGAGGTTGAAAGCGACCGTTGGTTGTGAAGGGTCGTTAGTTGTCAGAGTCAACTGGCCGGTCAGCAAGCCGATTTGAGAGGGTGTGCAGGTCGGCGTAACGATTTGCTGGTTGCCTGGGGTAATGCTGAAAGGCGTTGGCGGGAAATTCGGCGATATATCGCTGGCGCCAGACCAGGTGACGGACTCAATGGTGAGCGAGGCCTTACCGATGTTGATAATGGTCAAGTCGCTCGCGGCTATATCTCCAACCGTTGCCACACCAAACTCGAGTGAGGCTGGCAAAGCAGGGAGTGAGGCAAATACCGGCTGGGGGGTCGGCGTCCCTTCGCAGAGCAGAGAATAGGTTGCCTCGGGTTTGTCGGTATCGTTGCTCGAAAAGCTCAATTGACTTTCCAGTAGCCCTACGCTGGTCGGATGACAGGATAAGGTAATCACCTTTTCTTGGGCTGGCTCTATCTCGATTGGGAAGGCGTCGGATAAATTGAAGTGGGATGTGTCCCCCAGGTTGGGGTCGCTGATGGTGAGTTTAAAAGTCCCCGTATTTTTGACAGTAAAACTGGTGGTAAGATCGGTATTGACCTCAACGCTGCCAAAGTTGAGCGGGCCAGGGGGCAGGGGCATAGCGTCGAAGTGAGGGGCGTACGGAGGCACTTCGACTGCCCCAACATCACACGCCTGGCTGCCGGTGTGATTGGCATCCTTGGGGCGTTTGGTCCCGGTGGCATCCTCGTTGTGGACAGCCGGATCGTTGCAGATGGCAGAGTCTCCATAATCTACCGCGGGACTGTCGTGCGCCGGCATGTGGGTGGTAAGCACCGGCAGACCGCCGCCATTGAAAGCCAGCCCGCCTAATTTAGGATCTACCCCTTGCTGGTCTGAAGCTGCTGATACACAGCTTGTATCCCTGGCAATATTATGTCCCAGTGAGATCACACCATCCATGGAGCAGAGCGGCGACAACAGGCCATCAATGATGGTATTGCCGATGCGAACCTCGGTCGAATCATTGGAGAGAATGGCGCTGGCTAAAATGGGAGCAGCTATATTGTTTTCAAATGTGCTGTTAAGGATCGTCGCGGTCGTTGACCCGCTGAGATGGAGCGCGCCGCCTTCTACAGTGGCTATATTGGCGCTAAAAGTTGTGTTGGCAATCGAGACGGCGCCATTGGAAGCAGCAATTGCCCCGCCGTTTCCGCCCTGGGCAAAATTCGATAAAAAGGTGCTGGAGGCGATTTTCAGCCGCCCTAAATTCTTGATTGCGCCGCCATCCATCGCAGAACCAGTGTCGCCTGCCAGATTGCCATCGAACAATGTGCTGGTGATTGCCGCAGTCGCGTTGATGTTATTGACCAACGCGCCGCCCTGGCCCTGCAGGCCGATGTTGGCGTTGAAGGCGCTGCGCTGGATCTCAAGGATACCGGCAGAGTTGAAAACTGCTCCGCCTCCCAGGTTGTTCGGGTTGCCTCCCACGCTGTTGCCAGTGAAAATGGAATCGTTGATCGAAGCCTTGCCCTCGTTCTTTTCGAGATAGATCGCCCCGCCAGCAATCGCCTGGTTGCCCGTGAAGGTCGAAGCCTCGCTTTTGAACGATCCGACGCCGGACATATAGACAGCGCCGCCCAGCCCTGGCGATTCATTTTCTCCGGTGGCGCGGTTGCTGATGAAGGATGTGCCGATGAGACTCAGCTCACCATTGGAATCAATCGCCCCGCCGGTGCTTTCGGCCACGTTATTGGTGAAAAACGAGCCGATCACGGTGATCGAAGCGTGGTTGACATCATGGATGGCCGGCCCCGAGCCGGTCGTGTAGGAGTTTTTCAGCGATACGGCTACCAGGGTCAGCTTTGCATTCGTTCCCGTCTGGAAAATGTGGGTATCCTTGCCTGGGCTGCCCTGGATGGCAATCGGGCCAACGATCACCGTTTCACCGTAAATAAACGGGAGATCCATGCCTGGGGGAATTGTGATCGTGCTGGCAGCCGTGTTCAGGCTGAAGCCGATGATATTCATGGCGTTGGCTTTTGCTTTACAATCCATATAATCTGGCGAACCGCCGCTATTGGCCTGGAAGACAGCTTGCAGCGCTTCGTAAAGGTCACACTTGCCATCCAACTCGCCAGAAATGGTAGGCGTTTCCACGTAGATATTCGGCAGGGGTAAATCGAAGTCGGGCGCATTGACCGCCATCGGGTGGCCTTCGTTCGCCGAGGGGGCAAGCGACGCCTGGCTGGACGCAAACGCCCCTGGCTGTGAGGGGATTGCCATGACCAACAGGGTCAGAATGATCACGGCTGTTTTGCACTTCTTTTGGATCGAGCTTGATCTAAACATACTGTCTCCTTAATTTCTGAAAAACGGTCCGCGATTCTCAGCGCACAACCAGCGGTAAAAAGATTTCCATCAGCAGCTTGATCCCGCTCGGCCAGAAACCTCCAGCAAGCGAATAGTCACCGCCGCTCGATGCGCCAGCATCGGCCTGTCCTATGGTTCCGCCGAGCGAGTAGTCTCCGCCGGCGCTGAAGGTCGCCCCGCCGGCGTCTATCGTGTACCAGGTGAGATCGTATTCGCCTCCCGCCTGGGATGCGGCGGCTGGATGGTTTAACATGGATGTGAGCAGGAGCGCAAGCAGCGCCAATACGATAATCTTGCGAGCGCCCATCATTATGCCCCTCCCTTCTGTCGCCACAGCCCAACGCCGCCCAGCAGCGCGGTTGCGCCGAGTAGATTGAACCAATTGAAGGGCGTTGAGGTGCTGGCCGGCGTTTGTTTCTGTTCCAATTGAGCCACGCGCGCCTCCAAATCGGATATTTGCTGGTCTTTCTCCTGCACGATTTGATACAGCCCCTGGATTGAGTTGAGCGCAACGCTATCCAGATCCATGCTGCTAAAACCTTTTTGGTCGCCGTTACTCAAGCCGAAAGCAGCATTGAAATCCTCCGCGATGGGGCTGAAATGTTTTACGCTCGGATCAGCCTCGTTTGGCGTCCATTGCATAATGGGCACCGTTGCCAGTTGGTCGAGAGTTGTGCGTCCATTCAATTGGATGGAGTTGTCCTTCGACCTGTCATTATTATCATAGCAATACCATCCGTTTGAAGTTTTATGTAAATGGCACCCCACTGGTAAATGGCCCTCTCCATCAATATCAACGCTTAAAAAGACGCCGCCGGTTGCACGCACCTCGAATGTATTTTCTAAATATGTTGTGAAATCAAAAGGGTTGTCGTCAGCGAAGATGAAACTTCCGTCATGGTTGGCTTTGGCGCGAAAACCTGCCGCGAAGCTGTATGCTCCGGAGGCTGTGTTATAGGCGCCCCCTGGCACGGTGGCGCGGTAGCCGCTGGCCTCGTTAGCATAGCCGCCGCCGACCACGCTTGACGCATTGGTAGCCCAGTTGTCATAACCACCCCCTACCGTCGCATAGGCGCCGCTGGCAAAATTCTTCTGCCCGCCCGTTATTGCAGCATAGTCGCCGGTTGAATAGTTGTAATGTCCGCCGCCAACGACTGACTGGCCTCCGCTGGCCTGGTTCATGTTACCTCCGCCGACCGTATCGTAGTTTTGGCTGGCGAGGTTATCCGAACCGCCCGCTACCGTTGCGCCCCCGCCGATGGCGGTGTTTTCCCAACCGCCTCCAACAACCGATGAGCCGCCGCTGGCTTCATTGCTGTAACCGCCAGAGACGGTGTCATAATCTTTATTGTCATTCTCTTTACCGGTGGTATTCCCATTGCCTCCGCCCACAACGCCGTAATAACCAAAAGCAGAGTTGTTCAAACCCCCACCGATAGTAGCATAATCGGCTTTAACCTGATTGGGGTAGCTTGAATTGCCGCCCCCGCTGATCGTGGAGCCTAATACCCCCGTTGGAATGAGGTTGCCCCAATATCCGCCGATGATGTTGGGGCTGACGCTATTTTGTTGGGTGTACAGCCCAGGAAGCGACAGGGCCAACGGGGCAGGCGTCAGCGGCTGGAGGGGCGCCAGCGAGGTGTAGCTCCCGCTTCCCGCCGGGCAGCGCACGGCAATGCCTAACCAGCTCGCCGCGCCGGTAAAAGCGCCTTTTCCAAAATCAATCTGCACGGTAAACAGGCCATCGGTAACAGCCACATTGCTGGCGTTCTGTGTGCTGCCGATTTGCGTCCCTGAGCTTTCCGCGTCGAATAAGCTGAATTGGAAATCGCAGGTAGCGTTTACAGGGGCGCCATTGCTATTAAGCTGGCCCTGGTATGTAAAGGCTGTACCCACATTCGATGCGAGCGCGTTCGAGGGGAGATCATTCGCTGGATGCGCCTGCGCTGCGCCAACTGCCAACATTGGAGTGAGCAGAATTGATATAACGATGACTAAGATTTTGTTTTTCATTCTCTTTTTCCTATAGTTCTCTGGATGATAACTGCTTTTTGTGCGAGGATTTTGAGTCTGCTAAAGAAACTCATGGGAAACTGAGGGTCGAAACCACTTGCAGCACAACTGCCCGACTTTTCTCTGTTGTATCGTTTGTATACACGAAGCCTCCAAAGCCGATATTTCCTAGCGGTTCGCCAGCCAAACTCCACAATTCTGTTCCATCTTCTCTTTGAGTATGACAGGCGGGCAAGGTTCCTTTGGCTACGGCTATCTGTTGATAGCCTTCTGGACACGCTCCGCCAAACCCGGTTCCCCATTGCAACTCTACTGCTCCTTCTGGGCCTTTCAAAACGATATGATGCCTTTGACCTCCGGCTTCGTCGGGCAAGTCTTCTTCTTGCCAATTCGAAGGGTATTGTATGCTGAACCCAGCCTGCGCATTCGCATAAGTTTTCCAGGTTGTTTCGGTGACTGACGAAAGCGTTGGCGTTGAACTGACTGCTGTGCTGGGAGGCGGCGTCACTGAGGGGGATGGGGACTGTGTATTGCCTGCAAGCGAATTGCAGGACGCCAGTAGGATTGCAAAGATGAGGATGAGGGTTTGCTTTTTCATAGTGATTCCTTCAGAATTGTTTTTGGTATCAGCCGCCCAACGCTGTGTCGGGCGGTTTCTTTGATGCAGACGAACCTTCTCGCGAGCATGCTCTAATGCCATCTTTTGGTTGGTTTTTTGAAAGGTTGTACAGGATGACTCTAGCGAAAAGTATCCCCTGAAATTTGACATTTCTTGTCAATTCGTGACTTCATCCCGTCGAAAGAGAAGAACTCAACACAATTTATCGCTTAACCAACGGGAGATAGAGACGCTCGTTCAAGGGCGCTGGCGTCACGGTTGCCGTGGGAGTCGGCGTGCCCACGGGTATGTCCGGCAGGAGCTTGAGCAGGAAGGCGTCCGATTGACCATTGGATGTAAGGTAGTCCCCATTTCCAGGGTCGAAGTCAACGGTTCCGGCAAATTTACCTTGTGCGTAGATAGTATCCACCCCATCCAAAACGACGCTGCTTGTATCGTCGCCGCCCCCGCCCCAGGTTCTGACCCAATCGAAGTTCCCGTTCACATCCAACAGGCTGATGAAGGCGTCGTGTAGACCGTTCGAGACATGGTTATTGGTTTGGGTACCAGGGTCGAAGTCAACTGTGTCGAAGAACCAGCCCGCAATATAGATACGGTCAAGCTCATCTATCGCCAGTCCCATGGGCTGATCGTCGCCGCTCCCGCCCCAGGTCTTGGCCCATTGAAAAGTTCCATCGGGGCTGAACTTGCTGAGAAACACATCCTGGCCGCCGTTGGTTGAAAACGTCTGAGTAATGAGCGGGTCAGGATCGAAGTCGCAATCCATGCTTACGAACCGGCCGGCTACATAGATACTATTTGTTTCATCTGCTTTTACAAGTCCCGTGGCGTCTTCAGTACCTTGCCCGCCCCAGGTTTTGACCCACTGGAAGTCGCCGCTTGAGTTGAATTTGCTGAGGAATACATCCACGATAATGCCGGAATCATGGGCGGGGTGGCCCAGCCCCCCGCTCCCGCCGTCCGGATCGAAATTGATATCCTGGCTGGCGTACATGCCGGCTACGTACAGGTTGCCCCAGGCGTCAACCGCTATGCCCGGCCCATCGTCATAACCTTCGCCCCCCCAGGTCTTTGCCCAAATATGATTGCCGTTCAAATCGAACTTGCTGATGAAAGAGTCGAAGAAAATGATACCTTCGGCAGGGACATGATTTTGGTGCGGATCAGGGTTTGACGGATCCCATGGGTTGAAGTCAGTTTCGTCGCCCGAAAAATCTCCGACCACATATAAATAATTACCGTCCACAGCCACAGTATAGCCTTCGGCCCCAAAAGATGCTCTGCCGGGAACGGGCGCTGGCCCCCAAGCGCGTACCCATTGGAAGGTTCCATCCGGGCTGAACTTGCTGAGATAGATATTATTCTCGCTCGGATAATTGGAAGTATGCGTGGCAGTGATGACCGGGTCTGGGTTGAAGTCAACGGTCTCACGGTAAGGCCCAACGACATAGGCGTTGTCCGAGTCATCTACTCCCACGCCATAAGCTGTGTCCCTGGCGATCCCGCCCCAGGCTTTGGCCCAGAGGAGATTCCCGCTCGAGTCGAACTTGCTGAGAAAGGCATCAATCGAGTCATTATTCGATGCAAGCGGGTAAGCAATCGCTGGATCCGGGTCGAAATCTACCGCGCCGACAAACTGCCCGACCACGTACAGATTCCCCGCGCTATCCACTGCAACAGCATTGACGCTATCCGCTGCGTTCCCGCCCCAGGTTCTTGCCCAGCTAAAAACCGGCGCTGCCGAACCAGTTGCCTGTAAACTCGCCGAACTCACCGGATACAGCCCGCCTGCTGAGAAAAAAGAACTGGCGAAAAATGCCGCCCCCACCATCCCGAAAAACAGTGCCCCTACAGAAAATATCGTCCGATTCATAGCTGCCTCCAGACACGTCGCATGATTGACCTCATCAGTCACCAATTTACCAACTTCCATCCGCCAATACTTGCCTTTTCTTGTCAAATCGTAGATGGGGGTTCGTCTGGCGGTGGATGCAGGTGTCCAGCCGGTCTTCTCGCCGTTTTATTGCTCTGAGTACGCCAAGGTCTGAATCAGATCGGGTGATAGGATGCAGCAGCTTGCCCCTCACGAACCGGTCAGCTAAAAATAGCAGCGCCCCCTGTGTTTTAAACAGGAAGCGCTGCTATTTACGATCGCTCATTTGCTTTGTCAACAGTTCAGCTTTGAAACCCTTGCCCCTCACGAACTGGTCATCCAATCACATGGCTTTTCGCGCCGCTGTCAGTTGGTTGAGCAGATCGCTGTGTGGCGGTACCAGCATGAGATGGCCCTTACCTTCCAGGATTTTCTGCATCTCCAAGATTTCGAACATCGCCGCCGCAACTTCGCCATCGAGCGTGATGGCTTGCAGCGCCTGTCCGACGATGCGCGGGCGGATGGCAGCGGCCTTGGCGAACTCGATGGCTGCCTGCCGGTCGGCGGTGCTGGTGATGATATTGACCTGGTTGGCGCCATCCTGCTTGATCGCCGAAGTCACCTGCCGCAAACGGTTCACCACCTTCGCCTCGATCTGCTGAATCATGCCGCCATCGCGGAAGTGAACTTTGCGGATGTAGACCGAGCCAAGCTTGTAGCCCCACTCATGCGAACGCGGCGAGACTTCCTCGCGCACGGTGCGGCTCATGCTGTGACGGTTGATCAGCATTTGTTCCAGCGGCATATTGCTCAGTGAGCGCACCACCGCGTTGCTGACATTGGCTGCCAACGACCCACGCGGATCGGCGTTCTTGAACAGGTAAGAAACCGGCTCGCTGATATACATTTCATACCAGATGCCCACACCCATCGGCGCGCCTTCTTCCGAGTTGACCGGGTTGCTGCGCAGGTATTGCTGATCCAGCCGCATATCTAAAACCTGGCGGCTGCCGAGCCAGTTCACCAAAAAGGCGCTCAGGCCGATCCTGAGCGGTAAAATATGCAGCCCTGGCTCTTTCAGAATGCCGACCACCCGCCCAAATAAGACAAAAACCTGGCAGGTGCCCTCTTGCACAATCGTGTAGAAACCAATCGTGCGCAGGAAGAACAGCGCGATGGGCATGATGAACCACATCGCCAAGAAAGTCACCCCCGCGCCGATAAAAAATTGGATCACCGATTCCATTATTCCACCTCCCGAATGATCTGCTGTGCGTGCGAATACAGGCGCAAGCGTACATTGCGCAGGTACGCTTCCAGCACGCCTGGGCCGCTCTGGCGCAGCGTTTTCAATTGCTCTGATAAGGCAAGCAGGGGTTCCACTTCCGCCTGGGCGTTGAGCGTCTCGATTTCCACCGCCCGCTTGGATTGCACAATCTTCTGGTCGGCGGCAGCTTGCGCCAGGCTGATATCGGATGAAACCTGGTTGTGGGCGGTATTGATCGCCGCCAGGGCCGATTCCACCTCGGCGGGGGGATCAATCCCGGTGATCAGCGAGGCATCCAGGATAATGCCATACCGTGCGGCAGACGTGGCGCACTC
>DYIZ01000238.1 GCA_020723385.1 Candidatus Aquidulcis sp.
GGTAAATCCATAAGTTGTCAGACAGCTTTGTATGTCACTTTTGCCGCTACTGTTTAAAATTCGTACTATTCGTCTATTCGTGCCATTCGTGATTGAAATCGCACGCCGATATTCGAAAACGCCTCAACCAACCAGCGGCCCGGTGCGCTCCTGATAGAGATCAACCAGCACCTGGGCCAGTTTCTGCGTGTGGTGCCGCCAGGGCTGCTCCGGGTCAACCAGGTCCGTGCGATAGATCGGGTAATCCGCCTCCAGGTCTTCTTCGGCGATGACCCACTCGATGCCAGCCGGGAGCGGCAAATCGTTGCGGCTGTTGACCACCAGTAAATCGAATAATCCACTGCCGATGTGTTCTTCGATGGCGCGCACATGATCCCCGAAGGAATAGGTCTCCGTCTCACCCGGCTGGGTCGCCAGATTGCACACATAGATTTTCAGCGCCCGGCTGGCGCGGATGGCCGCGGCAATATCCGGGACGAGCAGCACCGGCAGGATACTCGTATAAAGGCTGCCCGGTCCGACAACAATCATCTCTGCATTGAGGATGGCCTGCACCGCATCGGGATATGCCGGGGGATTGTTCGGCTCCAGCCACAGGCGGCGCACTTTGCCTCTGAACTCCGGGATGCGGCTCTCTCCCTCGACGCGCACCTCGCTGGTGGTTTGGGACAATCTCATATCAGCCAGCAGCTTCACATCATGCAGCGTCGCCGGGAGCACACGGCCTTGCACCGAGAGCACCCGGCCCGATTCAGCCACTGCGTCCTCGAAGCTGCCGGTGATTTCGGCCAGTGTGGTGATGAACAAATTACCAAAGGAATGCCCTTCGAGGTCGCCGTCGCCATCTGGGAAGCGGTATTGGAACAACTGGGTCAGCAACGCCTCATCGTTCGAGAGAGCCGCTAAACAGTTGCGAATATCCCCCGGCGGCAGAATCCCCATCGTGCGCCGCAATCGCCCAGATGAGCCACCATCGTCGGCCACGGTGACGACCGCGGTCAGGTTGTTGGTGTAAATTTTCAGGCCGCGCAGCAGCGTCGAGAGGCCGTGCCCTCCGCCAATCGTCACCACACGCGGGCCGCGTTCCCGCCGCCGGTGGCCGACCAGCTCATCCACCACCTGTTGGCCCGGCCTGCGAAAAGGCGCTAACAGCGAGCGATTCAAACCCCAAATGCCAGCCAAAATCAAAGCTGTGCCAATGCCCCCAAAAATCAACGCCCGCAAGGGGCGATCCAGGGCGCGCAGCGATGCCGCAGAAAGGATTGGCAGCCACCAGGTATCGGGCGTATTGCGGTACACATCCAAAATCAGAACGCCAAATCCCACCCCGAGCAGCGTCGTGCCCAGCAAGATTGGGAAAATCCAACGCTTCACGCCGATCCCGGGCACCAGCCAACGGGAATACTGTTGTACGATCTCCAGGAATTTTCGGTACCACGGCCCAGACTGATTTTTCATATCACAGTTCGCAGTAACTGTCATTGCGAGGCGTTCTTTGCCGAAGCAATCTCCCAATATAACCGCGAGATTGCTTCGACCGATAAAGAACATCGGTCTCGCAACGACATCAAAATAAGAAGCGACTTTAGGAAGCCCAGTGATGATAGCAGTGTTTTGATGACTCGTCAACGAAATTAAAGACTCCCGGAGTTTCCAAAACTCCGCAAGTCTGACCCAATTTTTCGCGCTACACTCCGAAATTATGCTATACTTCGCACCATGACCTACGATATTGCCGTTGACATCGGAGGCACGCAAATGCGGGCGGCGTGCTTCGAGCATGACTCTCTCGCCCCACTGACGGTTCACCGCATCGCCACGCAGGGACCCGACTGCTCCCCCCTGGAACGCCTCATCCAATTAATCGAATCATGCTGGCCCAAAAACGGGGATGTTGTTGGGATTGGAGTGGCCGCTCCCGGCCCAATCAACCCTTACGATGGGGTAGTGATTGATGCGCCTAACATCCCCGGTTGGGAAAACCTGCCCCTGCGCCAGCACCTGGAAGATCATTTTCACGTCCGGGTCGCCCCAGGCAACGACGCCAACCTGGCTGCGCTCGGCGAGTGGCGCTTTGGAGCCGGGCAGGGTTTCCATAACATGATCTACTTGACGATCAGCACCGGCATAGGCGGGGGCGTGATCGTGGAGGACCGGCTGCTGCTCGGCGCGCAAGGATTGGCCGCCGAGATGGGGCACATCACCGTCATCCCCGATGGGCCGCTGTGCGGCTGCGGGCAGCGCGGCCACCTGGAAGCGATCGCCTCCGGGCCGTCCATCGCTCGCTGGGTCGAGGAGGAGATCAACAACGGGGTTCCCTCTCGATTGTGCGAAAAACTCCCATTGTCTGCAAAAGATGTCAGCAGCGCCGCCCACCAGGGCGATCGGCTGGCTCAAGCCGGGCTGGCCCGCGCCGGAACCTTCGTGGGGGTAGCCATTGCCGATTACCTGCACATCTTCAACCCATCTGCCGTGATCCTGGGCGGCGGTGTCTCGCAATCCGGGCCTTTGTGGATGGATCCTTTGCGGACGGCGCTGCGCGAGCACGTTATGTCACCCAAGTTTCTCGAAAACCTGACCGTCGCTGCGGCTGCCCTGGGGGATAACGTTGGCTTGATGGGGGCTTTAGCGCTCACCCGCTCGAATACTTTGAAATGAATATCCCCTCCACCGATAAACGCTGGCTGGTCGCGCCGGTGCTCCCACCGGACGCCGACCGCTTACTTCACGGCTACCCCCCGCTCTTGAGGCAAATTCTCTACAACCGGGGGTTCGCCACTCCCGAGGCGGCGCGTCTGTTCCTGGAAGCCAAATCGCCTCCCGGCACAGACCCATCGAACCTGTTGGGCATGGCTGAAGCGGTCGCACGCATCCGTCATGCCATCCAGCATCAGGAGCCAATCGCCATCTACGGCGATTACGACACTGACGGGGTGACGGCGACGGCGCTGCTGGTGCAGGCGCTGAAATCGCTGAGGGCGAACGCGCGCGGCTATATCCCCAACCGCTTCGACGAGGGGTATGGGCTGAACAATGAGGCGCTGAAATCGTTGTACGATGACGGCGTGCGGCTGGTGATCACGGTGGACTGCGGGGTGCGCTCGAACCCGGAGGCCGAATACGCCCGGCAGATCGGGCTCGACATGATCATCACCGACCACCACCACCCGTCTCACGAGCTGCCGCCGGCGGTCGCCATCGTAAACCCCAAGCAGCCCGGCGACACGTACCCCGACAAAGATTTGGCGGGCGTCGGCCTGGCGTACAAGCTGGCGTGCGCGCTGGCCCCCGAGCTACCGGTAAACGAATATCTCGACCTGGTTGCGCTGGGCACGGTGGCGGATTTGGCTCCGCTGGTGGGAGAAAACCGCGCCCTGGTGAAAGCCGGACTCCAATGTTTACGCCAGCCCCGCCGGCAGGGACTCCTGTCCCTGATGGGAGTCGCCAACCTGAAGCCCGGTCAGATCACCTCGACCGACATCGGGTTCGCCCTCGGCCCGAGGCTGAACGCCGCCGGGCGGCTGGATTCGGCGCTGGCGGCCTACACGCTGCTGACGACGAGTTCCCTCGCCGAAGCGGCCGGGCTGGCGCAGCAGCTCAACAATCAGAATACCGAGCGCCAGAAGATCACCCGCGAGACTCAGCTCCTCGCCGAGCAGATGGCGGTCGAGTCCGATCCCAATGGGGTGCTGCTGTTCGCGGCGCATCCCGATTTCAACCGGGGGGTGGTGGGACTGGTGGCGTCGCGGCTGACGGAGGCATATTACCGCCCATCGGTGGTGGCGCAGATCATGGAAGAATTCACGCGCGGCTCGTGCCGCAGCATCCCCGAATTTCACATCACCGACGCCCTCGACGAATGCAGCGACCTGCTCGAACATCACGGCGGGCACGCCGCGGCCGCCGGGTTCACGGTGCGCAACGACAATTTGGATGCGCTGCGCCAGCGGTTGAACGCCATCGCTGCCGAGAAATTGGGCGCGCTCGAGCTGCGCCCCACCCTCTACGCCGATGCCGAGATTCCGCTGTCTGATCTGAAACCGGAAGTGCTCGAATGGCTGGAATGGATGCAACCCACCGGGTACGGCAACCATCAAACGGCCTTTGTCTCGCGCAACCTGCGGGTGACGAATTCGCGTGCGGTTGGCAAAGACAGCAGCCATTTGAAGCTCAATGTCACCGACGGCAAGCTGTATTTCGACGCCATCGCTTTCCGGCAAGGCCACTGGCTGGGGCGTATGCCGTCTGCCGTGGATTTGCTGTACACCTTCGAGGTCAACGAGTTCAATGGGCGGGTGAGTTTGCAGTTGAATGTGAGGGATATCAAGGCGGCGAAGGGGTAAACTTGGTAAGGCATCCTGAGCACTGTCGAAGGATGCCGATAACGATATGAATACTCGTTGATCAGTTCCTTCGAGATCATAAATCATGGCATTATGAAACCTATCCTTGAGTTTTCTGCGATTTTTGCGGTAGGCATACTTAATCACCTTCTTGGAGCGTATTACAACTCAAAGCGTTCTGACTATCTGAAGTCTTTTACTATTACCGAGAATTTGCTGAGATATTGGGGAGGCTCTATAGCTGAAATTCTTGTTGTTTTATTAGTAGCAATTGACCAACCTGGCGGATTTAATTCAATAGGTATTCGTATTGGGGAAGATAACTCGAAGGCTACAAATATAGGCTTACTGTCCTTTTCTTTACTTATCATCTCAATTGCCATCATTCAAAAAGCGGCCTCATGGGTTCGCAAGAAAGCGCCGGAAACAAAGATTGACCGGTCAAATCCAGCAGTGATAAATGTTATTCAATATCGAGATGGACTTGAACTGTCGGCTTACTTGACTACCTTACCTTTTGTTGTGGTTGCGGAAGATTTGATTTATCGTGGATACCTTGTTTTGTTGTTGGGTAACAAAACACATACCTATATTCCTTGGGCAATCCTATCTATTACTCTGTCAGTTATTATTCACTTGTATCAAGGTAGAAGCATAGCAAATGTGGCATACCAGGCTATATTCTCTGCTTTCTTCATCGGTTTGACAATCGCGACAGGAAATATTCTAGCTCCAATAACTGCGCATCTCTTATTTGACATTATGTGGACTGTATCAACGTGGAGAAAAGCGAATAAATCAATCCCGCAAATGAAAATTATTCGCAGTAACAAAGCAAAA
>DYIZ01000050.1:0-22006 GCA_020723385.1 Candidatus Aquidulcis sp.
CGACTTTATGAGACTTTGTTAAAGTTCAATGGATACGACTTTATGAGACTCTACATTGGTTCATTGTTTTGATTTTCATAATCCCATCCCTGATCTACGTCTCCATACGGTGGATTTTATGGCTTGAAATCATTGTGCTGGAAGGTCTCGGTGTTATGGAAGGATTGAAGCGCAGTTGGCATTTGACTAAAGACCACTTCTGGCGCATTGTGGCACTCTCGTTTGTGCCTTTCTTGTTAGCGGGGACCATCATCCTGCTGCCAAAAAATCTTCTCATATACGGTTACATCCATTTTGTTCTGCTCAGGGCGATCCCGCCCCATATCAGTATTCTCAGCGATTGCATCATTGGCCTCCTGACGATCATAATCTACCCATTCTGCATCGCCATCTTTGTTCTACTGTACTACGATCTGCGAGTCAGCAAAGGTTTTGCCATCTCGATAGTAAATGAGCAACAAGAGACTGATATCACCGCCCCCACAGAAAATACCCTCTCGACCGGGCATCGTCGGGTCAGAGCAAACCGTGTGAGGTATAATCCTCCCCATGAGCGAAATCCCCGGCTCCGCCGCACCACGCCGCCGGCCCGCTCGCGGGCTGCCCGATCTCTCCGCGCTATTCGACGAGGTTGACAGCCAATCCCCCAAGCCCCCAACCGAAGAACGCCCCCCCTCATCACCTGAATCTCAACCGGCGAGCAAAGCCGTATCCATTTCCCCTCCCCCATCTGTGCTCTCTCAGATGGGGGAGCCCGGGAGGGGGCGCCGCACCGCCAACCTCGCCGCCCTCGACGAGCTGACCACCCGCGAACCGCCGCCTTCCCCCATTGGCCCGGTCGCCCGCGGGCGCAGCCTCCCTGACCTATCTTCCCTCTACAACGATACGCCATCCGAAACCGCCGGCCCGCAAATCCCTGCCGAGCTGCAAACTTATATCTCCCCCGACCTATGGCGCAAACTGAACGCCGCCGAGCCGCCGCGCGGCGTGCTCATCAACGCCCTCGAACGGGTGCGCTCGGTGCTCTACCAGCTCAACATGTTCCTGCCGCCCCACCTGGCCCAGGAAAAGATGCGCCGCGCCGTGCCGGGCCTGGTCGGCGGGCAGATGGTGCGCGGCTCGCTGCTCTTTTCGGATGTGAGCGGCTTCACCGCCCTCTCGGAGCGGCTGGCCGCCCTGGGCCGCCAGGGGGCCGAGGACCTCACCGAAGTCATCAACCGCTATTTCACCGCCATGCTCGACATCGTGGCAAAATCCGGCGGGATTCTGCTCAAATTCGCCGGAGACGCCACGCTGGTCTATTTCCCGGAAGTGAACGACGGCGAGCAGGCCGGTTGGGCTGTGCGCGCTGGGATGCGCATGTTGGCAGCCATGCCCGACTTCGCCCGCATCGAGACGCCCAGCCAGCCGGTAAGCCTGCAAATGAAGATCGGCGTCGCCACGGGAGAATTTCTCGCCGCCAGCGTGGGATCGGCGAAAAGGATGGAATACGTGGTTCTGGGGGAGGCCGTTGCCCGCACCCTGGCCGCCGAGGGGACCACCACCGGGGCCGGGCAGCTCATCGTTGACGAGGCCACCGCCCGCTTGCTCTCGCCCGCCATCGCCGTCATCGAGCACACCCCCGGCTTCCGGCGCGTCACCCAGGGAGCCGCTCCAGACGATGATTTCGAGATCAAAGCCGAGACGCGCCGGGCGCGCGGCGCCATCCCATGGAGCGCCAGCCCGCAAGCCATCATCGCCCAGATCGAGATCGCCCTGCGGCAAATCCAGGCCGTCACCCCCTACCTGGCCTCCGAGCTGGCCGCGCAGATCGTCGCCCAGGCTGCCACCCGCCAGGCGCGGGCGCGCAGCCAGTTCCGCCTGTCTACAATCCTGTTCTGCAACTTCGTTATGCCCGAGAAATTACTGCCAGCCTGGGGCGAGGCTGGCGCGTCACGTCTCACCGGGCTGCTCAGCGCTTACTTCACCGCCATGCATGAAGTGATTGCCCGCTACGGCGGCGTCGTCACCCGCATTGATCCGTACAGCCAGGGACAGAAACTGCTCGTTTTGTTCGGCGCGCCTGTGGCTCACGAGGACGATCCCCAGCGGGCTGTGTCCACTGCGCTGGCGATGAACATCGAGCTTGAGCTATTGAACGAGCAGTGGCAGCGCCGCTTCGCCCGCCACCTTCCGCCGGATTTTCGCGGCCCATTGGTGCAGCACCGCATCGGCATCACCTGCGGCGACACGTACGCCGGGCAGGTTGGCTCCCCCACCCGCCGGGAGTACACCGTCATGGGCGACGATGTCAACCTGTCGGCGCGGCTGATGAGCGCCGCCGAGATGGGGCAAATCCTGCTCAGCCAGCACATTTACGAGAAAGTCGCCGATTATTTCCATCTCGTCACGCTGCCGCCCATCCGCGCCAAAGGCAAGAGCAAACCCGTCGCCATTTACCGGGTGGAAGGTCCGCGCGACGACACGCTTGCCAACCGCGCCCACAGCCGCGGTGCGCTCATCGGGCGCGAGGCCGAACTTGCCCAGGGGCAGGCCGTCTTGCAACACGCCGCCAATGGTCAGGGCAGCCTGCTCACGATCCAAGGGGCGGCGGGGATAGGCAAAAGCCACCTGGCCGACGCTCTCCTGCAATACGCCCAGGCTGCTTCCATGAAAACGCTCTACAACCAGTGCCGCTCCTACACCGCCGAGACTCCTTACGGCTGTTGGAGCGCCTTGCTGCGCGAGCTGGCCGCCATCACCAAAAACGACTTCGACCCGCGCCTCCATCACGATAAACTGCGCCGGCTGATGGCCGACTTATCCCTGTCCGGTGAATTGGAACAGCCGCTGGCAACTCTCATTGGCCTGCGGCGGCCTGCCCAGCTCGAAGCCCAGCCTGTCATCGAGTCCACCACCGCATTCTTCGATATGGTAAAGGGCGGCAGGGGGCGGCGTAAAGGCAGCAACCTGGATTTTCTCGACCAGCTCGGCGACCAGCAAACTTCCGAGACCGGCCAGGTCTGGCAGCCCGTCTCTGCCAACCTGGGCGACCACGAGCGGGAGGCGCTGCACGCCGCTGTCTGGGCAGTGTTGTCTGGCCTGGCGAAACTCGCCCCCACGCTGATTTTCTTCGAGGATGCCCATTGGATGGATGAGGCCTCGCAGGGATTGGTGGCTGACCTGGGGCGCAAGATAAACGGCATCCCGATGGTGATTCTGCTTGCCCGGCGGGGCGAAGACAAAACCATCGAGGGGGAGGCGATCTCGCTGGGCGCTCTCGCCCCGGCGGGCGCCGCCGCGCTCGTCGCCCACCTGCTCATCTCCGATCTGGCGCAGATCATCTACGAGCAGAGCGGCGGCAACCCCCTTTACGTGGACGAGATCACCCGCTGGTTCAAGCGCACGCACAACATCAACGCCGCCGAGCTGCGCACCGTCTTGCAATCGTCGGACTTTTTACAGCAGCTCGTGATGAGCAGCCTGGAAAGCCTGCCCGAGACGCAACGCGAAGTGGCCCGCGCCGCGTCCGTCATCGGCGCGGAGTTCAGCACCGGCGAAGTGCAGGCGCTCCTGCCCGCGGCGATAGACCCGGTGACGCTCAGCAATCACCTGCGCGAGCTGGTGCGTGCGCGTGTCATCGCCCTGTCCGAAGCCGGAGCCGATGCGCGTTACACCTTCCAGCAAACGATCTTGCGCGAGGTGCTGTACAACAGCCTGCCCTTCGAGCAGCGCCGCGAGCTGCACGGCAAACTGGCCGACCATTTGAGCCTGCCGCAAACCCGGCGGCGGCAGGTTGCGTCACGCGTCGCCGCCGCGCTGGACGCAGACCCGTCCACCACCCCGGCGCAGGATGCCGAGGCGATTGCCGGTCATTACGAACAGGCCGAACGCTGGCTGCCCGCCGCCCAAAACCTGCTGCGCGCCGCCGACCTCGCCCGCAAGCAAAGCGATTGCCTCAAAGCTGGCGGATTTTACGGGCGCGCCCTGGCAGACCTGGGGCAACTCCCCCCCGATGAGGGTCAAATCCCCGAGGCGTCAGCGGCCCGGCTGCAAGCCGCCGCCGGTCAGGGCGACATGGCCCTGGCGACCGGCGAAACCTTGGGGGCGCTGACCGCTTTCGAGCTGGCGTGGAGTACCCTGTCCGATGATGTGACGCCCAACCAGCGTTTGTCCCTGGCTTGCAAGCTGGCGCTCTTGCTCCCCACCCAGCGCCGCGCCGCCGACGCCGAGAAGCTGCTGCGAGGGGCATTGTCGGCGTGCAACCCGCCCGGCGACGCCATCCTGGCGGCAACGGCTTACGCCACGCTGGCCTGGCTGCTGTGGCGCGCCGCTCAACCCGAATCCGCCGAATGGGCCGAGCGCGCCCGCACACAGCTCTCAGACAATTCCAGCCCATGGGCGACAGCCATCACCGTGATGGTCACCGGCTTCGAGGGCAATTGGGGCGCGGCCCGCACCGGATACAACGCACTGGGCGTCCCCCCCGGCGCGGCGCTGGCCTCATTGCGGCTCGGCGATCAAAAATTACAGCAAAACGATATTCCCGCCGCCCACAAATGCTACCGCCAGGCCGCCGTGGTCTGGAAAGACTCTCCTGCTCCCGAAAATGGCCTGGCGCTGGCGCTCTACCGGCAGGCCGAGGTACACTGGCGGGTGCAGGAGTCTGCTGAAGCCCGCGCCCGCCTTGACGAGGCGCAAGCCGCGCTGCCAGCCTGCGCGCCGCTTCTGCACGGCGATGGGTACGCCGCTATCCAGGCCGCCATAAAAATGATCGAGACCGAAAAACCGCACACCTGGCCCGAATGGCGCTGGCAGGCGTTCGATGACGCATTTCATATTGCTTTGATTTTCCATCCATAGCAGGAGGTTCCCATGACCGATATTTCCTTCAAATCTATCACCCTCTTCAGCCAGCTTTCCGATGAGGCCCTGGCCAGCGTGACGGCAGCCCTGACGCAGCGCCGGCTGGCTGCCGGGGAGATTCTCTTCAACCAGGGCGATCCCGGCGACGAGCTGATCGTCGTCCGGCAGGGGAAGATTGCCATCTTCGTCCCGACAGCGGGCGCGCCCGCCGGGGGGCAAGCCATTCGCCACTTCCAACCCGGCGAGATGCTGGGCGAGATGGCGCTGATTGACCGCAAACCCCGCTCGGTCAGCGCCCGCGCCGAAGAGCCATCGGAAATCCTGGCCCTGAGCGGCGAGGCCTTCCGCCGGATGCTCACCGAAAACCCGGAGACGGCGCTCTCGGTCATGGCGGGATTGAGCGAGCGCATCCGCTATACCACCGACTTTCTTGGCGAGGTGCGCACCTGGGTACGGCGCATGGCCGAGGGCAATTACCAATCCGGCGCTGCACCGGCGGAAGCACAGCCATTTCGCGACCCCACCCTCAGCGCTCTGGCTGCCGAATTTGCGCAAATGGCGGCCCGCGTTCAAGAACGTGAGGATACCCTGCGTCAAGAGGTAGCCCGGCTGCGCATCGAGATTGACGAGTCGAAGCGCAAGCAAGATGCCGAACAAATCATGGGCACCGAGTACTACCAAAGCTTGAAAGAGAAGGTAAAAAGTCTACGCCGCCAGAGGGATGAATAATCGGTCACATTTTCTTCATCGTGCTATAATCACGAATGTCGTGAAGATAGCCGAAAATTTGATGTGTTTGGGTGCTTCTCACCCAAACACATCAAATTTTCGGATTTCAACCGGGTAGCTGTGATAACAGGAGGGCAGGGGTTTGGTTTGCGGGGTATCAGGAACTTTTCGTCTGCAATCCAGGCAGGCCCTCACAACCCCTTTTAGGGTGTCAAGACGACTAATTGAACAAGCCATCGAAAATCTATATGGCCCAACCTGATCCTTCGTGTGACGAGGCATTGGTGATAGCCGCCCAACAAGGCGCGCTCGAGGCATTCTCGACCTTGTACGAGCGGTATTTACCTATGGTCTACCGGCGGGTAATGTTTTCAGTTCCCGAAGCGGATGTTGAGGACGTTACCCAGGAAATCTTTATTGCCGTCATCCGGTCTTTGAAAAACTTTCGCGGTGAATCTCGTTTCAACACCTGGCTGTGGACGATCACCAGCCGTCAGATCGTGGATTATTACCGGCGCGAGTATCCCACCGAAGCGCGTCAAGACTCGGAGATAACTGACGACGATCATCTCGAAGCGGCTTCACTCTTCCAAACCGATTCGAGCCAGCTAGACGAAAAAATGATGCTGCGCCATGCCTTCGAGGTGCTTCAACCGCAATACCGTGAGATTTTGCTGTTGCGTTTCGCTGATGGCCTGAAATTCCAAGAAATTGCTGCACAGCAAGGCCAGTCTTTGGAGGCCACAAAATCCATGTTCCGCCGTGCGGTTTCGGCATTACAGAAGCTATTGGAAGTCGAGAACTATGCCTGAAAAACCCGACAATCACTCCCTGGACGAACAGTTGGCCGATTATACGGATGCTATCCTATCAAGGCAAGAATCGGCGCTGGACAGGGATTCGGAAGCCGGACCAGAGATAGCGGGTTTACAAAAGACTGTCAGGCTGCTTCGCCATGCAGTCACCGACACCCAGCCAGGGCGGGCGGTCGCCGCGCGTATCTGGCCGCGCCTTGCCAGCGAGTGGCGTCAAGTGAACCGTTCAAGACGGGCCAGCGCCAGCCAACAGGAGCCTGTATCTATTCTCCAGTCACTCTGGCAGTTTCTGTTTGGGCGCCCGCGCAATGCGGCTTTGAGTTTCGCTGTGGCGCTGGTGGTTTTGGCGATGGTGGCTTTGGTTGCAGTTCCTGGATTTGGCAAAAGTCTAGCTGCTGCAGCCGGGAACCCAAACAATGTTATTCTTGCAATGTTGCTGATTGGCTGTCTGGTTTTCATTGGCCTGTTGCTCTGGACACGGCGCAAACCATAAACGAAAATTACACCATAAGGACGGTCACTTGGTCATGCCTGGGCGCCATGTCTTCAATTGGCCAAAGTGACAGTAACCAGCTAATTACACACATGCGTGGCGGGCTAAAGATGTCCGCCATTTGCATGTTTGTCAGGATTATGCGCTTGCCTGTCACTCTACTTTCGTGTATCATACCCTTATGAATATTGTGGCGCTCGTTATCGCAACGATCATTCCTTTGATATTCCTGTACATTATTTTTGCACTCGATCTTTATAAAGTTGGCACGTTCCGTTACGTTTTATTATGCTTCGTGTGGGGAGGAATCGCATTCGGGATTGCCACGTATGTGAACCGGGGATTGTATTTCTCTCATTGGGTGTCGCGCGACAACATTGTCCGCTACACCGCTCCCATTGCCGAAGAAATCCTAAAAGCGCTGATCTTGATCTACCTGGTGCGCAGGCCGAACTTCACCTATTTCGTGGATGGGGCGATCTATGGCTTCGCGGCCGGGATGGGATTCGCGGTTCTCGAAAATTACCAGTACATCCTGGGGGCGCCGGGGAGCGAGTTGGGCACAGCCATCAGCCGGGTGATCTCGACTAACTTAATTCACGCTTCAGCCAGCGCGCTGGTGGGCATTGCATTAGGAATGGCGCGTTTCCGCCGCACGGCGGGACATATTGGACTGCTGACAGCCGGCTTGCTGGTGGCAATGTTGCTGCACGGCCTTTTCAACAACCTGGTCTCACGCGTCACTGATGGGCCGATCCTGATTTATGCCACTGGGATAGGCTTTGGAGGAGCGGCGTTCATCGCCTTTTCCATCAAACGCGGCCTGGCCGAAGAAAAGCGCTGGATCGAGCAAACCCTGGGCATGGCTGACCGGGTGACCGGGCAAGAGGCGGCCGCCGTCCAAAAGCTCGAAACGGTGACCGATGTGCTGGCCCCAGTGGTCAAGATGTTCGGCCAGGAGAAAGCCGACCAGATCGAGAAATTCCTGGTGATGCAAGCCCGTCTGGGCATCCTGCGCAAGACCCTGGAGAAGTTGAACGATGAGAAGATGAAAAAGGCCGTCGAGAACCAGATGGCCGGCTTGCGCACTGAAATGGATGAAATCCGCCGCTCGGTCGGCGCTTATACAATGCTCGGTTTGCGAAACATCTTTCCAGAACAAGCCAGCCCATTGTGGGGACGGCTGGAAAATCTGATTCAAGAGCGGGTTGCGGCGCGGCCCGCCAGCGGCGGTGCGAATCTGTGGGCCGCCCTGGGGCAGCGCACCACCAAACCGGCTGCGCCTCCCCCAACCAATTCCACGACACCTTCGGAGGATAACTAATGGCTGTCATTGTCTCGATTCACTCCTTTCGCGGCGGGACCGGAAAATCCAATCTCACCGCCAACTTGGCTTCGCAAATTGCGGTCAGCGGAAAGCGTGTCGCCATCATTGACACCGACATCCAATCCCCCGGCATCCACGTGCTGTTTGGCCTGAACGAAGAGAAGATGGGGCGCACCCTGAACGAGTTTTTGCGCAGCGAGTGCAGCATCGAAGATGTGGCTTTCGACATTGGCGAGCACATCGGCGATGCGCCGGGGCGCAAATCGCTAGCGGGCAAGGCTTTCTGGCTGGTTCCATCGTCCATCAACAGCGGCGAGATCAGCCGGATCCTGCGCGACGGGTACGATGTAGGCAAGCTCAACGAAGGCATGAACCGGCTCATCAAGGGGTTGAAACTCGATTATCTTTTCATTGATACCCACCCGGGCCTGAATGAGGAAACTCTGCTCTCCATCGCCATCTCGGATGTGCTGCTTGTGGTCATGCGGCCTGACCAACAGGATTTTCAGGGCACTGCGGTCACGGTGGATATCGCCCGCGGGCTGGATGTGCCCAACCTGTTCTTGCTCGTCAACAAGGCCCTCACCCGTTACGATCCGAACCAAATTCGCGAGCATGTCGAGGGTATTTTTCAGGCTCCTGTGGCCTGTGTGCTGCCGCTGACCGAAGATATGGCCGACATGGGCAGCGCCGACATCTTCTCGCTGCGCTACCCCGATCATCCCTGGTCGAAGTCGCTGCGCGAGGCAGCCCAGGCAGTTCTCAATGCCGCGTGACCTAATGCGCATTATTGTCCCGATGAATGCCGGAAATTTGATGTTTGTACGTGCTTTTCATGCGCAAACATCAAATTTCCGGTTTTCCCTCGGGCTTTGTCATTCACTCAATCAAGGAGACGACTATGCAATGCTGGGAATGTGAACAACCCGCACGGGCCGCGTGTTATTTTTGTGGGCGCTTCGTCTGCAAAGAACACGCCAAGACAATGCCCAGTTTCCTGGCGATGTTTCTGGGTTCCGGCAATACCCCGAAAGGTCTGGCTGTAGCCAATGTGATTTGGTGCGGCATTTGCGAGCCTCAGCCTGAGCCGATCGGGATGCCTGAACTTTGGTAAACTGCCAGGGGAGGACAGTCACATGAGTGTATTCGATCGTTTACAAAAACAGTTGGACATCCAGAAACGCGAGCACGGCATCAGCGCGCTGGAATTGGCCGATTTACCTCCTAACTTGCGCAAAATCATGCGGCTCATGCTGCGTGAAGTGGTGCTAAAATACACCGACCTGTGCCATGCTGTGGAGGCAATGCCTGCCGCCAACCGCTTGAGCAAGCCGGAGCTAGATTCTGCCTTGAAAACTTTGGTGGAGCAAAACTGGCTGTTGTGCACTGGTGAGGGAGAATTTCTTAGCTACCGGGTGAATCTGCGGCGCAAGGCAGGCAGCTCACTGAATAAAGACATTTGGGCCTCGCTCGATAACCGGATTGCCGGCTCGAAATCACAGGAAGCGCCCAACCAAAAAATTAATCCTGGAGGTTAAATTATGTCAAAAATCATTTCCGTCCACTCTTTCCGCGGCGGCACGGGCAAATCGAATACGACGGCAAACCTGGCAGCGCTGCTTGCACTTCAGGGTAATCGTGTGGGTGTTGTGGATACTGATGTTCAATCCCCCGGAATCCACGTACTTTTTGGGTTGGATGAATCGCAAATGGCGCATTCGCTCAACGATTACCTGTATGGCAAATGCGCCATTACAGAAACCGCGGTGGATGTGACTTCTAACCTGAAAGTGCCCGTCAAGGGTAAGGTTTTCCTGATCCCATCATCAATCAAAGCTGGTGAGATTGCGCGCGTGCTGCGCGAAGGCTACGATGTTGGCCTGCTCAACGATGGTTTTCAGGATTTGCTGGAGGGCTTGAAGCTGGATTTCCTGCTGATTGACACCCACCCCGGGTTGAACGAGGAAACGCTGCTATCTATCGCCATTTCCGACGCGCTGGTCATTATCATGCGGCCCGACCAGCAAGATTATCAAGGCACCGGTGTGACCGTCGAGATTGCCCGAAAACTGGGCGTCCCGGCGATGCTGCTGGTGGTCAATAAGGTTCCCCAGGCTTTCGACCCGGCCGAAGTCAAGGCCAAAGTCGAGCGAATTTACAATTGCACTGTAGCCGCGGTGCTGCCTCACTCAGATGAGATGATGGCGCTGGCGAGCGCGGGCATTTTCTCGCTTCAATACCCCGATCACCCAGTCGCCGCGAAGTACAAGCAACTGGCCGCACAGCTCATGGCCTAACCCGGCTGCCAAAGGCACAATCCGATGGATAATGAGGCGTTCAACACGTTGAAACGTGATGTGGAGTCCATGACGGAAGTGGAAGGTTTGACGATGACCGACCTTCTCACCTTCCCCGACGATCTGCGCCTGTTGCTAAATTGGATGATGCGAGAAAATGGGGTTCAGATCGAAGAGATGGCGAGTTATCTGGCCCAAGAGGTAAACGAAGCCCGGATGCTGCTCGAAAAAATGATCGAAAAAGGGCTGATCGAAGAAATCAAGAAGAAAGAAGAAGAACAATATCAAGTATTGGTAAAATCGTCGCGCAACTACCGGGTGCCAAAGAAGATCTGGCAAGTGATCGAGTGATTCGACGAATGGGAGACGATAACGCATGAGGGCCATTGGCCGTTTACTTCGTTTGCAGCCAGAAGAAGTTGGACTGGTTTTGGTTTTAGGTTTGCTGTTGATGGGTAATTCGATTGCCCTTCAAGTGTCGGGGATTGTGGCAATCAGTGGTTTCTTGAGCAACGGCGGGGTCAACCAATTCTTGTTAGTGGTGCTGATTGACTGGATTTTCATTCTGGTCATGAGCGGGCTGCAAACGCTGATCATTGATCGGTTCAACCGCACGCTGATCGTGGGAGGCATCGGGATTGCGCTGCTGCTGGTTTTTATCGTTTTACGCATCATGTTCGCCGTGGGCGCGCCAAACTGGTTGAGTTATGGGGTGATGTACCTCATCTCGGAACAGCAATTCTTTGCTTTTCCGCTCATCTTTTGGGTGCTTGCCAATGATGTTTTCAACATGGAACAGTCGAAACGGCTGTTCCCGCTCATTTCCAGCGGGAGTTTCATTGGGGAGCTGATCGGCATCGGGATCGCAGCGGCCTTTCCGGCTATTGCCACCCTGATCCGGGTCAAGCCCGAAGATATCCTATTTTTCAACGCCTTGATCTACTTGGGTATCTTCTTGCTGGTTACTTTCGGTCTGCGCGGTGTGCACATCCGCAAAACAGTGCAGCAACGTGAAACGGTGCGAGAGACATTGAATGAGGGTTGGGGCTTTGTAAAGGAAGTGATGTCTTTCCGCTACCTTATGTTTTCTATTCTGGCCCTGTCCCTGTGCAGCATCATCATCGAATTCCGTTTTTGGGTCACAACCAATGCCGCTTATCCAAATCAGATCGGTTACCTGCAATTCTACAGTCTGTATCGGCTGTGTTTGACGATAGCCTGTTTCGGTGTGCAGACCTTCTTGACCAGCCGCATTACGACCAGCATCGGTTTGAAGAATGTGTTTTTCATTCTACCGGTCATCACGCTCGCCGGGGCGATTGGAATTTTGTTCATGCCCGGTGTCCCGATGGCTGTCGTGGCCTTGTTGTCCTTCATGCTGATCCGCCTAACCATTCATGAGGCAGCGGTTAAATCCTTCGAGTCGCTTGTACCGGAGGAGCGCCGCGGGCGGGTGAGCATGTTTATGGATGGATATCTCCCGGCCATCGGCATTATCCTGGGATGCCTCATCGCCGGGGCAGTGGTGCTCATCGGCCTGTGGCAACAGGTTGATCTCTACCTGGTCTACATTGCCATCATTGTCGGTGTAGCCGTTCTTTCGATTTTTGCTATTCTCAAAATGCGGCAAGTATACGATAGCAGCTTACTCAACTGGCGCTTGAAACGCCGCCAACGCGGCAGTTCACGCGTCTTAGACAAACTGGATTTCGAGGCATAATTATCATGATTGCTTTCCATATACCTGGAGAAAACATCACCGTTCACGACATCACAGGTGGAAACACTCAGCATTTGGAAGATATGCTGGGCGTCTTCAAACAACTGCTCCCTGATTACGAATTTTCGATCCCCACGCTGATCAAGAACGCCAAACGCCCGGCCAATTTCAACCCGCGTTTGGTCGAACACCAGTGGTATTTCGAAGTGGATGGCAAGCCGGCCGGGATGACGGTATTCAAATACGTACCGCCGCGTGACATCGGCTTTGGGTTGTATTTGGGTATTTTGCCAGAGTTCCGCAAGCTCGTTTTCGGCCAGTACAGCCGATTTTCCGAGATGGTCATCGCGGCTACCCGCGTACAAATGCAGATAGACGCTCTGGAAATGGGGCGGCAATTACCGGTGGCATATGTGGCCGAGGTTGCCGAGCCGCGGCTTGTTCAACGATACCAGCAATACGGCTTTGTGGAGCTGGCTCTCGATTACCACGAGCCGCTCCTGCCCGGCGGCCGGCTGACGCCCGTACCGCTGGACAAGATCGAAAAAACCGAGTTCCATCGCCTGCAGATCGGTTTATTCCCGATCGCGCACGATCATATCAACCCAAACGATCCCACCCTGCTTGCAAACGCGGCTTTGGCTTTGTTGGTTGACCATTACAACGTGCCCGAAAGCCATTGGAGCGTTCGCCGCGCCCTGGATTCGATTAACGCTAACCATCAGGGAAAAGGAGATGAGCATCATGGATAACCAGCCCCCTGTGCCCAAAAGTAGATTCGTCAGTCTGCGCCTTAAGCTGCTGTTCGGCTTTTCACTGCTCATTACGCTGTCCTTCGCCCTGGCATTCTATTGGTTCTATACCTTCACCTCGAACATGGCTTTGCGTTCGATCCAGAGCGACGCTGAAACCACCTTGATGGCGGCGCTCGCCAAGATTGACGGCAATGTATTCGAGGATATCTACACAGAAGCCCAACCCCGCGAAGATGGCTATACTAATGACCCGCGTTATTGGGAGCACGTCAATTGGCTGTTGACCGTTCATACGATCGAGCCGCGCGCCTATGTTTATACTTACATTGTGAAAGATGGCGAGATCGTCTTCGTTGGGAGTCACGGCGCTCCGATGGACCCACAAGAGGGCGCTCCTTTCCTGTGGGTTTGGTCAGATGTTCCTCCGGATGTGAAGCCAGGTTATATCGAAGGACTGAAACAAACCACTTATGCCAACGAGTTCAAGCCTTATGTTGACCCCTACGGCGAATGGGTTTCTGTGGTGACGCCTATCAAGGACGAAAATGGGAATCCGGTAGGGGCTTTGGGAGTAGACTTCAAAGCCGATTACGTGCGCGAAGTGCAACAAGGCGTCGAGCGAGGCATTGCGATTGCTTTTTCCGGCATCCTGATTGCTAACCTCTTCCTGGTTTTGCTCATCTCCAATGGCCTCACCCGCCCGATCATCTCCCTCACCCGGCTCGCCGGGCGTATCGGCGAGGGCGATTATGATCAGGACCTATCCGGCCTGACCCGCGGCAGCTTCCCCGACGAGATCACCAAGCTCGCCAAAGATTTCGCCATCATGGTCGGCAAGGTTTATCAGCGTGAGCAAATCCTGCGCCGCCAGGTGGAAGAATTGAAGATCGAGATTGACGAATCCAAGAAGAAACATCAGGTCAGCGAAATCGTCGAATCCGAGTTTTTCCGTGACTTGCAAGCTCGCGCCGACCGGATGCGCACCCGCAAAAAGGTCGCCGAGGAGACCGGTATGTTCAAAAAGGTCACTCCCGAAGATATCAAAAAGGCTCTGGAAGACAAATGACCAAAATCATCACCATCCACTCTTTCCGGCGCGGGGCTGGCAAATCTAACCTCGTCGCCAACTTGGCGGCGCTGCTGGCAGCCGAAGGCTATCGGGTAGGCGTGGGTGATTCGGATTTCCAGGCCCCCAGCCTGCACCTGTTCTTCAACATGCCCGAAAATGACATCACGAGCAGCCTCAACGATTATTTGTGGGGCACGATCGAGCTGATGCCAACGATCTACGATGTGACCTCGCACCTCGGGGCGGATATGAGAGGTAGCGTCTCTCTCATTCCCGCCAGCCCGCGCACCGCCGATATCATGCGTATTTTGCGCAGTTCCTACGATTTCGAGCGATTCAGCGATGGTTTTCAACAGGTGGTCGAAACCGCCCGGCTGGATTACCTCCTGCTCGATACAGCTGCCGGGCTGAATGAAGATACACTTCAATCCATTGCCATCGCCAACACCCTCATCTTGCTGCTGCGCCCCGATCCGCAAGACTTCCAGGGTACCGCGGTGACCGTCGAGGTCGCCCGCAGCCTTGAAGTGCAGCGCCTGCTCCTGGTGCTCAACGACGCTCCCGACAATCTTGACATTCCGCAAGCAAAAAATCAGCTCGAACAAACCTACTCGTGCGATGTCGCGGCAGTTCTGCCTCACTCGGATGCGCTCCTGACCCTGGGCAGCTCGGGCCTCTTCGTCCTTCAATATCCCAACGACCCGCTGACCGCACAACTCAAACAGCTTGCCAGGTTGATTGCCTGATTCAGGACTTGAGTTTTAACAGGATGGAAGGATAGAAGGATGAAATAGCACTATTTTCTATCCTTCCATCCTTCCATCCTGTTTGTCTGTGGCTCTTCCGCGTTAAGAACCTGTCCGAAAATTACCTGATCTGTCTTTGCGAGCGTTCTGTGCGAAGCAAACTCGTTATTGGCGATGAAAGAGATTGCTTCGTCGCAAAAACGCTCCTCGCAAGGACCACCCGGTCCTTGAATTTTCGGATAAGTTCAAAGCTGTATCTGGTTCATCCTGAATATCCCTGTTTAAACCTGAGAGTGACCTATGCTCTGCCCCTCCTGCGCCACCCCTAACCCCGCCCAGGCCCGCTTTTGTATGGGATGCGGGCGGCTGCTCGTCAACGGCATCATTTGCCCCACCTGCCATACGCTGCTCCCGCCCGAAGCGCGCTACTGCTTCCACTGCGGCGCAGTGGTCATCCTGCCGCTTGGCGAAGAAGGAAGACTATTGACTGTTGACCAGCGACCGTTGACCGAATCCCGCCCCTCGCCCATCGCCCCTCGCTCATCGGCCATCGCTCCACCATCCCCTTCGCCTCTCGCCCATCCCCCCTCGCCTCTCGCGCCCCCCTCACTCCTCCACCCCGCCCCTACCACCCTCCCCGCGCCGCGTCCCATTGCGGAGCTGCTCCCCACCCTGCGGCGTTATCTCCCCAACGACAAATTCGAGCCGCTGGAGCGCCGGCCTACCCACGATCATCTCGAAGCAGTCAGCAGCCACCTGTCGGGCCTGTTGAGCACCGCTAAAACCTATCTGCCCTGGCCGGTGGTTATCGCTCCCCAACCGGCAGGTGAACCAGCGGGCGGCATGTACCGCGGCGCATTCCTGTTCGGCGATATGTCTGGCTTCACCCCGCTCTCCGAAAAGCTCAAACCTCTTGGGCAGGTGGGAGCCGAGCGCATCGCCGAAATCATCAACAGCATCTTCACCATGCTGGTGGCGGTGCTGCTCGACCATGGCGGAGTCCTTCTCAAATTCGGCGGCGATGCCCTTTTGGGCGTCTTCCCTGCCGAGAGCGACGCGGAAATGGCCGAGGCTGCCCTGCGCGCCGTGCAAGCCTCCCTCGTCATGCAGGCTGGCATGGAACAGTTCTCAGCGGTCGAGGCGGCTGGCGAGAAGCGGGCGCTGAAGTTGAAGATCGGCGTGAACTGCGGCGAATTTTTCGCCGCCCACCTCGGCACGCGTCCCAACCCGGAGGTTGGGCAGAACGGCACGATGTCCTTCGTCACCACCGGGCACACCGTCAACCGCACCGAGATTTGCCAGGGGCACGCCGAACCCGGCGGGGTTGCCATCACCCAGGAAACGCTCGACCTGCTCGGTGGGAAAGTCGAGACTGCCAAGATCGAGCTTGACCCCGCCGATGCACACGGCGAGGAGGCGGTCACCATCTATCGGGTGATCAGCGCGCCGCCGGTGGAGGGCAGCATTCACAAGCTGGCGCTCCCCGAACCGCCCGAGGGCGACATCCTCGCCCGCATCACCTACCTGGTGGAGCGCATCGAGCGGCTGGCCCCCTATCTCTCCGATGAATTGCTGGCGCGCATCGTCACCAGCGGGGGCAAGGCCCGCATCCCCCCCGATCACCGCCCGGTCACAGTCATGTTTGCCAATTATCTCGGCATCAGCGAGCTTATCGCCCGTATGGGCCATTCCAACCCCGAGCTGATTATCCAGCATCTCAACGATTATTTCGTCCACATGGCCGAAGTCGTCGAACATTACGAGGGCACACTGGCCCGCATGGATCAATATGCCATCGGCGACCGGCTGGTGATCTTCTTCGGCGCGCCGCGCGCCCACGAGGACGATCCCGAGCGCGCTGTGCGCACCGCCCTGGCGATGCAGGAGGCTATGCGCAAGAATTTCCGCGCCCTGCAAACCCCGCAAGGCATCTTCCGGTTCCAGCAGCGCATCGGCATCAATACCGGCAAGCTGTTTGCCGGCAACTGCGGCGGCGCCGACCGTCCCGATCTGCGCCAGGAATACACCCTGATGGGCGACGACATCAACATGGCTGCCCGCCTGATGTCCAAAGCCGAGTGGGGCGCCATTTCCATCAGCGCCCAAACGCAGGTGCGCGTCGAAGCCTTCTTCGAGCTGCAAGACCTGGGCGAAATGGCGGTCAAAGGCAAGACCGTGCCGGTCCACGTCTACCGCGTCAAAGGCGAACGGCGTGTCGTCGGGCAGACGCGCGGCGTCGGGTTTACTACTCCACTCATCGGGCGGGACACGCCCCTGCAAGCGTTGAAAACCGCAGCCGAAGCGGTCAAATCTGGCAATGGCCGCGTCGCCGCCATCGTCGGCGACAGCGGGCTGGGCAAATCCCGCCTGCTGCGCGAATTCCGCGCTAGCCAGGATGGCGGCCTGCACTGGATGGAATCACACGCCCACTCGTTCTCCGAACAGGTCAGCTATTGGCTGGCGGCGCAGATGGTGCGCAACGCCCTCGACCTCCAGCCAGACGCCACCGAAGATGATATTTTGTTCGAATTGTGGGAGCAGGGAAAGACTTTACTCGGAGAGGATACCGCCCGAGAGGCGATTCCCTTCCTGGCGAACATGCTCAGCCTCGAATTGGAGGGGGATTGGGCGACCTGGGTGCGCGAGCTGGACCCCAAGGCGCGCCAAAAACAGACCTTCTGGGCCGCGGGGGAGTTCTTCGCCGCCAAGGCGCGCCAGTCCCAGGGGTTGGTCGTTGCCGTAGACGATTTACACTTCGCCGACGAAGCCTCGCTGGCGCTGCTCGAAAGCCTGCTCGAAGTCACCATCAAGGCCCCGCTGTTGTTCTGCCTGGTCTTCCGCCCGGTGCGTGACAAAGGCTGCTGGCGGCTGCGCAACACCGCCGCCAACAAGTACCCTCACCGCTTCGTCGAGGCGGCGCTCCAGCCGCTTACGTCCGAAGAGGCGCGTGAGCTGTTGGGCAAGCTGCTGCCCGGCGCAGTGTTCAGCCGCAAAACGCTCGACGAGATTATCGAGAAGGCCAATGGCAACCCGTTCTATCTTGAAGAGGTCGCCCGCTCGCTGAAAGCCGGCGGCGCGGTGGTTGAAAACGAAGCCCAGCCCGGCACATTCACCGTCACCGCCGAAATCGAGAACATCAAAGTGCCCGACACCTTGCACGGCGCGATCATCGCCCGCATTGACCGTCTCACCGACGATGCCCGGCTGGCGCTGCAAATGGCGTCCGTCATCGGGCGGCGCTTCCAGCTCGAAATCCTGCACGGGCTGGCCGCGGCTGATGAAGCCCTCGGCGACCGGTTGGCGCAGCTCGAACGCGGCGACCTGATTCGCCCGGAGGACGCGGATACAGAACATCCGATCGAAGCCGCCTACCAGTTCCCCGATGCGCTGGTACACGAGATCGCTTACGACAACCTGCTCGTGCAACGCCGCCAGGAATTCCACCGCCAGGTGGGGCTCACCCTCGAGAATATCCTGCTCACCAAGGGCGGCGAAGCGTTGCTCAAGGCCGAATGCCAGATCCTGGCTCACCACTTCCGCAACTCCGATGATGCCGAGCGCGCTCGCAAATACCTGGAATGGGCTGGTGACCGCGCCAAAACCGAATTCGCCAACGAGACCGCCATCCGTGACTACACCGATCTGCTGGCGCTGCTCGGCGAGAAAGAGGACATCTGGCAAAAACGCTATGCCGTGCTCGACCGGCGGCAGCAGGTCTACGGGCTGGTGGGCAACGCTGCCGCCCGCAAAACCGACCTCGACGCCATGCTGGCGCTGGCCGACGCGCACAAAGACACTGCTCGCCGCGCCTGCGCTCTCAACGGCCTGGCCGATCTGTTCCAGTGGTCGGGCAAATACGACGAGGCGCGTGCCGCCGCCGAAGAGGCCTGCAATATTGCCGCCAGCCTCGGCGACCAGTCCGGGCAAGCCACTGCCCTGCACACCCTGGGCGTGCTCGATTACTACCGGGGCAACTACCCCCAGGCGCGGCCCGTGCTCGAACAGGCTGTCGCGCTGCGCCAAACGGTTAAAGATGCCGAAGGCGAAGCCTGGAGCGCCATGTACCTGGGGATGATCGAAATTATGACCGGCAATTATGGCGAGGCGCTCAAGCAACATGCCCATGCCTACGAGGTAGCCCGCGCCCGCCAGGACAATTTCCAGGCCGGGATTCACCTCACCAACCTGGCGCGCGTCTACCAAAACCTGGGCGAGTACGAGCTGGCGCTGGACAGCTACAAAAAATCACTGGAAATGAAAACCCGCACCGGCGACCGCGTCGGTCAGGGTTTCAACCTGTACGGCATCGGGCTGGTGCATGCCTGCCTCGGCGATTACGACGAAGCCGAAACATCCTTGCAGCTTTCGCTCAAACTGCGGCGCGAGGTCAACGATGAGCGCGGCGTCAGTTATTGTTTGCATGGGATGGGGTTGGTGGCGCTGGGACGGGGGCAGGACGACAAAGCCGAAGAACAATTCCAGCAGGCTTACGACGCCCGCTTGAAATTGGGATTGAAGGCCGAGACCATCGAGAGTCTCTCATTCCTGGGAGCGGCGCGGCTGAAGCAGGGAAACCTGGACGGGGCCAAAGAGGCATCTGACCAGGCGCTGGATCTCCTTGCGAAACAGGGCAACGTGCCCGAGCCGCAGCAGCTTTACCTGAATCACTACCGTATCCTGGCCGCCCGCGGCGACTCTGCCGCCGGCGACTACCTGGCAAAAGCCAAGTCCGCCATGCTCGCCCAGTCCGACCGTATCGCCGACCCTGGCAAGCGGCAGATATTTTTGGAGAAGGTGAAGGTCAATCGAGAGGTTGAAGGCACAAAGGCGCGTTGAGCGTAGTCGAAACGCGCATGTCTGCCAAGAAAAACGGGCTTCGACTGCGCTCAGCTTGCCTGTTCTCCAAAATTTTCTGCTCCTGAAACTGCCTGTTAATGGGGCGCATGCAAAGGGTATAATGAAAAGGAAAATACGATGGGCAGCCGCGAGTTTATCATTTATCTTGATCCTGAGAAGCGTTTGAACCGATGAACGAGTTTTACCGGGCGAAATTTGCCGAGTTGTTTTCTGAATTCAACCGCTATCTGATCCAACACCCTGAATTTAGTGGGAGAATCCCCGATGGCGCAGAGGTAATCTTACTTGACAAAAGCGACCCCCAATATAATCGCTTTGTGCTGGCGGAGGCGACTGCCGCATCACCGGAAAACCTGATAGTGTATATTGACGTGGGCGATTTAGCCCCTGTGCGCTCGCGCTTGCGTAATCCCAAAATGGTTTCAAACACAGCGGCTTATACCTTACGACAGGTTTCGTGAAGCTGATCCGCCAAAATTAGTCTTCGATATTTCTGGGACTTTTCCTGAGGGGATATCATCGCAAGATGCATAAAGCGAGGAGGCCAAGATGAGCGAGTATGCCACGACTGTGGAAAAATGTTTTCGCATTTCGATTGACCACGCCAATAACCTGAAACGTCTTGCGCAAACCAAAACCCTGAATGAAGATCAGATTATCGAAAAAGCGCTGGACATTCTTTTCAGCCTGACCGATCTGCTCGATACCCAGGCTGAACGACAGGGTTGGTCATATTTATCAGAAGCATCTCTCAAGCGCATCTGGGATAACGATGACGACGCCGCTTTCGACATTCGAAGATTTCGTCAGCAAACAGCCTGCTTGACTACGTGCTAATTGATTGGCAGACCGCCAGTTTGCGGTTCTCCTCCGCGTTTAAGCCCGCGATATTTACCCTGGAACCAGGTCGCGTGCTTCACCAGGTTGGCGCGCTTTCTGAGAGGGATTTGAAAGAGATCGGCGCCCGGTTACAACAGGCATTGGGGTTATAACCCCCTAACCCTGCAACATCGCCCTTTGACTCTCCGGCAGCGTAACCCCCAGGATTTCTTCGACCACATCCACAAGCGCACACGCCCGGCTGCGCGCTGTCAGGCTGTCGAAAACAGGCTCGGCCAGCGCCGCTTTCAGCGTGTCCCGCAGGCGCTCGGCCCGATCCCGATCAGCTCTTTCGGTGGCCGGGTGATGCAGGGGGTGAAGAACCAACTCAGCAGCGTGCTCCAGCCCGCCATCCTGCCGAGAGAACAAATCGGCCATCCCGACCAATACCAATAAAACCGCCGGGATGGCGCGTATCTCCAGCGAGAGTTTGAGCGCATCCTTGAAATAGCCCCTCGAGGCGGCGTACTCGCCTAGCTGAATCGCCGCATCTCCCAGATAGATCAGGTTGCTGATGATCAGCAGCCGGCTGCCCAGCTCTCGGGCAATCACCAGGCTTTCCTGAAAATAGCCCCAGGCCCGTGCTGAATCCCCAAGAACGTAAGCCAACTGGCCCAGGTTGCTGAGCGACAAGGCAATGGCCTGCCGATACCCGATCTCTCGCGCAATCACCAGGCTTTCCTCGAAATACGGTCTGGCTTCAGCCAGCTCGCCCATCTGCCGTAGAATGGTGCCCAGGTTGTTGAGCGCCAGGGCGACAGATCGTTTTTCCCCGATCTCTTTGATGATTGCCAAACTTTCTTGCAGATAGCCTTTGGCATCCGAGTTCTTGCCGATGGAGGTGGCGATGCTGCCTCGCATGGTCAGCGCACGCGCCACCCACAGAGGACTGCCGCTGGCGTTTGCCAGCGAAGCGCACTCCAGGGCGAACGCTTCGGCGCGGGCATATTCACCCCGCCGGATGGCAACGCCTCCCAAATAATACTGCGCCAGGATCTTGTCGCGCGGCCCGCCTACGGTGCGGAGCGATTCCAGGCTTTTCTCCAACAAAATCACGGCCTGATCGTACCGGCCAAGATAATAACAACATGCGCCTTGTTGAGCCAGAATATTTCCGAACACCAGCTCGCTCGAACTGGAAGTCGGTTCAAGCGCAGCGGCGGCTTGCCCAAACGCGGCCTCACCTTCCTGATACCAACCCCGGATAGTATAGAACAACGCCAGCCCTTCCAGACACTGGCCGATTGCTTCGATATGCCGCCCTCCAACCGCCCATTGCCAGGCCGCCCGTACGTTCTCGATCTCCTGTCCGATCTCGACCAGGGCTTTGGCTTGCCCGGAGTCGTTCAACCGTGCGAACCGCTGGTGAAGGAACCCGGTGAAATAACGGCCATGGCTGGTCTGCACTTGCTCCCGCTCCTCCGTGGACTCATCGAGTTTCTCGCCGGCATACTGAGCTACCAGATTGTGCAGG
>DYIZ01000050.1:22106-37411 GCA_020723385.1 Candidatus Aquidulcis sp.
GCCTCGCGCCGGAATCCGGCCTGAAAAACCGTCAGGCGCATCAACCCGCGCCGCTCAGCCTCTGCGAGGAGATTCCACGACGAATCGAACACCGCCCTCATGCTGCGATGCCGCTCGGGGACATTGCGCAGATTGGAGGTGAGAAAGTCGAGGTTGCGTTTGATCTCCTGGCTGATTTCCGAACAATCGAGCGCCTTCACCCAGGCTGCAGCCAGCTCGATGCCCAGGGGCATACCGCCCACCAGCCGGCAGATGGCAGCGACAACGGGTTTATCTGCCTCTTCCAAGGTAAAACCGGGCTGCGCCTGCCTGGCTCGTTGGAGGAACAACTGCACGGCGCTATACGATTCGACAGTCGCCGCCGAATCCTCCGTGGGTAGATCGAAAACCTGGAGGGGCAAGACGAATTCTTCTTCGAGATTCAACCGCTCACGGGATGTGACCAGCACTTTGACCGAAGGGCAGGCGTGCAAAATGTCGGCAACCAGGCCGGCGCCCTCGACCAAATGCTCGAAATTGTCTAGCACCAGCAACATCTCTTTTTCACGCAGGTAATTGAGAAGCTGGGTCTTGGGAGACTGAGCGCCTTGCAGCGAGAAGTCAACCGCGCTGGCGATTGCTGGAACCAGGAATTCGGTGGCGTTGACCGAGGCCAGCGATGTGAAGCGTACCCCGTGACGGAAACGGTCGGCGCTCTCGGCGGAGGCCTGGATCGCCAACCGGGTTTTGCCGATCCCGCCCGGCCCAACCAGCGAGAGGAGGGCCTGCGTCTCGATCAATTCCTTCACCTGCTGGATTTCCGCCTCCCGCCCGACAAAGCTGGTGAGATTGACCGGCAGATTGGTGGGGGTCATCTTCAACCGGAAGCCGGCCTGCTCACCGAGGGGAATTTCAGCATAATCGCTTTTCAGATCCCAGCCAGTCGTTGTGTGGGTGAGAACATCTTTCTCCACAAGGTAAGTCAATCCCTTTTGGAGAAAACCCGGCAGGCCGCCGGTCTCCTGGTAAAGCCAATCCGCAAAGGGCTGCGGCGCTTCCCAACGCAGCACCCCCCGCAACAAGACGTGGACGCCATCGGGCGTAAACGGCTCCAGTTCGATCACTTCTTCGAGATGGGGATTCAAATGTGAGACGCGCAAGAAACTTTCCGGCCCGGTGGTACAAACCAGGCCCAAAACCGGGATATCTGAGGTGAACAAAAGGGCGCGCAGCAACTCGAGTGTCGCCGAATCTAGCTCCGGCAGGTTATCAACGGCGAGCAACAATCCCAGGTAACCTTTTTCCACGACGAGGCGGCCAAACGCCGCAGACAAGGCGGACGTTCCGGCGTTGGCGGGCGGCAGCCCATCCCATTGCTTCAACGCTTCGGATAACGCCGCGTATTGGCGGGTTCGCAAAGCCGGCAAGCCACGCATCGCGAAGACCCCAAAGCCTTGCAATCGAGCCGCTTTGCAGATTTCACTTTGAAAATGCGACTTGCCCGCGCCGCGTGTGCCGGTGATGATCAGAGCGCCGCGTTTCGAGTCGAGCAGCCTGTCAAGGAATCGGTTGGCCTTCTGCATGGCGCGATCCCGCTCGATGAGGCGAGAAAATGCGTCGAAGGACAGCCCTTCCTCGCCGAGGGGGTCTTCGGCCATCACCCGGCCTCTTCCGGCGCGCTTGGCTCCGTAGTGACGGCGGTCCGCACACTCGAACAGCGCCTCGGGGGTTTGGCCGTCTTCGGGATAGGAGGCAACCCCCATGCTCAAAGAGAGGCTCAACGGGGGTGAATCGCCGAAGGGGTTAGAGCACACTCGCTCCAGCAATCGTTCGGCGAGCCTGATCGCCTGATCCTTCGCCGTGTGGGGCAGCAAGATGACGAACTCGTCACCCCCGTAACGGAAAAGCAGATCACTCCCCCGGATCATTTGTCCCATCCGGGCGACGAACTCCACCAGAACAGCATCGCCTCGCGCGTGGCCGAAGGCGTCGTTGATGCTTTTGAAATGGTCTAAATCCAGGAGAAGCAGGGTAAAGGCGAGCGAATAGCGCTGCGACCGCTCGACTTCGTCATGCAAATGAGAATTGAGCAGTGCGCGGGAATAAGCGCCGGTGAGCGGGTCGGTGAATTCGAGCGAGTGGGGCATAGGCGGCCTGAAGAAAGTATAGCATAAATGTCTGTCTTGTTTCTTTCTTTATTATTTCTTCACACCGTCTTCACACGCCCGTGATATGATACGAATTGATTTACGGGTCTCCCGCCTTCGGCGGGAAATATCCCAGATTTGGGGTGTGTGGGAGCGCTACGCGCTCCCACACACCCCAAATCTGGGGATTCCTCCCGTTTCCAACGGGAGGGCCTGATTTACTTCACAGAGGTGAAATATGAGATCGAAAGTAAGTTGGATAATCGCTGCAATCTTTGGTGTGCTCTTGCTGCTGGCGCTGCCGGCGGCATTCATGCTGGGCCGTTTTGGCCTCGGTTTTACGAATATGATGGGTAGATACCCTCATGCGCCGATGATGTTCCGCGATTTCGACCGTATCCGGCCATTTGGCTGGGTCGGCATGGTTTCAGGCGGATTGATCCAATTGGGCGTGCTGGTGCTGGTCATCGTCGGGATCGTCTGGCTGGTCAAATCGCTGACCAGCTCGAACCGGTCAGCCCCGCCCGTAATCCCCCCGGCGGCTCCCGCGCCCCCCGCGGCAAGCTGCCCCAATTGCAGTAAACCCACGCAATCGGAGTGGGTTGCCTGCCCCTATTGTGGAACCAAGCTAACCCCGTAATTTCTTCTTCCTCCCATTCGGGGACGATCTGGGCATCCTTGCCCGCATCGTCCCCGTTTTTATTTTCTGAAATGACTTTTCCGAAATATGACAATCTGCCTCTTTTAACGGGACATAAGTACCATACCCCCGGGTTCCAGCCAACGACATTAACCATAACCATTACTCGTTTTTTACCGGTTGGAAAGGAGACCCTTTTTATGGACAATTCCCCCTCAACAATCAGTGAACAACCCGCCCAACGCAGGCTTTCTCGGCGTGCCTTTCTGAAGTTGTGCGGCGCGGTGGCCGCGACGCTGGCCCTCCCGGCGAGCGCGGCCAAAACCATCTACCGGGCGTTGGCTACAGCCCCCCGCCTGCCGGTCGTTTGGCTCGAATTCCAGGATTGCACCGGCGACTCAGAATCTTTCCTGCGCGCTTACCAGCGCGCAGACCCCCTGCAGCCCGCCGTTACCGATCCAACTTTGACCGATTTGCTGCTGGACGTGATCTCATTGGACTACCACGAAACCATCATGGCTCCCTCCGGTTTGATGGCCGAAAAATCCCGGCTGGATACTTTACAGAATTATCCAGGGGAATATTTGTGCATCGTCGAAGGCTCGATACCGGCTGCCGAAAATGGCATCTATTGCTGCATCGGCGGGCGCACTGCGCTCAGCATCGCCCAGGAGGTCATTGGCAATGCCAAAGCGACCATCGCACTGGGTACCTGCGCCTGGGAAGGCGGGCTGGCCAACGCCGCCCCCAACCCAACCGGCGCAGTCGGCGTGGCAGGTGCGGTCCCCGGCGTGCAAAACCTGCTGGTCTTGCCCGGCTGCCCGGCCAACGTTGTCAACCTTACCGCCAGCATTGTCTACTTTCTCACCTTCAACCAGTGGCCTGCCCAGGATGCCAGCAAACGGCCTAGCTTTGCTTACGGGCGTCGCGTCCATAGCGAGTGCCCGCGTGAAGATCATTACGAAGACGACGAATACGTTTTAGCCTGGGGAGACGAGGGTCATCGCCAGGGGTGGTGCCTGTACAAGATGGGCTGCCGCGGCCCGCTCACCCGAAGCAACTGCCCCTCGGTCAAGTGGTGCAATGGAACCGATTGGTCCATTGGCGCAGGTCATGGCTGCGTAGGCTGCACCGACGCCCATTTTTGGGACACGATGACCCCGTTTTACGTGCCGCTCGGCTAGAAAAGGAGACCCTAATGCCTGAAATTTACATCCCTATTGTGAAGAAAGACCGCCAGGATACCCCAGAGCCGACGGCGACTCCCACACCCACCGCTACCCCCACTCAGCCAACAGCAACCGCCACACCAACCCAACCCGCCACACAAAAGCTGGTGATTGACCCCATTACGCGTATCGAGGGTCATTTGCGCATCGAAGTCAAGATCGAGAACGGCGTTGTGACCGATGCGTGGTCTGCCGGGACAATGTTCCGCGGCATCGAGCTGATCCTCAACGGGCGCGACCCGCGCGACGCCTGGGTTTACGCCCAGCGCATCTGCGGGGTGTGTACCACGGTTCATGCGATCGCTTCCGTCCGGGCGGTGGAAAACGCCCTCGGGATCAGTATCCCAGACAATGCCAGGATTCTGCGCAATATCATCGAGGGGGCGCAATTTATTCACGATCACGTGATGCATTTCTATCACTTGCACGCTCTCGATTGGGTGGACGTGGTCAGCGCCTTGTCTGCCGATGCCAATGCCACCAGCGCCCTGGCACAGTCCATCTCCCCCTGGCCGAATAACAGCGCGGCGTACTTCCAGGCCGTGAAAGACCGCCTGCAAACCTTCGTCAACAGCGGCCAACTGGGCATTTTCGCCAATGGCTACTGGGGACATCCGGCTTACCACCTGGCGCCCGAAGCTAACCTGCTTGCCGTGGCACACTACCTGGAAGCGTTGGAATGGCAGCACCAATACATCAAAATCCATGCTGTGCTAGGCGGCAAAAATCCCCACCCGCAAACCTACCTGGTCGGCGGAATGGCATCGCCGGTTGACCCGACCAAATCCAACTCAGTCACCCCGGCCAACATCAATGAGCTACGCGCCTGGTCAGATCAAGCTCTGGATTTCGTCACCCAGGTTTATTTGCCCGATTTGCTGCTGGTGGCATCGCAATATCCAGAATGGGCTGCGACCGGCGGCGGATGGGGCAACTTCCTGTCCTTTGGCGACTTTCCCTTTGATAACAGCGGCGATCCATCGGCGCAATGGATGCCGCGCGGCGTAATCTACAACAAGGATCTGAGCAACCCGCCGCAGGCGATGGATCACAATCTCATCAAGGAATACATCGCCCACTCGTGGTACACCTACCCTGAGGGGAGCAACCAGGGCAAACACCCCTACGAGGGGGTCACTGCGCCCAATTACACCGGCCCGACGCCGCCCTATCAATACCTCGACACCGACCAACAGTATTCCTGGCTGAAATCGCCGCGCTACAACGACACGCCCATGGAAGTGGGGCCGCTGGCACGCGTGCTGGTGGCTTACGCTTCCGGGCATACCCGCATCGTCGAGCTGGTGAATAATGCCTTGAGCATTCTCGGCCTGGGTGCGGATGCGCTGTTCTCCACCCTGGGGCGGGTAGCGGCGCGCGGCATCGAGACGCAAGCCATCGCCGAGCAGATGGGCAACTGGCTGGACGCGCTCGAGGCCAACATCACCAGCGGCGATCTGCAAATTCACAACGCCACAAACTGGAACCCTGCCTCGTGGCCGGCGGAAGCCTCCGGCTGGGGCACAACCGAAGCCCCACGCGGCGGATTGGGTCACTGGGTACAAATCGTCAATGGGGTGATTACCAACTACCAGGCGGTTGTCCCCACCACCTGGAATGGATCGCCGCGTGACCACCTGGGCCAGCGGGGCGTCTTCGAGCAGGCGTTGATCGGCACCCCCGTGGTTGACCCTGCCAAACCCGTCGAGATATTGCGCACCATCCATTCCTTCGATCCCTGCATGGCCTGTTCAGTACACGTTCTGGACGGCCAGAACCGCGAGGTAACGCGGGTCGAGATAGAGAGCATGTAATAAACGAGGCCTGGTTTTGGGGAGTGTGGGCGGCTACGCCGCAAACGCTCCCCAAAATCCGGGTATTCATCAAATCGAACATCGAAGATTGGCTATGGACGATACTGCACAGCACATTCTTGTTCTCGGTATAGGGAATATCTTGCTCCATGATGACGGCCTGGGTGTGCGCGCCGTTGAGCGTCTGCAGGCAACCTGCGCTCTGCCAGAGAGTGTCCAGGCGCTCGACGGCGGCACCCTCGGGCTGGATTTGCTGCCTTACCTGCGCGGCGTCAGCGATCTACTTTTACTCGACGCCGTGCAGGCCGGGCGCGAACCGGGTGCGCTCGTCCGTCTCGAGGGAGATGCCATCCCCGAGGCGCTGGCAGTGAAGATGTCCATGCACCAGGTGGGATTGCAGGAACTTTTGGCGGCGAGCCGTTTTCTGGGGACGCTGCCGCCGCATATCGTTTTGTGGGGATTGCAACCGGCCTCCCTGGAATGGGGAGAGGGCCTGACCCCGGTTGTAGCCGCGGGTCTCGATGGATTGGTACGCGCCGCCACAGAGGAGCTGCGAAGCTGGGGAACAGGATTTTCTTAAAGTCGCGAGTATCTCTTACCATCCCGTCATTGCGAGCGTTTTTTGCGAAGCAATCCCGTTCTTGCCAGGAGATTGCTTCGGCAAAGTACGCCTCGCAATGACGCCCCATGGACTTTAAGAAATTCTTGAGCTGGGGGGCGCCCATACTTGCCATCTTTCCCAAACTCGTGTAAATTAGACCTCCATACGGAGGTCGTTATGAGTGCAGGCCAACTCATCTTGTATGTCGCCGCTGACGTGTTGCTTCTCTTCGGCGCGTTGTATCTGTGGGGGTCGTTCAACCCCCAGGGCCAGGTGTTGTGGACTGTAGCCGGGCTGATCAGCATCGGCCTGGGGCTTGGGCTTATCTGGCTCGGGGCACGTCACCGTCGAAGCTGAAGCCGAAGAGACATTATCCGTAATACGTTAGAGTTATTTTGGGCTGGGAACCTTGACGCCGCCTGAGGCGGATGATACACTCACGCCATACTCTCAAGGAAAGGAGGTTCGTTTCAAAATGATAAACACCATCTTAGTCCAAACGGTTGTCTTGAGCGCGCCTCCTGTACGAAGCAAGCGGTAACCCTGGCGGATTCCCCCGCCCATTGACCGTATCATTCCCACCGCAGGCGCCTCAGCCTGCGGTTTTTATTTTCCTATGACCGCAGGCAACAAAGCCTGCGGTTTTTTGTTTTTAGAAAATCGAAAAAGATGAAACCAGATAATTATCACACCCTCCTGGAAAGACTCGAAGAATTCGAAGAGTACGAAGGCCATTCCAGAAAAAGTAAACGTCACCAATCCTTCCGCCCGCACAAACCGAAACGGCTGTCGGACAACGACCAGAAATTCGTTCGCACCCAGGGTGACAGCGTCGGCAATTTCCACTTTACTTACCAGGCTGCCCGTTTCGAAGAGGGCTGGCTGCTCGACTCGCTCGGCTACTTTTACGAGCAGCGTTGGATCTCCGATGTCCTGCGTAAAGTCAAGGGGGGCAAGGAAGCGTCGGTCTATCTATGCCGCTCCGGCGAGCAGGTGGATGCCCCACTCGTAGCGGCCAAGGTTTACCGGCCGCGTATGCTGCGTAACCTGCGCGATGATCACATCTACCGGGAGGGGCGCATCGTTTTGGACGAGGATGGTCATGAAGTGCATGATGTTCAGATGCTCCATGCCATCATCACCCGGACGAACTTCGGCGAGCAGGTGCGCCACCAATCCTGGATCACCCATGAGTTCACCACGCTGCAAACCCTTTACGAAGAGGGGGCTGACGTCCCCAGGCCCTATGAGATGGCGCACAACGCCATCCTGATGGGCTACCTCGGCGACGAGACGCTCGCCGCGCCAACCCTCAATGAGATTGACCTCGATGCGGGCGAGGCCGAGCCGCTCTTCGACCGCCTGCTGCACAACATTGACCTGATGCTGGGCAAGGAACGCGTTCATGGCGACCTCTCAGCCTACAATGTTCTCTACTGGGATGGCGACATCGCTCTGATAGATTTCCCGCAGGTGGTCTCTCCTCATGGCAACCGCAATGCGTATGCCATCTTCGAGCGCGACATCACCCGGCTGTGCGAGTATTTCATCGGGCAGGGGCTTTCACTCCACCCTCGCCGCCTCGCTGCGGATCTGTGGACGGCGCACGGTTACCGGCTTACCCCCGAGATCCATCCGAGCTTGTTGGAAACCGATGAACGATGAACGATGAGATTGGGTAATCTTTGAAACGCCGTTCAGACGATGCGGTGGACAATATTGCAGAAGCATCCGTTAATCCGGTATGCGCTCCAGTTGCCGCCAACTGATGATGATGCCGGCGCTGGTTTGCATAGATTGTTCCCCCCCATAGACCACGTAGCCCTGGTCTCCCGGCAACCCTGCCAGTGATTGCCAGTATTCGAGATTTTCGAAGTAGCTGGATGACAATGTTTTGCCCGATTTAATCTCAACCGGTGTGATTTTTTCACCCATCGGGTTTTCTGTATCCGCCGGATGTTCTGTATCCGCCGGATGTTCTGTATCCGCCGGATGTTCTGTATCTGCCGGATGTTCTGTATCTGCCGGATGTTCTGTATCCGCATTGACCAACAGGCAGTCAATCTCTTTACCGTGGCTGTCCCGCCAAAAATATGGCTGACGGCTCTCGCCTCGGTTCGAGCTGCGCTTGATAAACTCATTGATGATCATATTCTCGAAAAGAGCGCCTTTCAGGTAATGCAAGTTGACCTGGCTCTCATCGCGAAGGCCAAGCAAGGAACAGGCCACGCCGGTATCGTAAAAATAGAGCTTGGGCGATTTGACCAGCCGCTTGCTAAAATTGCGGTAGTAGGGTTGCAAACGATACAAGATATAGGAACTCTCCAAAATGGAGAGCCATGCTTTGGCGGTGTTAGGACTGATGCCGGCATCGCTGGCCAGGTTGGCATAGTTGAGCAGTTGTCCGATACGTCCGGCGCACAACCGCGTAAATTGGATAAATGCGTTGATATCCCCGATATTTTTGATCAGGCGTACATCCCTCTCGACATAAGTTTGGATGTAAGCCGGGTAAAAATCGGTGGGGGCAATGTCGCGATCATAAATGCGCGGGTATTGCCCTTTGAAAATCAGGCTTTCATACTGCTGTGTAAGGGGCGAAAGCTCGACAAAAGAAAAGGGGAGCAAATGCAACACGGCAGTGCGTCCAGCGAGGGTTTGGCTGATTTTTTCCATCAACAGAAAGTTCGATGAGCCAGTCAGGATGAATTGAATCTGCCGGTTCTCGTCCACCAGTTTTTGAATGTATGAAAACAAATCAGGAGTGTTCTGGATTTCATCCAAAATCGCGCCTTCGGGATAGTTGGAGAGAAAACCGCGCGGATCAGTCAGAGCGATTTGGCGAATATCAGGTTCTTCCAGCGAAACATAGGGTAGATCTGAAAATACCGCCCTGACAAGGGTAGTCTTGCCAGACTGGCGCGGCCCTGTGAGGGTGATGACCTGAAACTTCTGCGCCAGGGAGATCGCTTTAGCTGCTAACGTTCTTTCTATCATTATGAAATAGCTCCATTTGCCAGGAATAGTAGATTGTGAACGACATCATTATAGCAGTTATTGTACAAATATGCAACGGTATTGCATATTTGTACAAGCATAGCGAACGTCAAGAGAGAATAGAAACCAGAGATGAATACTTTTACAAACCCTTAAGCCGAAAGTCACTTGCCTCCCAGTCGGAACGCATGTAAACTTGTATCAGATTCGCATCTTCACGGAGGTTCACCATGAGCACTGGAAGAATAATCGCCTACATCGCAGCCATCATTCTGATATTGGCCGCGCTGCCCATCTGCGCCATCAGCTTTTTCTTCTTATGGGGGGCGTTCAGCCCGGAGGGCCAATCGAGCTGGATTGGGATTGGCGTGATTGGTATCCTTGCTGGGTTGGTGATGATCGGCGGCGGGGTCGGCGCGGCGCTGTGGGCCAGGCAGCGCCAGAAAGCCGAGACCGCCGCGCAAAACGTCACCCTCAAAATTGACCTGCCTGGCAATGTCAGTCTCGACACACTGAAGTGCAAATCGTGCGGCGGCGTGCTGAAGATGGAAAATATCCAAATGGTTGCCGGCGCGCCGGTGGTCAACTGCCCGTATTGCAAGACCACTTACCAGTTGACTGAAGAACCGAAGTGGTGAGTCTCATTCTAAGGAGAAAAGCCATGCGAAAACGTCTCCTCGCTCTCATCATCGTCATCATCCTGCTGGCGCTGCCCACCAGCGCCCTGGCGCAGGATTATTACTTCGAGCTGACCGCGCTGACCGTCAATGTTTATTGGAATGACGATGGTACCGAGTCAATCGAGTACATCTTCGATTTCAAAAACGACTCCTCCGGCCATACCATCGAATACGTAGATGTCGGTATGCCAAACAGTAATTTCGATTACGGTTCCATCGTCGCCGATGTGGACGGCAAGAGCGTGACGGACATTTCCTCTGATTTTCAAGGTGAGGGCAGTGTCGGATTTGCCGTGGGGTTGGGCCAGTACTCGATCCCACCCGGCCAGAGCGGCAAAGTGCGTGTTTACATTGGCACAATCCGTAAAGTGCTTTACCCCGACAGCGACGACAAAACATACGCCAGCGCAGTGCTCAAGCCGGCCTATTTCCAATCATCCATCACATACGGTACGACCGATATGACCGTCACCTTCCACCTCCCCCCCGGGGTGCAAGACGGCGAAGCCCGCTGGCACGCCGCTCCTTCGGGCTGGCCCAGCGAGCCGCAGGGCGGCTTCGACGACCAGGGGCGCATCACCTACACCTGGCGCAACCAAAACGCCAACGGTCGCACCCAATATGAGTTCGGTGCATCGTTCCTGGCGAAATACGTTCCCGATTCGGCCATCGTGCGGCCCAATCCCTTCGCCTGGATTGGCAACATCAGCCTGGAAGGCCTGCTCCCCTGCGGCTGCGTCTCCTTCTTCGTCATCATGATTGCCTACGGGATCATCCAGGAAAGCCAGCGCAAGATGCGCTATCTGCCCCCGAAGATTTCCATCGAAGGGCATGGCATCAAGCGCGGCCTGACCGCCATCGAAGCCGCCATCCTGATGGAGCAGCCGATGGACAAGATCTTCACCCTGATCCTGTTTGCGGTCATCAAAAAGAACGCTGCCGAAGTCACCAAACGTGATCCGCTGGAAATCAAAGTCGCCGATCCGCTGCCCGAAGGGCTACACGATTACGAAAAGGAATTTCTGGCCGCCTTCCAGAAAAACCCTGCCGAGCGGCGGCGCGACATGCAGACGGTGATGGTCAATCTGGTTAAGGGCGTTTCGGCGAAAATGAAAGGTTTCAGCCGCCGTGAGTCGGTCGCTTACTACAAAGACATTACCAACCGCGCCTGGGCGCAGGTCGAAGCCGCCAACACTCCCGAAGTCAAGAGCCAGAAATTCGACGAGGTGATGGAGTGGACGATGCTCGACCGCGATTACTCTGACCGCACGCGGGACGTTTTCCGCAGCCAGCCGGTGTTCGTGCCGATCTGGTGGGGACGCTTCGACCCAGGCTTTGGGCGCAGCATCGGGCATACGGCATCTCCAATCTCCACCGGAATGCCTTCCACCGGCCCGGTCTCGCTGCCGCACCTGCCCGGCTCGGACTTCGCCGCCTCGGTCGCGGGCGGTGTGCAGAACTTCGCCGGCAGCGTCATCGGCAACATCTCTGAGTTTACCGGGCGCGTGACCGGTGTGACCAACCCGCCGCCGAAGCCATCCTCCTCCGGCGGTCGCAGCAGCGGCGGACGCAGCGGCGGCGGCTGCGCTTGCGCCTGCGCCTGTGCGGGCTGCGCCTGCGCCTGCGCTGGCGGCGGGCGTTGAGGTTCTCAGATGTTCTCGAGCCTCAAAAGTCTCCTCGGGGCGGCTCGACGATCCCCTCCGGCTCCAGCGTCACAGCCGGGACTCTATCATTACACGCGCCAGGCCGCCGACGAAAAGAGCCGCATCCACCTGCGGATTGACCCCGACGGGCGCGGCATCCTGCTGGTCAACGCCAGCCGCGTGCTGCATCTCAACCCGACGGCGGCCTTCATGGCGCGCCTCGCATTGGATGGGATCGCCGAACCCGAGGCGGTGCGCACCCTCCGAAAAGCCTACCGCGTCCCCGCAGCACAGGCGCAAGCCGATTATCAAACCTTCAACGTTCAACTTTCCGACCTTCTCCGCCCCGACGGCGCCTGCCCCATCCACGATCTCGATCTCGAAGTCACTGCCCCATTCAGCGCCAAGCCCTCCGCCCCCTACCGCATGGACCTGGCGCTTACCTACCGCTGTAATAACGACTGCGCGCATTGTTACAATCAGCGGTCAGCGGTCAGCGGGAAGCGGTCAGCAGTCAGCGATCAGCGGTCAGCAGTCAATGAGTTGAACACCAACCAATGGAAGACAATTCTCGATCAACTTTGGAGAGTTGGTATTCCCCATATTATTTTCACGGGCGGCGAGCCGACTTTGCGGCCTGACCTGCCCGAGTTGATCGCACACGCTGAGAGCAACGGCCAGATCACCGGGCTGAACACAAACGCCCGCCGCCTGAGCGACCCGGCTTACGTACAGCAGCTTGTCGAGGCCGGGCTGGATCACGTGCAGATCACCCTCGAATCCCACGACCCCGCCATTCACGACGCGATGGTGTGCGCCAACGGGGCCTGGAAACAGACCGTCGCCGGGCTGCGCAATGCGCTCGCTGCCCGGCTGTTCGTGATGACGAACACCACCATGCTCCAGCAAAACAGCCCCACCCTGCGCGAGACCCTCGATTTCCTGGCCGAGCTGGGCGTGCCCACCCTCGGGCTGAATGCGCTGATCTACTCCGGGCGCGGCCAGACGGTGGGCAGCGGCCTGTCCGAGGAAGCGCTGCCGCCGCTGCTCGAGCTGGCGCGCGAGCGCACCGATGCCCACGACCAGCGGCTCATCTGGTACACCCCCACCCAATATTGCCACTTCGACCCGATGGCGCTCGAGCTAGGGGTCAAAGGCTGTACCGCCGCGTTGTACAATATGTGCGTCGAACCCAACGGCGACGTGATTCCCTGTCAATCGTATTATCAGCCGGTTGGCAGCCTGCTCACCGGTGAGTGGGATGCCATCTGGAACCACGAATTGTGCGTCAGCCTGCGCGACAGGCGTTATATCCCTGAAAAATGTACCGATTGTGCGCTGCTCTCCGAGTGCGGGGGCGGCTGCCCGTTGAAGTTACAGAGCCTGCCCTGAGCTTGCCGAAGGGTTGCAGGTTGAAGGTTGATAGTTACTTAAGGAGGCCATCATGACCAGCATTCGTGAATTCATCCGCCAGCGATTTACCCCCGTCCAACCGTTGCCGCCGGGCACATTCCATTTCCAGGCTCCGCCCGATGCGCCGCTGCCCTACCGGCTGCACTTGCGCATCGAAGAAGGCGGGCGCGGCGTGCTCATCGTCAACGCATCCACCGTCTTGCATCTGAATCCCTCAGCCACAGAGTACGCTTACCATCTGGTGGGGGGGACGCCCGCGGATCAGGTTGCCCAGGAGATCGCCGCGCGTTACCGCATCAGCCGGGCGCAGGCCCGCCTGGATTTCGACGGATTTATCGAGCGCATCCAGACCCTCATCGAAGTGCCTGATCTCGACCCGGTGGCTTACCTGGATTTCGACCGGCACGCGCCGTACTCACAGAGCATCTCTGCCCCCTACCGGCTGGACTGCGCCATCACCTATCGCCTCCCGGAGGGCGTCAATCCCGGTCTGGCTCCCACCAAACGGGTCGAACGCGAGCTGACCACCGACGAATGGCGCACCGTCCTCGACAAAGCCTGGGAGGCGGGCATTCCGCACGTCATCTTCACCGGCGGCGAGCCAACGCTCCGCGAGGATTTGCCCGCCCTCATCGCCCACGCCGAAGCCAACGGGCAGGTTAGCGGCCTGCTCACCGATGGCTTGAAGCTGGCTGAGCCAGAATACCTCGACACCATCCTGAAAACCGGACTGGATCATATTGTGCTGAACCTCCAACCGGATAATTTGCAGGTGGCAGCGGCGCTGAAGAATACCCTTTCGGCAGACATCCACCTGACGGTGCATCTCACCCTCCGCCCCGACAACGCCGCCCGCATGTCGTGGACGGTCGAGAAGCTGGCGCAGATGGGGATTGGATCGCTCTCGCTGAGCGCTGATGACCCCGCGCTGGGCAGCACACTCGATGCCCTGCGCAACCACGCGGCGACGTTGGGGTTCTCGCTGGTGTGGGATTTGCCCGTGCCATACGGGGCCTTCAACCCGGTGACGCTGGAAACCGCAGAGGATCAGAGTCCCGAAGGGGCCGGCAGAGCCTGGCTGTACGTCGAACCCGACGGGGACGTGCTGCCCGCCCAGGGCATGGCCGGTCAAATCCTGGGCAACTTCCTGCTTGACCCGTGGAAAGCCATTTGGAAGGCGAAGAAATAGCCACAGAGTTCACAGAGAACACCGAGAAGCTCAGAGAATGATTTTTGGTTTTCTCTGTAATCTGCATTCGCCGCGAATGCCGGGTTCTCTGTGGCAAAAAGGATTACTGTTCAAACACTTACTGGTAGATTACGATGAATGCAACCCCCAATTCCCTAACTCAAACCGAAATCGCGACACTGGCAGGCGGGTGCTTTTGGTGCCTGGACGCGGTATACCGCGATCTCAAAGGGGTGCTGACCGTCGTTTCAGGCTACAGCGGCGGTCGTGTCCCCAATCCATCTTATCAACTGGTGTGCACCGGCGAGACCGGCCACGCCGAGGTGGTGCAGATTTCCTTCGACCCGGTGGTTGTCTCCTACCGGGAGCTGCTAGAGGTCTTCTTCACCATCCATGACCCGACCACCCTCAACCGGCAGGGCGCGGATGTGGGCACGCAGTACCGCTCGGCAATTTACTTTCACTCCTTGGAGCAAAAAGCGACCGCTGAGGCGGTGATCGCCGAGCTGACCGCCGAAAGCCTGTGGCCCAACCCGATCGTGACCGAGGTGACGCCGCTCGCCGCCTTTTACCCGGCGGAGGATTATCACCAAAATTACTTTGCCAACAACCCGTACCAGGGTTACTGCCGGGCGATCATCGCCCCCAAAGTGGCTAAGTTCCGACAGAAATTCTTGCAGCGGCTTAAAAAGAGTTAGGCGGGATAAGGTAAGTGCCATGATAAATCCCGCTCAGCACCGGCTCCACCGGACGCTTCGTTTACGGCTTTGCACCTGTGAGTTACGCAGTTAGTACCTTTTTATGTACATTCAATAGAGAGCGTTCGGACACTCGCTCTGCGCCCAATGTCAGGGGATGAATCCCCTGGCTAATCCGCACAAGCCGCCTGAAGGCGGCTGACACAAGAGTACCAACCACATGGCCTTCAAATTCGCCCGTTTCCTGATCCGTTTCATCATGCGGCTGATCGCCC
>DYIZ01000051.1 GCA_020723385.1 Candidatus Aquidulcis sp.
AAATCTCGCCTGCGAAAGCGGCAGCGAAAGTCAGCCGAAACTTGACTTTGTCAAAATAGTATCAATGTAAGAGCAAATTCCAAAGAGCGACGCAAAGGGCAATGGCATCGTCTTCCATATTGGCCTTGCGATTGCGAAAAGCATGCACCAGGAGGTTGAAACGCCTTATGCCTGCAATCGCATTTTCAAAAAAATGCGGTTACAGCTCAACGCTTGGTTTTTAACTTTTTGCTCATCGGTTAGCTGTGCTTGAGGCTTTTTCTTGCTCTTGCGTGGCTTTTGTGCGGTATATGGTCTCAAACCAGGGATGTTCTGGCGGAAACAGAAACTCGGTTTTGAGCATGGCGAAATCGTGTTCATGGCCTGAAAATGTTTTACCCACGAAAATAATCCATGGTTACCGTGGATATGCTGGTATTCTTCAGGGGGTGTCGTTTTTTTACCGCTGTACAATCCCTTTTGTCTCGCATCATCCGTTGGACGAGTATACGACGTTCTGTAGCATCAATCAGCAAATCTTCGATCCATTCATAAGCTGCCCGAAATTCTTCTACAGTCTTGAGTCTTGAATTCTCGATGCGGTATGACATTCAAGTTCTGCAAGGCTGTGAGCAATACCGGAAACAGCCCATGAACATTCTCGCACGCTTTGGACCGACTCAGGCTAAACTGTGTCCCCAGTACATCAAAGGTTGGATACACTTTATTCAGGAACAGCCCTAATCATCCACCCGATTTCTGATAAATCTGTAAATCGTCTACTTCACGGTGGTAGATACCACTTTTGGGGTAGCGTTCTTCTTTTCCCAAAATTCCCAACTCGACCAGCCCAGGCGTAAAATCAGCGCCGCGACTGATGCGATGACAGGAATCATAAGCAGTGATGGTATTTGTTTGGGCAGATCAGAGGTAGATTTAATCAGAGGTATTAGTTCATGCGTCAATTTTACCAGGACCCATGTGGTTATCGCTGTGTCGAACAGTAGTATTATTGCTCGGGGAAACAAGATCGCGAACTGTCTCCAAATGCATTCCAAAGCATCCTTAACCCTCCTGCCTAAAGCTTGCCACCAATGATACCGTCTTTTGAATGACTCTTCACCACTTTTTATGTCCTTCATTGCGTAAGAGAATATCAATGCGAATATGATAATAGCTAGGGCAATAATGGCAAAACAAATTTGCGTAGAACTCGGCAAATATTCCCAGACCTGAATCCCTCTCTCGCAGTCTGGAAAAAATACCGACATCCAAACTATAAAGAAAATGAAAGTGATCAACATCCAATGGATATTTCGGATCTGGTGCAGCAAAACGGCGACAATAACCCCGTTCAAAAGGATAATAATGGCAATTTCACCCCATGTACCTGTCCATAGAGACCGCCAACACGAAAGGTTAAATCCCAGTATCACACTAATGGCGAGAATAAACGCGCTCACATTCAGGATTACCCGGATGAAGTACCCTATATCGAAGGCATCACTTTCGCCCACTACCGGGATTTCAGGAGGAATACCTGGTTTATTCTGATCAACCGCCGGAGCGATAGGAGCTTTGTCGCGACTGACCTCTTCTGCATCAATAGTATTTTGGGGACGCGATTTACCACACACAGGACACTGTTTTTCCCCATCTAGAAAAATTCTCCTGCACTTGGGACATTTATTGTTGGTTTGCTTGGGTAATGAGGGTACATTTGGCGTTGATTGATCGCTGCCGGGTTGTGGATCGCTTTCTCGTGAAGAGATGGAGGAATTCTCCTTTTCTTTTTTTATTGCAGGTTTCTGGATACTGCCTTCCAGCAGCCAGATGATCGCAACGACCACTGCTGGGATCACCCCATTCGACCAGGGCGGCAATAATAAATTTTTAATCGCCGAATCACTAAAGGATTTGGCGCGGTCGATGCACAATTGGATCGAATTGTCTGGCGGATTGTGTTTGACATCTTTGCCGCCATTCGCGCGGGGAGAATAATCATCTCCCGCCGTGCAATCGAAGACGCTGTCATCCCAATTAAGTGGCTGGAAAGAATCATCGGGGCGGTAGCGCCACCAAAATGTCAGAGCAAGGAGTTGATCCTCGCTTACACGGTCGGGAATGATCACGTTAAAAACGATATGCGACTGAGTACCAGGATACAGTAATTGCTCAGCATGACCTGACCAGAGTGAGTTGTCTTGGCTATCTGCCAGTTTCAGGGTAACGTGCTTCGAGATGGATTCCCCTGCCTGATCCTCAATCTCGGCTGCAACCAGAATTTCTACTAACATTGGGGACGATGGAAGAGATTTTGCCGGATCTGTTCGGGGTTGATACTTCAGCTCTATATCTACCTCACGCTCGACGAAATCGCTGACATATTTAGGTACTCGGATCGCAACCGCCAAGGAGGTTTCTTGTGTAGTGGCGATTATATCGGGCGAGGAAGTTTCCTGAGTATTGGTTATTGGGGATGGAACGGAGGCTAATGTAACATCTTGCCAGAACTCCGAACGGTAAATCGAATTAATACACGGGTAGATCACCAGATAGTAAAGTATGAAAGCCATTCCACTCATCAGAATAGCCACGATCCAGCTCTCTCGACGCAGCAATTTTGGAGTATCTTTCACTATTACCTCCCCAGCTCGCACTTTAGGTCTTTCCCCCATAAGTCGCAGCTTACAGACGAAATTGGAGTTATTTCCCATTCAGGCCAGGATATCCGAACACGTTCACAATCTTCGAATAGATGATCAGCTATCGGCTTATAAATTTTGAGCGTGATCGTGATTCCATTTGTATCTTTGATGCCCAGCTTAACCCCATCGTCTCCATAGCTTGTTGCATACGTTCCTAGAAGGTAACAGTCGTTTCCTGTGAACTGAAAACTCGGTTGGGCTTTCTCGTATAAAGCAGGTTGGTATCTTTGATCTATGTATTTGAAAGTCAAGGCAAATCTGACATAATTTGCGGCTCCGCCTAGAGGATCATCCAATCGCTCGATAGGAGAATGAACAGAGGGTTGATAGTAGACGGGTAGAGTTTGGGTAATCTGTGTGTATATTTGAGGTGAGCTTGCCCAATCATAAATCTGCGCGCCAAGGTCGATCGTACCGGTTAAGGGAGGCTGATCGAGTAAATGAGTATCGGTTATCGTTGGCGACCATTGAATCCTGGGGGATAGAGGCAAATCACTGACTTTGGGTACTGGGTTTACCTCAGCCCACGACAAATCCATATTCGCTCGATAGCACTCGTTCAACTTATCCCAATCTGGGTCATTGAAATCTGTAACGCTTAAAGAGAGCGTGAAATCAATTTGATGGACCGGTAAGGCGATCTGGTTGACGTCGAGCCGATCAAACTGAATCTCGCTGCGTTTTGCCGTCCACCAATAGAAATACAAAGCGCCTTCGGCAAATTGAAATCCTGGAGGGGGACCTATCTGCCAGGTATGCGTCATACAGGACGGTAAAGGGAAGAAGCCGAACTCTGGAAGACGATGGATTATTTCCAAGGTGTCATCCTGATCTAGTTGACGATGTTCTCCATTATCGCCGGTAAATTCGAAGCCTGTCCAATTATGGATAACATCGGCCACGTAAATGGCAGCATGTCCCCATTTTAGAGGCATCTCGATACTCGCCGTTGGTTGATCTTTTGTCAGCCATCCCCAATGCCATGAGTCGGGACCATTTTCATAAGCCGGCAGCACATGTTCAGTAACGAGTTGATCGATCAACTCGCCCATTTCATTTAATAAACAGCTCAAGTTTTGGGAGATACCCCCGGAATCTATAGAATACAGCCCATCAATATTATGATCTACATTAGCTCGATATTTCCACCAGTTCAAATTACTGTCGCCAATCACTTGCGAACAAATCAGCACAGAAAGGATCTTCGTTTTGCGATCCGAACCCAGTTGGTTAAGTGCATTTAAGGCTTCACCCTGGTAATCTAACAAACTCATACGCTGTTCATTAGGAAGGTTGCGGGTATAGTTTTGTGGATCGAAGTTACCGTCTCCGATCAGGATGACCACACGATCTTCTTTGTTCTCAGTGATCGGCCCCAGGGTGAACTGGTCGGAAACCCGATGAATTCTGACATAATCATTAGGAGTAAGCTTTTGGTCGAGTTTGGTATGGCTGGCTTTCTCCCAGACATCATCGTTGAACTCGATAGCCTGGAATTGTTCTCCGGCCTCAGGAGGTTTATTCAGTAAAGCTTTGCCATCATCTGGCAACGGCTGGCTGGGTGTTTCCCCGTCTCGCTTATCCAGGTGAAGCACCCGTACTTGGGCAGAGGGCGACTGAAATTTTATGACTGTTAGCAGGTAGCGAGCAATTTCGAAACGGAGGCCGTCAGGGTCACAAGGTTGGTCTTTATACTCTTCCACACTTGCTGAGCTGTCAATGATCATCACAATTTCTGGCGGCGCGGGCGGCGGTTGGGGAGTAACAGAATTGTCAAAGGTAAAGCTCTCCGACGTTTCAGGTGGTGGGGACCAAATAAAAATCCCCTGAGGAACTGGGGTCGGCGTTGCCATTGGTGCGGTGGGAGGCAATGAAGTTGCGACAGGCGTGGTGGGCACAGGTGTTGGTGTTGTTCCACCACATGACCTCAGTACGAAAAGGAGCAATAAACAACCCCTCAAGTATTTTTGGAGCATAGATTCCCTCTCCTGACATGAATTCGACTTATTTCGGCGTTATCAGTATCAGCCATAACTGCCAAGTTAACGATGCGTGGAACGTCGCGGAGGCGGTCGGCGAACGATAGGCCGACGCACAATCGGGCGGCGAGGAACTGGCCTCCGCGGTAGAGACAGACGGGATAAGTGGGGTTTGGGCGTCAAGGTGATCAATACATATACAATTCCTCCAACCAGCCCTGCTCCCGCGATTCCCAATCCAACGACTACGGCTGGGGAAACCGGCGAGGCCGGTGTCAGCACAGCCTCTAGTGTGCCTTGAGTCCCATTCCATGTCGCTACGCCGCCGCTTACCCGCCGGCTGTTGCTGGAAATAATCTTGCCTCCGTGCAGGCGAAACGTGACCGGCATCAATGCGCTCATACCGGTAGTGTCTTGTGGCACAATCATCACGAATCGCAGTTGCCCGTCCCCGATATCTGAAACCGTAAGCGCATAGGGCCAGTTTTCACTCCCGGTCGTTCCAAGCTGGCTCATCATGGCCGGGTCCGGCGTTGCCAGCCGGGATAACTGGTTCCAGCCTTGCCCTTTGATAGTGACCTTGTAAGCTGTTTCGCTGCCCCTTTGTCCACGCCCGCTCGCCCACGAGGCCTGCAAGCCTTGGTTTTCGCAATAAATCACCATCTGATCCAGGGTGGTTTCCACGGCCAGGGCGCTGATCTCTCCAGTGTCGAAACTCAAGCCAATTCCTACAATGTCTCCTCCGACATCCGGCATCACCCCCAGGTTGAGCGAGATCGTGGTTTTCAATTCCCATCGCTCATTGGTTTGGAGCGTCAGGTCCGTTTCTTGTGAACAAGCAGCCAGTAAGAGGCTTAATACTATTATCAGGAATAAACTGTGGTTTCTCATTGGCTTACCCCATAAGGTCTATTTATGGACTATATGAATATTATCTCCGGTGTGGCGACGGCGGTCGCCTGGGACGGTCCTTTGGCCGGCGAGCGCTGCCCAGGCCAAGTATCAGAACCAGCGCGCCCACTCCCACTGCCAGAAGTATCATCCCGCCTATTGCCCACGGCAGGGCAGTTTCCACAGTGACCGTAGCCCGTTTTACAGGCGTGAAAACCACATCTATCTCCCGCGGATTAGGCCAGGTCGCGGTGTTTTTCCCCTGGTGAGGAGAATTGCTGGAGATTATCTTGCCAGCGTGAAGCGTAATGTCCTGCTGATAGAGCGCCCTGGCAAAAACGTTGGCATCGCCAAGCAAGATGTACAGGTGGTATTGGCCAGGTATGGTCTCCGTCAAGGTGATCGTTTCGGGCAAGAGTTGAATGAACTGATCGTAGCTTCTCCCGCTGACTGATACCAGGTAGGAAGTCTCACTCGCCAATTGGGGACTGTTTCTTTGATACTGAATATCAATCGCTTTCGTGCCGTAATAGGAAACGAGTGTCTCTAAACCTCCTTCGACAGCATCATCCTCCACACCGCCGAAGTCTATCGGCAGCTCGAACGGCAATCCGATCCCTTCCAGCACTTTGGGCAGATACTGCCCCGCCACTTTCAAGATGCCCCCGTTGTAAACGATTTCGGATTCCGCCTTCCAGGTTCGATCATCGAAGAAAGTAATGTCAACCGTATGCGAGCAAGCCGTCATAAACAAGCTGCAAATCATCGAGATGGGCAATAGGAAGCGCGTGATTTTCATAGCGCCTCACGAAAAACGCCCATAAATCAAACCGCCAATAATCCCTGCCCCGACACACAGGGCAAAATCCACGATCAAAAACAAGGCCATTGGCGCTGCTGCGATGGTCAGGAGCAAGCCTACACCAGGTATCAATGTCGTGGCGGCTGCGCCAACCAAGAAATATACGATTATTCCAACTATTCCCAACACCACACCAGCCAGCGCCCCTTGAGCCGCGTAATTGGGGTGCCTGGAGCGCACAACTTCATGATGTTGGCCAACCGTCCGCGTCGCCTTGTTATAAGATGACCGCGCCTGCGCCCCAGCGATAAAACCATTGAGCACGTAAGCCAAGAGCTGGATGGGGTAGCAGATCAGACTGGCCGGAACTGTGGTGGAGGAAAAAATAGCAATGCCGACGCTGTTAACCAGAAACAGTACCAGCAAGATGGGAGTGGAAATCAGGGCTGCTCGCAGGCCAGCCGGGGTGCGATCCCAAGGGCCAAGCGGACGCCCTAATCGAGTGGGGCGGCGATAAGTGGGCATTGATACATCTCCTTGCGGGACGAGCTCCGAGCCGTCCCGCTTTATGGAATCACTGGACATTCGACATCGGCAGCCGGCACGTAACGCGGCAGGCCGCCTAACAAAACTTGATACCAGAGAATCCCTTCCTGGTAGATCTTCCCTGTCACTGAGAGCACACGGCCTGACGCGATTGGCTCCTTGATGGTAACCAGCTTTGGCTCGGTATGGGCCTGGGTGTCACGACTCGCAGTGCAAGGGATAGGGGTTGCAGTAGGCAATGGCAGAGGCGTCTGAGTTTCGGTGGGCAATGGGGAGGTGGGTTCAGATTCCTGTGTCGCAGCGGCTGGCTGCGTGTTGACTGGCAACGTGGGTGTAACGGTAGGTTTGGGCCGGGAAAGGAAGATGCCGGCAACCAAAGCTGTAATGACCACGAGCAACAGGATGCCGCCCCCAACCAGCCAGTGAAAGGGAGTCACACGGAAGCGCGCCGCAGGCGGGCGAGGGTGTCTGGCGCGTGCTATTCGATAGGTGGGACGTTCAGGTTGTCTGGGCATGGCTCACCAATCCGCATCGGAAAAACGATCACTCAGTGTCTGCACTGTCCTTGGCGCTAAATCGTGATATTCCTCTTCTAGCATATCCCCCAATTCGCTTCCTTTGATTTTAATCGTGCTGATAAATTCAGCCACCGGATACTCGACCCGGTAGAAAGTCACTGTGCCAGAAGTGTCATAGACTGCATAACTGGAACGCCAATCCCCATCGCGAGGCTGGCCAACACTACCGGGATTTACTAAGGCTTTTTTGCCGCCGCTCAGATCCAGGGAAATAGGTTTGTCCACCTCGACCGGGATTTTCTCAACGTTGTCGAAACCAATCTCGGCTGACTTCTGCTGAAATATGGTAGAAAGATGGGTGTGTCCAAAGAAACAGAGCGGCGTCTCCTGGTACAAAAAGGCTTCTTCGGCGTCGGCCTCATCCCGCAGATAATTTCCGTTCATGCCGCTTGGCTCGCATGGACTGGCGTGAAGTAATGTGACATTCCCTTCATTGCCCAATAATCGCTTAGAACGGCGAGACAAAATTTCCAACGCCCCGATGGCCTCGGGAGATGCGCCAACCGTTTTACTGGTCCATCTATATACCATCATAATTGCTGTCCAGCGGAGACGCATTGTCGAGTCCTTTTGCAATGCTGTTGCAAGAGAAGCGATAGTATTCTGGTCAAACGTAAATAGAGACGACGCAGCGTTGATACTTTTTATGGTCTGGACGCCAGTTATCAAGGTATCAACGAATTCCTTGGCGTCAATGTGTTGACTTATGGCGAAATCGTTATTGCCGCCAACACAATGTTCCAGAATGCCCTCTTTTTGGAGTAAGTCGAGCGTATCCAGGGGATAGATACCATAGACCACCAGATCGCCCAGGCACCAAATTTGATCTACAGCCGGCTTGAGCGTGCTGATATGCGCCAATACAGACTCGAGAGCGTAGAGGTTGGCGTGAATATCGGATAAGATAGCGTAACGGGTCATAGAACAGCCTCCTTCATCAAGGCGCGTGCGGGAAACAGGCGTCTGCAAAAGCCTCGGTAGGCAGGTACAAGTATGGATTTTTCCTGATACTGTACGCATCGGCGCTTGCATTCGGAACTTTGAACCATAGTTTTCCTTTCACGTCAGTCACAATCTCTTGAATTTCCACCGGCCAGCCCACCGGATACTCCCATATCCACTTGCCCAGGAATGTGCTGTTTTCGTAAGCGACGCTATCGAACCCCCAGCTTTTCCTGATCACCGTGCATACCCAGGGCGTCGGCGAGAGCCAGGGGGTTGGCGTGACAGTTGGGGTTGGCGTCGGCGTCCAGGTGGATGTGGGTGTGGGTGTAGAGGTCAGTGTCACGGTGGCCGTCGGCCGGGGTGTGCTCGAAGCGGTAGCGGTAACAGTCGGCGTGGGCGTATAGGGGTTCGACACGCCTCCCGGCCTGAACGTAAAGAATCCCAGGATTGCCAGGAGCGCCAGAACCACCCCAAAGCCCAGCAAGGCTCCGTTTCTCTGAGCCCCGGCGCGCTGTCGGCCGATCTTGCGCCCCAGTTCCAGTTTCCGGGCGCGAGCGTCATGATCGAGCGGGTTGCGGCTCAATATCTGCTCGTACAACCCCAGGGCAATCTGAGCCGCCTTGGGATCGAAATCGCTCCTGGCGTAATTCTCGTCGGCATCCTCGCGCAATGTGTATAATTCTGAAAGCATTTCACGGGCGCTTTGCCCCTGGCTCTCGGCGGAGGCGCGCGCCGATTTGCACTCATCCATGACTGGACCGCATAGATCATACAGCCGGCGCAGGGACGGCACGAGATCGGCCGAAGTCTTCAAAGGCTCGACCTGGCGGATCGCTCCTTCGTATTCTTGTGCGGCTTGCTCCCACAGGTTAATGGCATCCTGTATTTCCTTGTCAGAAACAGCCTCCTTGCGGGTTTTGACCGCCTCTTCCAGATGCTGCCTGGCCTGCATACGCAAACCCAGCGCCCTGGGCAGCGCCTCGCTGACCGGCTGCTGGGCGCTTTGTTGCGTTTCGATGAAAGTCAGGTCAATTGCCAGGGGGTCGCGGTTGGGGTTATTCCTTTCCGGCCAGTTGCGCAGCAGATAGATATTCTGTGGGTCCAACTCCAGCAGTTTGCGGTTCAGGTTATATGCGGTTTGCAGCCGCCGTCTGGTTGCATCACTGATGTCGGTCACATCTTTGGGGGTAGCGTATTCGACAGCCAGCGGGGCGCGCTGATCGGGTGGATTCATCAAAACCTGCATGGCGGTCGCGTATTCCCCGGTTTTACCGCTGGTTTCGTTACGCAGCCTTGTATGCTTGTTCAACTCGTCCCACATTTGGCCCGTGCGCGTGCGTTGGGCTATCGGAGTCACATTGGTGGCTCTATCCAGGTAGTTCTTGGCTTGTTCGAACAGCGGCGTCGCCATCCCAAAGCTCTCGGACAGGAGGGCGGCATCCAGCTCTTTACGAGCGTTATCCAGGTAGGTCCCGGCGTCGAGGATGCTCTTGCGGCGCTCTTTGAGGGCATCGAGATACGTTGCGACGGTGCTTTTCTGTCGTTCGGGATCCTTTTTCGATAGATCATTCAATTCTGTTTCCAGCCTGAAGCGTTCTGGCTCGGTCAGATCGTTATTTTCGAGGGCGCGGGACGCATCGTTGAGCTTGTCGCGGAAGAGGCTTTCCAGCAGATTGTTGACCGCTTTCTCCCCGGCTGCGGCGCGCGTGTACGTCTCGCCTTCTCCCTTTTCCCTGGCCAGGCCGTAATATTTGAGCGCCGAACGATAATCGCCATTCTCGGCGGCCTTATCGGCGCGTTGCAGCGCCTGGTCGAGGATCTCGGCGCGCCTGGTCTCGGATGGCGCGTATCCTTTGCGATGCTGCAAGGCGGCGTCAACCGCATCCAGCGCTTCGGGCAGATAGACATGGCTGAATTGATGATCGGCCTCGACCAGATACCTTTCGATAGCGCCCAGCGTCTCGATGAGCGCCGCAACCCGTTTTTCACCGGCGGGCAGGTTCCGCAAGGCTGCCCGCGCCTCGCCCACCGGCTTGCCGGCGTTCAGCGCCTCCTCGCACGCTTTCAGCCCGGCCTCCAGCCTGGCGGAGGCCAGCTTAGCATCCACTTCGGCGCATTGCGCCTCGTCCTCGGGCGGAATCAATGCCAGGGCCTCTTCGAGCAAGGGAATCGCAGCCGCGTATTGGGTTTTTGCGTCCAGGATTCCTTCGGCCTCCCTGCGCTTCTCGGCCAGCAGTACTTTCTCGAAAAGCAGCCGCACCTCGCGGTCGCCCGGTCGTTTTTCGGCCAGGGTCTTCAGCTCTCGATTGGCCAGGTCAATGTGCTTCTTTTTGAGGTAATCGCGTCCCCGAACGATGCGCCTGGCGCGGTCGAGATCAGCCTCGACTTGCTTCGAGCTATCCTGCGCTTCCGTCAGGCGTAGGTGAAGCGCTGGTCGTTCCTCTTCTGAAAGCTCTTCTAACTCAACGTCGTTGAGGGTCAGCTCGGCGACGGCGTTTTGCAGAGCCTCGGCGGCTATTTCGGCCTCTCCCAGGGCAGTCTCCTGCATTTCACGCGCCGGGTTGAGCCGATCTTTGATCCGATGCACCAACTGGACGCGGGCGTCTTGCGCCAGGCGGCGAGGGCTTTCCTTCGATGGAAGCTTGCACAGGGCCTGGCTGGCTTTGACCAGCATCACATCCCAGGACTGCGTCTGCTCGGCTGCTTCGGCCTGGGCGATCAAATCGTCGTAGCTGGTCTGCTCCGCCAGCCGCTTGACCACCTCGGCGCGCAGCGCCCCCAGGTAAGGGCTGCGAGGGTATTTGCGGCGCGCCTCTTCGAGAATCGACTGGGCGGCTGGCCAGTCGTGAGACTCCATCTTCGGCGCAATTTCTGCGTCAGCGAAATGCAAAATGGCCTGCGCTTCGAGCTGGATGCGTTTTGCTCCCCCATCGGCCGGGTCGTCGGCCAGCACGCGGGCGGCATGTTCCAGGGCGGCTTCGTAGTCTTCGCGCCGCTCGCCGCGATGATAGGCGGCCAGCATGTCGTCGCGCGCCTGAGCCAGGGCCTGGCGCTCCTCTAGCTTTCGGGCGGCTTCGATCTGCAAATCGGACGCTTCAGGATGATCGGGCGATTGCTGCAGCGCCGCAGCCAGGTATGCCAGGGCGTTGGAATACTGCGTCGCGCTGCGCGTTTCGTCGCCTTTGCGGATCGCTTCACGCGCCCGCGCCACGTACTGGGCGGCTTTCTCGCGTTTTTCGACCTCGGGGCGTAGTTTTTCCTGGTCAGTCTTAGCCCATCGGCTGCGCCCATCCTGGCCGATGATTTCGCTCAGGCTGCCCAGGGCAGCCGCGTAATCGCGCCGGTCGCAGGCCTGTTCGTAGGCGGTCTTCAACTCGATCAGCCGCGGCAGCTTGCTCAACCGCTCGGCGACTTCCTTGCTCCACGGGCCATCCGCGGTGACACTCTTATAGAGACTCTCGGCCTCGCCGTAATCGCCGCCCTCGATGGCTTTGTGCGCCTGCAGCAATAAATCGTGGTCGCGGCGCAGCTTCTCGATCTGCTGGTAGAGGGCTTCTACCTGCGGGCCGTGATCTCCGGCAGCCCAGGTCAGGCGCTGCCACTCGGGGGTGATCTGCTCGAAGCGCTGGCGCAGCTCGTTTAGCAGCCGGCTGCCCTCGAGCGCGGCGTAAGCGCATTGGAAGGCTTTATCCAGGTCGCCCAGGCCGCGCCGTCGTTCCGCCTCGCGCAGATTGTTCTGCACATCCTGGTCAATCTGCCTTGCCCACAGCCGCAAGACGCGCTCGAGGCGCGCCTGGAGAGTCTCTTTGACCCCTGCCAGGGCCGCCTGCACCCCGCTCTCTTGACGGGCGATCTCTTGCAGCGCCGCATCGTAATTTCCCCGCGCCTGGGGATATTTATAGCTGTTGAGATTCGCGTCGCCGGCCTGCTGGTCAGGCTCGATAGCGGCGTAAGCCTCTTGCGCCCGCCGGGTCATCTCACGCTGCCGCTCGACGATGGTCAGGCGCGCTTCCACCGCCCGGCGGCGCAGATCCGTGATCAAGGGTGGGCCGGCCTCGCGTTTCCAGATTTTCTGTGTAGAAAGCACCCAGGCCCGCTCATCGCGCCACTTTGTGATGGCTTCATCGTAACGCTCCAAAGCCTCGGAGAAACGCCCCGCGCGGGATAGGGGAATGGCGTGGTGAGAGATGAAATCGCGCAGCTTGTGAGCTGCAATGTGGCCAAAGCTCTCGCGGATGGAGTCGGCTACCGTTTGGCCCAGGTCTCCCTTCAACTCCTCTGTCATCTTTCCGGCAGCCATATCTGCTGCGCCGGGAGTATCAAAACCCAGGTCCAGCTCGAAAACGGTGGCCGCCATGGCTTCTGCAGCGGCTTGCTGGCGCGCCGCTTCGACCGCTTGCAGGATATCGGCGTCCTCAGGCGCCAGGCTCAAAGCTTCCCGATACTTAGTCAGGCGGTCGAAGGGATTTTTGAACGCGGCGGCCTCGTTACGGATACGGCTGATACGCTGGCGCGTCTCCTCTCCTTGAAGCGCCTGGGCGCGCAGATCAGGCAAATCGGCGTTGTCGGGCTCCAGTCCGGCGATCTCGTCTATCAGGCGCTCGGCGTCGGCCCACCGCCCGCCGCGGATGGCCGCCTGAGCTTCTTTGACCCGCGTTTGCACGGCGCGCTGCTGTTGGGTCTGTTTCTCCTGGATATCCTGACGCAGTCGTTCCAGCTCGCCGATTTGCGTCGCCCAATTCAACTCCTGGGCCACCTCGATAGCGGTCGCCAGGTTTTCCAGGGCGCGGGCGAAATGGCTGGTCTTTGCATCTTCCTCGGCGTCGCCGCGCAGGCGCAGCGTCTCGCCGGCCTTTTCAACCTGGGTCTCTAGCACCAATAACAGATCTTCGGCCTCCTCTGGCGATTCGGGAAAGCGGATTGCCGCGGCCGCGGCTGCCTTTAGAGCTTCGTCGAACTCGCCTGCCTGCTGGCGCTCGACCGCCAGCTTGAGCAGCTCGTGATATTCGGCCTGGCGTTGGAGAATCTTTTCGTTGTCTTTCCTGGCCGTCTCAGCCTGTTGCCGCACGCCTGCACTGGCGTATTCGATGCTCGCCGCCTGCTCGCAGCTCTGCGCCGCGGCGGCGTAATCCTTTTGCGACCGGAGATCGCGGCCATCCTCCAGCGCGGCCATAACCCGCTGGTCGGCGTCCTCGCCGCGCCTGGCCTCCCATTGTTCGAGGCGAGCGCGCAAGTCGTAGCGCTCCAAATCGTAACGCAGCTTTTTCTCATCCAGCGCCTGCTGAATGAGCGGAATAGCAGTTTGCCAGTCGTTGGCGGCGGAGATCGCTTCGAGCAGCTCGTGCTCTACGGCGTGGCTGCGCAGCTCATCAGCCTCCGCGACCAGCTCGGAGCCGCGCGGCGCGTTTTCGATCACCTGATCGCAGACGTCCAACGCCTGTTGGAACTCACCCTGGTCGAATAAGGTGTTGGCTCGCTGTAATTGGTCAGTCAGATCCATTGTTTCGGGCATAAATAACCACTCCTGCAGTCAGGCGTTTTTTCATTGAAATTGTATATCCTGTTTCCACTGGTAGACAGGCGTCTGGCGATCCTCCAGCCAGATCCCCATCTCAACGGTTATCTTTTCGCAGATATTTTTCAAACAAAAATAATACAGGCGTATCTGTATGCTCTGGTTGGGGCCGAGAGGCGACAAGGTCACGAACCCCTCGTCGTCAGGCTGTAATTGATTCTTCGCCAGATCGGGCGGCGCGGTGATATAGACATTCCAGCCATTCGTCACGGTGAAAGGCGTGTACGAGATGGCGAGCGTCACGCTGACGCGATTGGTATTGGTGATCGTACAGGTAAAGAACGAGGAGGGGGAAGCGCTGAAATCCACACCGATTTGGCCAGCCCACGCCGGGTCAACGAGCGGCGCGGCGGCCGGAGAGGTTGCGGTCAGCGTCTCCGTTGGCGTTACTATCTCCGTTGGGGATGCTGTAGGGGAAGGCGTCGGCGTTGCGGCCGCCTCGAGCGGGTTTTGGATTACGAAGTCCTTCTGCCACTGCGCGCCCAGCTCGATCACCGATAGCCAGACGGTGAGAGGCTGGTCACATTTTGTGGCGCGGCAAATGATGATTGCCTGAATGGTAACTTGAGAACCGGCTTCGAGCTTATCCAAGCGGATAGGGTCTTCGACTGTACCAGTTTTCTGCTTGAAAATCAACACATCCTGAGATATATCCGGTTTAAACCTAACTTGATACGTATCGCTAAAATAAGCCGCGGTGCTGCTCCGCCCTTGGGCCGGGGAGATGACCACTCCCAGCTCGAGGGGCGCGCGGCCGGTGTTCGTCATCGTACAGGTCCACAGCCAGGTGTTGGTCTCTTTCGGATCGAGAACCGGCGGTTCTCCACATGCGTCGGAAAAATCGAGCGAGGCTTCTACGATGGGTGCCGTGGGCGTCGCTTCTGTCGGTGTTATCGTGGCAGAAGGCTCCACTGCCGTCGTAGTAACCGTCATCGTCCCTGTGACCGTCGGCGATTGGGGGGATGTAGCAGGCAGCGTGGGCGTCGCTTCTGTCGGCGTTATCTTGGCAGAAGGCTCCACTGCCGTCGTAGTAACCGTCATCGTCCCTGTGACCGTCTGCGTTTGGGATGCGGCAGACGGCGGTATCGTTGGATTCACTGCAATCGCCTGCGTTCCCGTGGGAGTGGGCATCCCTCCCGTTGCCCGCCCCAGGATGAACCCTCCGCCACAAAGGAGGAACACGGCCAGCAACACGCTGATTCCTATACCCATCCACTGCAGCGCGGTGGGCGTTGACCGCGCCCCCCCGGGCGTTTCAGGCGCGTCGTCTTCGGGCGCGCTGGCGCCGGTTTGCGGCGCGAGGCGCTGGACGGCCTGGAGAATGTCTTGCGGATGACAGCCTGCCAGTCTGGCCGCCTGCCTGGCATCCGGGGCGGGGCGCTTCAGCCAGCTTTTCAACAGCTTCTCGATGGGCGCCGCCGCTTCAGGGTCGGGCGGCCATTCCAGGGCGGCGGCCAGCTTGGCCAGCTTCTCGTCGTCCAGCGCCTGGCTGAGCGACGCCACGTTCTCCGACTTCGAGCGCCCCGGCTGCACGGCCGAAGCGAGCCTGGCTTTCAGCAGGTCTTGCAGCGCGCCGGCGATTTCGCGGCGCATGGGCTCGGTGAGGCGTGAGGCTGTCATGACGGCTCCTCCTGGGTTTTTGGCGTATCCTGATCGCCCTGGGGCGGCCGGTCTTCCTTCAGGCTGGCGACGATGCGCAACATGCGGTCGTAATCGTGATCGCGGCGCGCCTGGCGCAGTTGACAAACCCAAATCTCCTCCTGCAGCTTCTCTTCCACCGCTTCCAGTTTCCATTCCGGATGCGCACAGATCTGCTCCAGGAGGCTCGTGATCTTCTCGAGGGGAGGCTGCTCCTTCAGCCAGTCTTCGATGCTGCCTGGCAGGCGCTTCAGAGCCTTCGCGAGGGGCAGGTCCAACGCGCGCACATGGTCTTGCAGACGCTCCCGCCACGGAGCGGGCAGGCGCGGGTCGTCCCATGTCCGGGCGTCAGAGGCTTCGCGGATCGCGGCGAGCAGCGCATCGAGTACACCTTGTTCCAATTGCTCTTTGATCTCCGCGAGCTCCAGCCGCTGTTGGCTAAAGCGCTCCAACAAGCGCATCTGCCATGCAACGCCCTGATACACGTCGGCGCCGCCAACCGCGGCTAGAGCTGTCTCGAACTCGGCTTTGGCGCGCTCGTAACGCTGCGGGTCAGAGGCGGCCAGCTCGAATTCCAGGTAGCCGCGCTGAACGGCGGACAGGCCGCTCAACAGGCGCAAGGCGTCCGGGTTGCCCGGCCGGTAGTATAGGGCGTGGGTAACATCCTGTGTGGCGCGGGCCAGATCGAAATCTTCTTTCCTGGCCTCTGCTACAGCCTGGTCGAAGAAATGGCCGGCCAATCTCTGTTTCACAGCTTGCCGGCGCTGCTCGTAAGCGACCGGCGTCTCGGGGTTGGCGACTGGAGACCCCTGGGGGGCCTCGTCGGGCAATCCCGGGGAAAGTGGGACAGACGGGCGAGGGGATGCCCTCCACAGGTCAGGGTAAGCTGCGGCGACGCGATCGTAATAGGCCAGGGCCGCCTCCCAGGAGGCAAAATCATCCTTTACTGCAGCCAGATCATCGGCCAATTGGAGCAGGGCGCGACACCGCGCCAGGCGGGAGTACCGCTCCATATCTTGGCGAGCGGCTTCCAGTTCTTCTTTACTCAATAGATCAACGTAGGCGTCATTTTTCTTCTCGAACTCCCGGATTGCTTCTTCGAGCCTGGATACGGCCTCGACGCAGGCTGAATCAGCATCGTTCTCCTCCAACTTTTCCGCAACCGGCAGCAGGCCGCCTTCGCAGCGCTGCGCCTCGACGCGCCATTCGCCGATCAATTTCGATGACTCCCTGGCGCGGTCGAGACGCAGGGTCGTCTCCAGGTCTTCTATGGCGGCGTCAACCCCTGCCAGGATGCGGGCGCGCAGCCGCAAAGCTACCAAGGGGCGGCGCACCGCCTCGGTCAGACGCCCTTTCTTTCTCAGCAAACCTTCAGCGCGCTCCAGGTCGGCGGCCGCGGCGGCGTAAGAGCCGGCTTCGAAGGCCGTCAGCGTTTCTCCGAGGCGGTAATTTTTGAAACCCTCCGGCTCGGCGACCAGCCGGGCGAGCTCGTGCGCCAGCAGCGACCAGCGGAAGTAGGCGTCTGCGTAGCTGCGGGCGGCGGTGCGCAGCAACACTAGCGCCGAAGAATACCGCCCGGAGCGATCCAGCTCGGCCAGCGCCCCGCGCAGCAGCTTGCCCTCGTAATCTGCCTTATCCTGCGGCAGGAGCCTATCGCCTTTGGCGGCAATCTCCAGCCAGGCTAGGCGAGCCGCCCCGCTCTCCAGCCGCGCCCGCCGCGCAGGGTTCGCCTCGGCCCAACGCTCGCGCTGCTCTTCGATGGACCTGGCCAGGGCAGTCAAAACGGCAGATGCGCCCCCCTCGAAGCCCTCCCGCAGCAACACCCGCCGGATCAGGTCGCGCGTCCCGTAGGTCAGCGCATCCCACTGCTGCACGCCGATATCGTCCGGCGCGCCGGCGGCCAGCTCTTCCAGGGGGGCCGTGTCGGTCTGGCGGTTGACGCTGAAATTCAGGCCGGGAGCGAAAATGCGCGTCATCACCTCGCCGAAGCGGATCAGCGTTTTCTCGAGGATATTGCCCTCGTTGCTCGTGTACACGTTCCAATCCACCAGCCGCGCCTGGAAACTGCCGCTGCCGCCCTCGATGAACACGCCGTCGGCTTTCAGGCTGTCGGTAGGGATGATGTCGGGAGCGTAACCGCGCGCCTGCTGCAGGAACGCCGCCAGCCGGGCGCATACTTCCAGGCCATCTTTCTCGATGAAGGCCTGGCTTTCGCTCAGCTTGCGACCCTTGACCCATTCCATCGCCAGGCAGGGGAAATCGGGCGTTTCCATCCCGCTCTCGGGATAGTACAGGCGTATCACCTTCAGGCGCTGCAAAGCCCGCAGCTCAGACTTCAACGCCTCCTCGTTTTCCCGCTTCGGATAGGCGATCTTGATGGCCGCCTCGTCGCCCCGGCCGGGGTCGGAGAAAGACTGCCCGGCGGCGCCCATCTGTTGCCCTTTTCCGATGAGCTGCTGGCGCGTCTCGGCCGAAGGCGAGAGGATATTATAGGAAGCGAGATCGAATCCGGCAGGCAGGAGGCGCGTGCGCCAGACCATGGCGGTGCTGCCAGTAGTATAGGGTTCGATCAGGGCGTAGGTTTGTCCGCCGAGGCGGAGAGCCAGGCGCGGCCCGGCGGGCGCGGTGGAACCTTGCACGGCGGGAGTAGCAGCTTGTCCCTGGGTAACAGGATGCTGCCCACCTTGAGCGCCAGTCTCTTGGCTGGCTGGCGACTCAACAGGCGTTGCTGCTTCGACAGGCGCGGCAGCGCGCTCCTCCGCAGCGGGAGGCTGCCCACCTTGAAGAATAGGCTCTCCGGTTGGGGTTTCAGCGGACGCTTGTTCGGCAGGCACGGCAACGGCGCCGCCAACAGTGGGTGCCTGGTCAATTGGCGAGGCAACACCCTGGGCGGCATCGGCCGCGTCGGGCTGTGGCTCGATGGGTGCGTCAACGGATACCTCGCCAGCAGGAGACCCCCCACCTTGTGGCATGATCTCTCCGGCTGGAGTCTCAGCGGAGGCTGATTCGGCAGGCTCAGCAGCCAGAGCGCTGGCAGCGGAAGCCCGGTCAACTGGCAGAGCGATACTCTGCGCGGCGGCGAGCGCGGCAACGGATACCTCGCCGGCGGCAGGCTGTTCGGCTTTGGGCGCAGCCTCCTCGCCAGCGGAAGGCTGCGCCGGCGCTTCGGCGGCCGGCGGCGCCAGCAATCGCCTGACCGCATCCTCCACCTCCGCCGTTTTCGTCCTGTCGAAAAGGATCAACAGGTAGGGACGCGCGCCTCCCGTCTTGACCCCATCCAAGACACTTTTGTCGCTCTCCTTGAGCAGGCGCTCGAAAGACGCCTCTTGCGCCTCCTGGGCGGCGTAAACGATGAAAGGCTGGCCGCCCGGGGGAGGCGTGAAGGATTTCTCGCCGTAGGCAAAGACCCGGCTGCGAAACTCCGGCGTAGAGAGCATTTCGACCCCCTCTGGCTCCCCGGCGAAGCGCTCGGTCTGGCAAACCTGGATCGGCGTACCCGGCAGATCGTTCACCGCCCGCAGCGCGTAGTATTCGCCGTGAACCTTGAAGGCAGGGGGACGAGGGATGGCCGCCTCCGGCGCGGCGGGAGAAGCGACGGGAGACGGCAGCGCGGCCGGCGCAATTTGCGCCGCTGGCGCGCCGGGCGCGCCGGCTTTCTGCTTATCGAGCGAGGCCCCCCCTACCAGCGTGACCTCTGCGCTCTGCGGCGCAAAAAAGGCCCTCACCTGCCCGGCCAGCCACTGGCGTACTGGCAGGGGGGCGTCGTAGGGACAGAGCAGCAGGTATGGCTCATCCGTCTCCTGATCTGCGAGAATGTGACTGGCGTAGCCCTGATTCTGCGCCAGCCGCCCGATCACCCCCAGGGCTTTGCGCGCCTCGCGGCCACGCGCGGCGAAGACGGAGACCGCCGGAGCATTCGCCTCTTCCACAGGCGTCACCTCAATCGAGGCGGAAAACAGGTCTTCGAGCCGAACCTTCTCGAAACGGCGCTCCCATTGGTCGAAGACATCGAGGCGAGCCGCATCGAGATGCCTGACGTTCCCAATGTAATCTTTGCTCGACCGCAGGGCGTAGAGCTTCCCGCGCAGCTCGAAGGCGAGCGGGCGGCTGCTGCGAGCTGGCGACAGCTTACGCCCCTTCTCGCCAGACAGAGGCTGTACCTTTACAGTGAGCCGGACGGTTTCGGCCTGCGTCCGAATTTCATTCTGCAAGTTTTCTACGATCTGGCGCGCCGCTTCGTAAGGCTTGAGCACCGCCATGGCTATATCCGCCGGGAAAAGGATGTCGGCGCGGGGGGACTGCTGGCAGTAGCGAGCGAATGGCGCCAGAGGGTTCTTCCTGGTATCTGGCTCGATGGAGACGTAAATCGTGACCTCCTCGCCGCCAGCGACCTCCGGGAGCCTGATACTAGGATTCCGGGTGTCGCCCACGATTGTCTGGATAGAAACATCTGAGAATTCTTTTCCTGGTGATTGGTCGAAACGCCGGGCGCGCCAGGCTTGCAGGTTGAGGATACCCTGCGGCGGCTCAGCGCGCTGCTGCAAAACGTAGAATTTGTCAGCGTGCTTGAAAACGTGAGGGGGGGTGTCAGACATAGCAATTCCTCATACGAAACATCATCCGAATATTCTGAGAAACACATACACTAAACCGCCGATCAATCCGGCGGCGATCAATGCAGGCGACAAGATAACCGGCCACAAGGCCAGCACCATCACCTGCATTCCAGTGGGGGCCAGGCGGAGGGCGTCGGCCAGCTTTTGCCAGGCGTTGCGCCAGCGTGAGAGTTGAATGAAACATTTGAGGTTATCCCGCCGCGCGAAGGTCAAGGTCGCCTGCCCTGGCGAAAACATCGCGATGGCCGCCTGGCGCAGTTTTTCTCTGGACAGAACACGCAGCAGCCCTTCCACTTCGCGGTGGATTGCGCCGTATTCCTGCGGACGAACGCTGGCCCAGCGAGCGGCAAAACGCTCTGCACGTTCTGCGTCCCTGGCTTGCACGGCTTCCACGATTGCCATCGAAACTACATAGTGAGTACCAGCCCGCGCATCGGGCGCAGCCAGGGTCGCTAAAAAGACGTCTGCCAGCCGGGTCAAATCAGGCTCGTTCCTCACCCACTCTGTCGCCGATTCAATCGTCTGCGCCAGGATGCCCTTATGCGCCTGGTAAGCCTCCAGCCAATATCCTTGCAGGACCTGGGCCAGCGCGGCGCGCACCCGGCAATCGGGGTCGAATTCATCCGGTTTCTCCATATTCGCGCCCACCATCTCGACTGCCACGTCGAAACGTTCTTTCGCGACCAGGGCAGCCATGCTTTCAGGCTGATAGAACCAGTATTTGCAGTCTCCTGGCCGGAGGCGGGAGAGCGCCAGGGCGAACTCGGCCAGGTTTTGTCCTGATTCTGGCGCAAGTAAATATGCCAGGGCCTGCTGGACGCCCTGGCGTGCCTCGTCGCCGCGGCGCAAAAACAGGTTGCCCATTTCCGCCAGGGGGCCTGAAAAAGAGCCTTTTGCAGTATCTTCGAAGCGGGTGAAACCTTGCGCCAGCGCAGTGGGGATCGAGGCACTGCAGGCCTCGCGGTAAACGTGCTCCCACCACGGGCGCAAGTGGATGGCAACCAGGTCGGCGACCTCCGCGCGCAGATTCTGCACGGCTTTTTCCTCGATTTCTCCTGGCTCCTGAAAACGGATGGCCTGATGAGCGGCGCTGGCAGACTCGATGGCCGGGCAATACTCGCGCGCTTTGACGTGCGATTCGGCTTGCTCGTATTGATCCAGCGCCTGGGCAACTCGTTGCAGCCAGTCGAGGGATCGATCCAGCCTGGCCAGGGCGTCATCGGCGGGCAGTGGGCCGTCCCTGGGCAGCGATTGCCAGGCCATTTCCAGGCATTGGATCGTCTGCTGCGCCTGAAGCGGGCGGTTGTAGCGCTGCCCGCTTTCGATGAGCCTGCGCCATTCTTCGACATGGGCATGCAGGGTCAGGTAAGCTGCTTCCCACAGACCGTTGGCGTGCAAGCGCCACTTCGCTAGTTGTCCTTTCAGGCTCGCCGGGACTGGATCCAGCGAATCGGCCTGGTTATATACAGGGACCGTCAACTGAATGACTTCGAGGGCAGTTTTGACGTCTTTCGGCCACAGACATTGGTCCCGGGAAGCGCGCTCCAGTTGTTCCCTTAGCCTGACGGCCCGGCGCCAGCTTTCGAGCGTGGGCTGGATTTCGGGCCAGCTAACCTCCTGGGCCATCTCGATCTCGACCTGCGCCTGCTGAAAACGGCCTTCGACAAGCGATTCTCCTGCCCGTTGGAGAGCGCGCAACACCAATGAGGTGGCCGAGGCCTCGGAGGAATCAAGATCGAAGCGCCGCGCGGCCTGCAAGGAGCGCCGGACGCTGACATAGGCGTCGTCTTTCCCGTCCTGAAGATCTGCTCTGGCAGCGCGAACGTGGCGGTCCCTTCCCCAACAGCGCAAGTCCGAGCAATGGGTTTCCAGTTTCTCGATCTGCTCTTGCCAGAGATCGGGGAACTGGTCGGCGCAAAGATCGTACAACGCTAACGCTTTAAGAGCCAGATCGTCTTGCGTTGACTGGCGAGCGATATCATCCAATCGCAAGGCGCGCCCGGTGAGGTAATCGAAACGCTGTCGCCGCGCGGCTGAAAAGGGGTCGGGGCGTTCAGCGGCATACTCATACTGGCCGAAACGAGCATTGAACTGATCAACTGCTTCCTGGAGGCGAGCCAGGGATTGCTCACACAGCGCATCAGGCCAGGGCAAGATGTCCTGTTCCAGGCGAGCGGCATCATTGTTCAATTGTCGCAAGCTCGCTAACGCGGCATCAGCATCCTCGATGCGGAAATCTCCTTGCAAGGACTGGTATGCGGCATCGGCCTTCTGCAGGATCTCGATACGATACGTTAGGGCCAGGGCCAGTTGGCCCGCCTTTTCTGAAATGTGATCGGGCGCCGAAAAGTAGCCACGCCGTGCATCCCACACGGCGCGGGCGACTTCGTATTCTTTCGCCTCCAACGCCTCCAGCACCCGCCCCAGGCGAAAGTATTGATAAGCCTGGGGGACGCCGCTCTGCCGCGCTATCTCATGAGCCAGCAGCGCCCAGCGAAAACGGGAATCCTGCGGGCGGCGGCGGACTGTGGTGCGCAGCAATACCAGGGCCGAGAGGTCTCGCCCGGCGCGATCCAGGTCGGAGAGCGCTCCGCGCAGCAGCTTGCCGTTATAGTCTTCCTCGTCTTGGGGGAGAAGGGCCTCGCCTTTAGCGGCGGCAATCTCCAGCCATATCAGGCGCGCAGCGCCGCTCTCCAGGCGCGCCCGTCGCAATGGCGCCGGCTCGTTCCAACGTTCACGCTGGACTTTGATGGCGTCCAACAGGGCGCGTCCAATGGCAGTGGCGCTGCCCTCGAAGCCCTCGCGCAGCAGCACTCTCCGGATCAGGTCACGCGTCCCATAGGTCAGGGCATCCCACTGCCGCACACCGGGATCGTCCGGCTGGCCGGCGGCCAGCCTTTCGAACGAGGCCGTATCGGTCTGGCGGTTGACGCTGAAATTCAGGCCAGGAGCGAAGATGCGCGTCATCACCTCGCCAAAGCGAATCAGCGTTTTCTCGAGGAAGCTGGCCTCGTTTTCAGAGTAAAGCCCCCAATCAACCAGTCTAACTTTGTAACCGCCGCGCCCATCGCTCTCGATGAACAGGTTATCGGCCTTTAGACCGTCGGTGGGAATAATTTCAGGGGCGCGGGAGCGGAGGGTAAAGAGCAAGTCGGCCAGACGGTAGCATACTTCCAGTCCATCTTTCTCGTTGAAAGCGCCCCACTCAGCGAGGCTTCGGCCAGCAACCCACTCCACGACCAGACAAGGGAAATCAGGCGGCCAGGACGGTCCGCGCCCAGGGTACTCGACTCGCAGAGCGACTTCGCCCAGGCGTATCAGCGCTTTCAACTCCTGTTCGAGTATTTTTTCGCACGCCGGGCGGGCCAGCTTGATCGCTGCCCAACTCCCCTCGCCGGAATCCGGATAGGCGGCTGGCTGCTCTTGTAGCAGTTGCCGATAGGTATCTGGACCAGGTTTCAGAAGCTGGCAATTCTGTTCATCCGGCAATCTCGTCAACTGGCGCGCCTGCCAGACGATTGTCGTGGCTCCCGTTGCGACGCGGTTGACCAGCGCGTATCGGCGCTCGCCAAGCGTCAGGATGACAAGCTTTGACCCCGAGGGCGTCTTGGCGGCAGACGCGGCAGAAGATTCGGCCACCGGCGTTTCCATAGCCTCCGCTTCTGGTGTCTTCAGCCAGTCGGGAATCTCATCATCAACCAGAGCGGTTTCTTGAGCAGGAGGGGGAGGAACATCAGGAGGAGTTTCCGGGGTTTCGTGCGCCCAGGCAGGCAGGGCAGCCGGGCGCTCTTCGGGTTTAGTCATCAATTCCTCTTGCGGGGCGCCGCGCCTGGCGGCCAGGCCTTCTAACCAGGCCACGGCCTCATCCACGTTTTCCGGGGCAGGGGGCGGCATGGCAGGCGTTGCAGCCGCTGGCTGCGCCGTTTCCACGGGCGGCGTAGTTTTGGCTTTGGGCAACTTGGCCTCGAACGCCCCCGACTCGTCAGAGGATTCCGCGGCGAGATGTTCGGCTTTCACTGCCTTCAGCCAATCCGGGATCGGGGGCGTTTCGACTTCCCGACTGGCTTCGACAGCTTTCTTCGACTCCCGGCGGCGGTGTGAGCGGGATTGTTTCTTGATCTCAGGCTGTGTAGGGGCTTTCGGCGGCAGAGTCTCTCTCTCTTCCGGCAAATCGTCAGTCGGCGATGGCAGATGGAATGCATCCCCTAGCCTTTCTTCTACCGCTCGTTGTGTCTTGGACAAATCGTCGAGCAAGATCAGCATATAGGGGTAGGCGCTCCCGGCGCTAACCCCATCCAAAACGGTTGCCATCTCTCTCTGAATGCTGCGGAATTTTTCTTCCTGGCCCTGGCTGGCGACATAGATCAACATACGTTGGCCGCCGGGGCGGATGGGGTAGACTGCGCCAGGGGATGCGTTCAACGCCCGGCTGCGGAATTCAGACGCGGCGCTCATATCCACATCTTTCGGTTCTTGGGCGTAGCGCAAAACGCTGCATACCCGAACCGGCCAATCGCGGTCAACGGATTGAAGCGTGTAGTATTCGCCGTGGAGCTTGAAGGTCGGGGGAAACGGCTCAGCCGCTTCCGGAGCGGGGGGAGGCGCGGCGGGAGGCGGGGGTGCGAAAGATTCAGCAGGTTGGGTGTCATGCTTTTTTTCTTGGTCGAAAAAGTCAGGCGCATTGCTCATAGGATGCTTCCTACCAAATTCCATCGCCGCCCTCCAGGCGGCGTAGCTCATCCTCCAGACAGACCTGCAGCATTCTTCCTAATTCCAATGTTTTTTCGCTATCGAGCAAGGGTTTCATTTTGCTGTCTAGCGCGTCCTCCAGGCAGCGCTCACGCTGGCGAGTCGGCGTGCCAGGGGGTAGCGCCAGGGCAGATTGTATGACAGGCGTTGACCCGCCGGCGCCGCCCAGAACAAAGGCTATCGCTGCCTCCCATAAAGAGGGCGACTCGTCGCGCGGTTCGGTCAGCTTCCATAGCCGTCCCTCGGTTGGAAATTCCATCACGTAATAGCGCACGCTTGCCAGGCCGGGCGCCGCTTCTTCCATGACACGCACATAGCCCAGCCCGTACGCCAGCCAGAAAAGCCGTGCGCGCAGGGGATCTTCGAGGATCAGGCATGCCGCCGAGGAGAGCAACGGCAACGCCACGCCGATTTGGCTCGATGCGATCTCGATCTGGACGGCATTGCGCTCAGCCGGAAAAGTGTGCAAACAGGCCCGCCGGCGGGAGGGAGTATTCAGGTAAGCAGCGCGCAGGGCACTCCATTGGCTGATTCCAGAGCGCCGCAGCAAATCGAGCGTCGCCAGGGCAATCACGCGATAGGGATCAGCGAGCTCGACGCGTTTCTGAGTCCGCTCCCATACTTCTGCTTTCTTTAGCGCCGCCAAAATCTGGTCGAAGTAGGCCACACGATCGCTCTCTTGCCCTGCCAACCGCGCGAACAAGAACCGGTGGATCTGCCGCTCTGTCTGCTCGTGAGGAATGCTGCCAATCAAGGGGGTAGAGCCACCCTCACAAGCATGGATAGCGTCTGGCTCAGCGATCCAATTCGTCATCACCTCAGCAATCTTCACATCGCGCAATGGTTCGGCATACCAGCGACATAAATCGAGCATGGCGGTCTCAGCAGTGGTTAGCGTCTCAGGCGGCGCTTCTGTAGCGGCAGCATCACACGTCAAGGTGATCGGGTACTCGTGGGTTGTCAGAATGGTCAACGCCCAGTCGCCGGTCAGGTCGCGATGCCAATACAGGCGTTTACCGGCCTCCTGGGCGCGCCTCGCATCCAGATAGCGCTGATAGAGAGAAGCCAGCAGATCTTTCGATTCCAGATATCGGCGGGTGCGGATTTGTCCGGCTTCCCGCGCGGCCATCTCCAAACGGGTTTCCTTCTCCGAAAAGGATTCCAGCAATTTCTCGGAGATCGTCACCCAATTGCGGAAAGGCACCAAAATTCTGACCAATTCATCATCGAAAGCAGCCAGAGTTTGCTCCCAGGTGTTGTAGAGATCAGCCTTGATCCGGGCTTCCAGGTATGTCTGGCGCTCATTCAAGAAGGTTTTCTCCAACCCTGGAATGATCTGGCGCGGGTGGGCTTTGCGCCACGACCACCAGCCTCCCAAAACGCCGCAGATCAACCCAAGCATGAGCCAGATCCACAGACCAACTGCAGCAAAAAAGCCAGCCAATATACCCATCAAAACTTCACTGGTGATGGCCGGCAAGATGCCTTGCAAGATGGCAGCCAGCAGCGAGGGCAGTCTTTCAGCAGTTTCCTGGTTCGATTCCAGATCTTTTTTATGCCTCTCGACGTTTACCGTCTGATCGGCGGCTTTTTGCGTCCACTCTTTGGCGCACTGCGCCACGATAGCGCGCTGTTCGGCAATGATGACGCGCATGGCCTCGACGAACGCTGCCACACGACCAGCGCTCATCACTTCGGATTGATGCAGCACTTCTGGAATAGAGGCGTTGACCAACCGTGAAAAGATTTGCGGCGTTTGGAACTGCCCGCACACTAGGCGATTGAATATCTTCAGGTGAATCTCGATCTCAGCCTTCATCCAGCGTTCGAGCGCCGCCTGCTCCTGGTCAACCGCCTCGGCTTCGCGGATCACGCGTCGAATATCGGGGCCATAACAGCCATCGTAATCGCGACCGCGCCGCCCATCGCTGGTTCGTACAGCGCGCGGCAGGTAGTTCTCGATCAAAGTGCGGATATTCTTGATCGCCTGCTGGCTGTCGGCGCGGCTACGATCCGAGGCGATGAAATCGGCCACCAATGCGCCCAGGTCAGCGATCGGCGGAAGCTTTGGGTCCCCCCGCGCCCGCCCGGCGATTTCACGGATCAGCGAGGTAATCTTGACGCCAGAGGTCAGGCTCTCCTGTTCCAGGCATTGCAAAGCTTCCTCGCGCATACTGTTGGCTGGCGGCGTAGATTGAGCCTCCAGGATTGCCTTCGCGAAGCGCAGGGCGCCGCGCTCGACCATCCGTTCGACCGGTAGAACGCAGGCAAAGGCACCCAGGCTGTTGTAAAGCGGCTCGTTCAGCCGGCGCTGGGTGTTGTTGCTCAGATTGTCGGTGTTGTGGGCAACAGCATCCCACTCGAGGCGCGCTTGCGGGTCCAGCCATCCTAAGATCGCGTCGGCAATAGATGGATAAATACCCCTCTCAGGCATCTCCCCGGCGAGAGCAGCCTGGGGACGATTGGGACTGAACCAATATACGCGCTCGAACAACTTGCCGCGTCGAACAGTTTGCTCGTCAGGATGAGGAAAGGGATAGGGATAATCGAAAGCCAGCTGGAAACGATCCAATTCTCTCCAGGCGGCAAAGGAGTTTTGCTCCGCGACTGTCATCTGCTCGGAGGTGTGAGATTTCTGGAAAGTATCTGGCAGGATCAGGCAACCGTAAACGATTAGCTGCACTTTCAGCCTCTCGGCTTCCAGGCGAAGCAGATGAACGATATCGGGCAGCCAGGCAGCCTCAGCCTCCCCTGGCGCAACAATTACGAAGAGGCTCATCGCCCTTTGAGCGGCTTCGGCAAGGGACAGGCGCTCCAGTTCGCCGCGCAGTCGCCGGCGAGTTTCCTGAAGATGCACCCACAGCGCCAGGCGTTGGCGGGCGCGATTTCTGGTATCACTGTCCCCCGCCAGCCAGGCGCTCCATGCAGGGAAATCCTCCGGCGCGCGGGCAATTTCTGCCGCGCGTTGTTCAACTGGCTCATCCACCGGCGCTACCAGGATCACGATTTCGTCGGGCTTCACATCTGGCTCCCGATCAACTATCCCCAACATCCGCACTTGCGAGGGAATGCCATCGTACGATTCGCGAAGAGTAGCGGAAATCACATTCAGCGCGCTTAACCCGGCGGTGCCAATGCCCAAAACCAGGGCTTTGCCAGAGGATCGCGGCGGCTGTGCAGGCCGAGCGGGCAGCAGCGGCGGAGGCGAGGTAATAGCAACATCCGGCAAGCTGCTCCCGGAAAACGGCGTCAACCGCTCCAGGTTGGGCACAGTTCTTTGGGATAATGCGACCTCATCCGCTAACCAACAACGCAGCAGCCAGAGCAAAGCGATCAGAGGCAATAACAACAGCAAGCAAACCCACCACGGCAGACCCATCCAGCGACAAGGAAACACAATTGGCCCCAGGCACGTGTCTAAGGAGCCGATCCCCGTGAAGACCACAGGGGTCTGGGTGGGCGAGGGCGTAAGCGATGGGGTGGGAGCAAGGGTCGAAGTTGGGGTGTGGGTTGGAGGCAGCTGGGTTGCCGTAGGAGAAGATGTGCGGGTAGCTGAAGGCGAGGGGATAATGGGAGTAGCAGTCACATCAGGCGGCAGGCCCCAGGCCGGCAAATGTTCGAAATCGGAAGTGTTCGCGCCAGGGAAAGGCATGACCTCGCCCGATTGGCCGTCCGGTCCAATTCGGGTGACGAAAATATCGTACTGCCCATTCCGCTCCGAGTTGAAAGCCAACCATTGCCCATCCGCCGACCACGATGGCCAGGAATCGCTGCTGTCGCTGTTGGCGTTCATGCGAATGGCTGTTCCGCCAGCGAGCGGGAGCAAGTAGATATCGGCAAATTCGCTTCCGTAACACCCCTCGTTGGCGCTGTGGTGGGTAAAGGCCAACCAGCGACCATCGGGTGAATATGCCGGATAGTAATTCCGACCGGTCGGCACACCTGACAACACTTCCGACGCGCCGCCGATGGCAGGCGCGACAACCAACTCTGAGTCCCCGTCTAGCTCGAAACCATCCGGGGCTGTGCTGGAGCGTACAAAAATAATTTCCTTCCCGTCGGGCGACCAAGCCGGCATCGTTTCGATCATGCCTGGCGCGCTGGCGCCCGAAAGCGGCGTCAGTGTTTGCTTTTCCAAATCTATGATGTAGATATCTTTATCGCCGTATGAAATTGCCAACTGGTCTCCATTCGGAGACCAAGAAAGGTAAGATGCGTTAGCAGATGGAAGCAGGATTTCTTGGCCGGTTCTCAAGTCGTACGCGACAACCGGCCCGGTAGCCGTATCCATTACCGCCGCAATCCGCCCAGCCCGATTGGAAACGACATGGCAACCCACGCACCCTGACTGATTTAGAGAAGACAAAGGTTGCGGCGGCTGATTGGGCCGGGCGTAGTAGATTCCACTGTCTCCCCCCGAGATGCGCCAGAAATAGATTGTCTCGCTGGAGGCAAAGACTGGGTTCGGGGAGGAGGTAATCGTGGGGGATGCAGGTTGAACCTGAATTTCCCCTGTCGAGAGAGAAACAGTGATGAAAATCAGGCCAATACAGATCAGCAGGAAAGATGAAACTCGCGCCATAATTTTTGGAGAGGAGCGGGATAGAGAACACCCCCGCGCCCTAAGGGTACCCTGACCCTAAAGAGCTTTATCGCCTTTAGGGTCAGGGTCGTATGGTAGAAAAAATCAGCTTGCCGCCATGCGTTCCAGTCGCTCGATTTCGTCCCACAGGATCAAGTGGATAATCGAGCCGAGATCATGTGTCAATTGATCTGGGTCGCTACGCATCGGCAACACCTTGGCCCCAATATAATCTTCCAGGATGCGTACCAGTGTGCTATAAGAAGCAGACTTGACCTTAGAGATTTTTTCTTTGAGCAAATCCACCGTGAGCCTGGTCAAAGCGTTGCGCAATGCGGCCTCTTGATCTGGATTACCTGGCTCGACTGCTAGACAATCACGATTATCGTCAAGAAAAGCTTCGATGTATTTCTTCAACCCCCTATCTTCACTTTGTTCCTCCTCATTTTCCCCTTCTACTTCCTTTTGCCTGTCCAAGCCGTCCAGACGCGTCTCACGGTCATATTTATCGTAATCGGTTAGCAGAAAACGGCGCAGACCGTTGACCAGGATTGCGCGAGCATCAGCATGACTACTGTTCAGCAGGCTGGCATTTTTCTCCAACAGCTTATTGTATTCGAGAGCCACCATCTCGCGTCCATTCAAAATCGCTTTCTGCCGCAATTCAATCGCTTCGTCAACGCTCTTTGGCTCTACCTGGAAGTTTACCCCTGCTGTAACGTCCTGTATGTAGCGTGCGCCGGTATCCTTGTCAATCTTGACAAAGACAAAACCCGTCATTGCATCCAACTCCTTGGGCTTGTCGCTGGATGGGGGGGTCAGGCATACACGATAAGCCAGATCGCGCCTTCCTTTGCGGTCAAGGGTAAGCACCCATTGGGTTTTGTTGGGATCATTCTGAGACACTTCCTCGCGGATCATATTGAATACCCGACACAACACATAGCGGCGCGCCATGTCCTTATCTTCTAGAAGAGCCACCAAGCTAGGCGTAAGCAAGCGACGCGCCTCGCTGATCGGCGGCCTAGTAATACGATCTTCGAAACCGCTAGCGTTGACTTCCGCGGGGAAATTGTGAAGCAAACGATGGTCCCCGATGTAATCGAGATATGCCTTGCGAGAGGCCATCACTGGATCGATATCCTGGCCGACGATCAAATCCAGCGTAGAAAGGACGACGCAGCGATGCTTGTTAGTCAGCCCAATGACCTGGTTATCTTGATCGTTAGGAGCCTCTTTCTTCAGGCCAATGCCCAGATCGTTGAAGTAATCTACCTGAATGCCACGATTGACGCATACAAAATTGTGGCGCTCCAGGTAGTTCTGTTTGGTTGGGTCAAAGTTGACCAATGCGCCTGTATTATCAAGCATCTCCTTTGCCACGCCTTCTGCTCGGCGGAGCTTCTGGAAGCGATCGGCGATGGTCTCGTTACGGATGTCGGCAAAATAGGGGCGTAATTTGTCAACCAAGAAACGCGCATTTGCTTCACTTGCGGAAGTCTGGTAAGAAGCCAGGTTATATAGCAGTTGATCGCTGTACAAACAGCGGACGATGAAATCTGGCTTGTGCTCTTTCTCCCATACATAGCGATAACGCACCTGGCCATCTTCAGCCATCTCGGCAGCAATATTGGCATCTTCGTGCTGGAAAGCGATTTCCCACTTGAAACGCTTGAGCACCTCACCCCATTTCCCATCGATCATCTGTTTGTAGAGATCAGTCTCATATTCCTCATCGGTCAGGTATTGGTAAACCTTGATCGTCTGCTGTTCATCGCGGCGGCGCTTGATCTGCGCAGCCCGATCCAGAAGCAGCGTATATGCGCCGGATTCCTTTTCCTTGCTTTCCACTGGACCACCCAGGGTAAGCACATGTGCCCAGCGGTCGAGCTGCGTCTTGGCGTCTTCCACAATGTCGCGGAACATATCGTTGTACTCCACCAGGGCCCGATATAGCACATCCTCGCGCTCCAAGGCAAAAAGGTAATCCTCCGCGGCAATGTAATCTTCTTGGGCATGGGTAGCAGTCTTTTTGAGGCGATCCAGAAAACCGGTAAGATCTTTGGTCTCATCCATAATCTGGCGGGTGCGGATAGCATCATCGCGAGCTTGACTCATCTCGCCGCTCTTGGCGCGGTAATCCCACACGCGTTTGAGAAAGCCGCCAAATTCATCCAAACTCTTGATCATCCAACCCAGTACTTCCTGGACGTAAGGCATTTTGCCGCTCTTGGCAACCACTGGGTCGCTATTCTCTCCGTTAAGAATAATGCTCATTAGTTCGGATAGGATACGGCGGAAACGACGTCGGTTGAGAAGCGCATACTCAGCAATGCCTTTCTGGAGTTCGCCTGGGATCCGCCCGCCAGCATCTTCATAGCCGAGTTTCTTTTCACGAAAGCGTTTGATATCGCGCAAGATGCGGTCAGCTCCGCTATGGGTATCATCTCTTTCGATCTCACTGGTAACCACCTCGCTGGCCAGTGAGGCATCAATGATGGATTGGATGCTCTGGGAGATCAGGTTTACCGCATCGTCTTTTTCCACCGGCGACAGCCACGAGAGCAGCTCGATACCACGCCTGGCAAAGTCCCCGATATACTGGGGATCATTCAAATTACCGCCTTCCAGCGTCAGCATCATCTGCTGGAAATACAAGATGTTCGGCGTGCCGCCCGGCGTTTTGTCGCTGTGGAAGGAAACCTTCATCGCCTCCAAAGGAACATCCCGCAGTTCGCGCTGGCTTTCGATGGTAATGCGGCGCGCTCCCGTGCGTGGATCCTCAACGATTTTGAAGAGACGATCGCGTAGCAACTCTAGCGCGGCGCGGTGCGCCGCGGTCTCGAGCATATCTTCCACAGGCAAGATGTATGTGTAAGTGCCCAAGCTGCTGTAGAGCGCCTTGCCCAGCTTTACCTGATTTTGCGCTACTCTATTGTTGACATTCTTGTAATGTTGGGCGAAGGTATCACCAGTTTCCGGATCCAGCAGAGCTGTGATACACTCAGCGACCGCTGGGAACATCCCCAACCAGGGCTTGGTGCCATCCAGGGGTAGGTTTTTGCGCCGCGCATCCAGGATATAGCAATTATCGAAGAGCTTACTATTGTAAATGCTCCGATAAACTTGCAAAGGTTCTCTTTGGGCTTTGTCTTCAGCGTAGTAAATTGGATACTCACGATCGAAAACAAGCAAGAAACGATCCATCTCGCGCATCGCAGCGAATGAGTTTGCCAAAATCAGGTTGATATCTATGACAGACTGGAAGGCATTCTGCAGCACCAGAAAAGCTCGCATAGCAAATGGCACTTGAGCCTTCTCAGCCAACTTGCGAGTCATATGCGCTATGTCAATGAACATTCCCGATCCGGTGCCGCCAGCCAAAGAGCAAACAATGTAAATCTCGATTGGCTGTCGCCGCTCATTTTTGCTCATGACATCGGTGATAGTTTGTTCGATCTTGCCAATGATTTGGGGAGGGTGCTGAATCAGATCATAAAATACGGCCATCCGGCCAAAGGGTCGACGCTGCCCGGCTCCTTTCGACAATTCGAAGGAATCATCATCGAGCGAGGTCAGGTAATAATCTGCTTGCAGCCAGGAGCTGATCTGGTTGTGGCGTTTTTCTTTCTTGATTTCGCTGCAGATGCCGCGAATGTTGCCGCCCAGGTAAACGAACTCACCCGCTTCGAGCTGGATATTACCAACGCGGGCATGTTCTTCGCCTTTTTCGACTTTGACCTCGGTCTTCTCGCTGGTCGTATCGAACGACAACAGCCTGACTGTGGGTGGCACCTCACCATAGGTATCCAGCAGGTTCTTTTTTACATAAGTCAGAGCCCACTGTCCGGTGCCGCCGAGGCCGATAATAATTGCAGGGTTTGAAGGTTTAGGCATACGTTCCTCCATGTAGAAAGGTTATGGTGTTGAGGTTGATAGGGTTTAACAGAGCAAGTCGTTGTTTATCTTGCAAAAATTTCCCGGGTTGCACTCCGGTTGTTTCACCACGAGTGGATTGAACTTATAGTTTCAGTTTAAACTGATAGCTCTTCCCCTCGGCATCTTTCTGTGCACAGGTGATTTTTATTTCGTGAGTGCCTCTAGGTCTTTGGTGTGACTTTACCGCACCACGCGCAGCGGGCTTACCATCAATTCCAATAGCCTCGATACTGACACCGATCTTTTTCTCTTCATCTTGCTTGCCTTTGTTGATAACTACATTCTCGACGCCCAAAATCTTGAGCCTTTTAAGCTTCAACCCGCCCATAGAACGCTCTCGTATGACGACTGTATGACGTCGAAAGCGAGTCAGGGGAAAAGACTGTATCTCTTTTCCTCCAACACCAATCCGCTCTGCGACCAATGCTCCGCCAACCTTAGGTAAGATGAAAAACTCCAGCCCAATCCAGATTGCTGCCGCTAGAATAACCGCAATAATTAGAACTATGCTGCCTCCCCACACCCATAACACCCAGCCCGGATCACGGCGAGCGAAAATTACCTCCACATCCGGCCAAAGATCCTTCGTTGGTACCCCGCCAACCACATCTCCCTGAAAATGGAATGTGGCTGTATAAGTGCCTCTCTCTGTTAAGACCAAGGTCTCAAATTCTAAAGAGGTCCCATCTTCTGCTAAAGGCAAAGTTTGGGTGATCACTGGATGATTCCCTGGTCCAAGTACTTGCATAAATGCTATCGCATTGACGTCGCTAGTAAAAGCATCCTTTACGAGGATAGCATGGTCACCGCGCCAGACCTCAACACGAAATTTCATCGGATTATCGATAGGCAACAATCCCTTATGCAAAGAATGGGTGTTTTGCGCTATAGGTTTTCCATTTTCCGGAGAAACCACATTGAAATATGGCAAATTGGACGAAATCCGCAGAGGAGCTGGATAATCAAATGCCAGCGTTTTTTCTCCAGAAGGAAGCAAGAAGAAGCCACGGACCTGCAAAGTGTAATTACCTTCATCCACCAGCATCCAGTTTACGTGCCCGCCATACTTTCCTGCCTCATTCATTGGAAAGAGCGCCACTGGCCCCAACTGTGTTGAGTTGTTTGGCCAAAACAACTCAACCTCCAGACTCAAGGGATAATTTGCTTCAGGTGAAACAGGATTACCACTCTTATCTGCCAATTGGATTTGAATTTCCGTGAGGGGCGAAAATGCCGGGTAATGGGTGAGAGGCTGAATTACTCGAGGGTTGACAGCGGTCTCGAAAGAGGTTTGGGCTGTATACAAGACCGTTCCAGTGGCCGGATTGCGCAACGTGCCGACTAGGGTATATGTACCCGTTTCAGGGAAGATGACTGGATCCGAAATCGTATAGGCCCCCTGGCTCAACTTAGGCGATGGCAGTGGTGTTTTAACCCCTGATGGCGATATAGCTTCCAGATCCAGTTTCCAAGGAGTATCATCTGGGATAAGGATCGGCTGGTTATTAGAATCTAGATAATTAACAGTGATGCCTCGTACAGGGTAGTATTGAAAGAAAGGCTGTTGTGGATCCTTGACCTGAAAACTAGGGGCAACCACCGGAATTGTGTATGGATTCTCAAAGACCCGTATTGGTTCTGTGGATGTTAAGCAAGGCAGCTTGCCTAAATTCCGAGGATTAGTATATCCCTTGAGAGATAAGGTGTATTCCCCCAATTGGCCGATAGTAGGAATACCCTCCGACACATATCGCCCAATCGCTGGTTGACCATCATCATCCAACTCGCGCTGGAGATCTATAGATTGTTGCTTGCCATCAGGTCCTGTAAGAGTGCCCTGAATTGTTATTGGAAAGTTAGGATCCTCATCTACAAGATTTCCACTTTCATCTCGCAATTCAAACACCATCTTGAGAGGCGTCACAATCGGGTGGGCTGTTGCCGGCTCAACAAGTTTCAAATCGTTGAAAGCCACCTGAACAATTATATCTACTTTCCCTTCCGTTCCACCTTCACTATACCAGCAACCAGCTTGAGGATATGCTAACACGACCATTTCATCGCGCGGAGTAAAGCTATGTTTTATTACATCTGGATCGGCTGGATCTAATTTGACTGAACTCCCATCGGCCCGTTTAAGGGTGATGTTTTCATTAGTGGTGTATTTGAAAAAACTGAATGCAACCGATTTTGCGTATGGTTGGATAAAATGCCAACCTAGGCTACCAATATCACAATTGGTTTTGCTGCCAGATGGATTTAGATATGCACATAATTTCTCAGCAACATATTGATTGACCTGATTGACATCATCAACTTTTTTATAATCAGCAACAAATTCCTTCCAGAATGGAGATACAATAGGGTCATAGCGATTAGCATCATCAATCGTAATTACGTAAAGAGGGTAGTAAGTCGCCAAGTTATATGTTTTGAAATAGGCATCCTGGATTTCCTTAAAAAGTTCCACTGGGCCACGGCCATCGCCTAAATCAGGTCCCCCATCGGTAATAATTACAATCAATCTTTGACGGATGCCGCTTTCTACTTCGTTCTGATCATCTTGCTCTGAAAAAACTTGCCTGACTTTGGCTAATGCTTCAACAAAGTTTGTAGCATCTAAGTTTTCTGGTTTTACCCCCTGTTTAGCCGCGTCCACAGCGTTCTGATCCCATAGTGCAGTAAGCGGTACCTGAATTGTCGCGTGCATTCCGAAACCGATGACGACTACACGATTTCTGCGCTGCTCATTGATAAATTTATTGTCAAAGGCTAGATAATCGATTAAGTACTGTGTAGTGTAAACACGACGGTTATCAGGATCCGTCGGCTTATATGGAATCCCGCAGTTGAAACCGCACATACTGGAAGAGTGGTCCAGAAGCACAATTAGATCAAGACCTGGCTGAATTTGATCCTCATGAGCAGGTGCCGCAATAGCATTGTGAATGCCATTAGGTACAAGCTTGAAAGCCAGAATACCTGTAATTGCTATAGATACAAAAAAAACTATGGGAAATTTACGAATCATGGGAATCCTCTCAAATCAGAGATCAAAAACAGGGTAGTGGTCCGGTTCAAATGACGATGTAAATGCGATATGGTAGCGAAGCAGATCGCTTATACTGGTTGGTGAGTGGTAGTGCGACGATGGTCAAGAACAAGTACAATGCCAGTGGCAGTCAACAATATGAATGCAAGGCGCATGGACATTATGTTGCTCTAAAACGCCTAAACGCTTACCAACTTTTTAGAATCTTGTTCCTCCATAACAAATATTTTCTTGAGAGCTGATCGTCTAAACCGCCACACTCTCCCGATTTTCACTGCAGGCAGCTCACCCCGTTTCGCCATATTTCTTACAGTGCTAGGTTTCAGTCGAAAATACCGCGCCACTTCTTCTACGGTCCATAAGGGATCCGTTTCCGGCGAGGGCAATTCCATTACATTATTCTGTTGAGGATCGTGAATAACCATCTTCAAGCCCTCCCAGCTACAGAACTGTCCGCCCGCTTTATCGAGTCCATGGCTGCCCCTTTCGATGTGTATCTATGTTGTTATGAAGTTTGATATTGAAGTCTATGACGGTTAGTAAACTTTTACTATTATATGCAAACCCCCAAAAATCGGTTTTAGGCAGTTGTAATGATTTTAACCAGTACCCCCTTTGCAGTTCTTTTCTTGTAATGCGGAGAATTGCGATGAGGTCTTTCACTTCTTTTCATTCGCTGAAAATTCTGGCTAAATCGCGAATTTCCTGGTAATCTCAGGG
>DYIZ01000239.1 GCA_020723385.1 Candidatus Aquidulcis sp.
GGTTTTCTTGAGGGCATTCAGATCTCGGTGCAGGTCTATGGCGGTCGAAACCTTCTGACTGGCCTGGTAGACTTCGATCTTGCGCGCCAGCCCCCAGTTGTAAGTGTATCGCGCTGCGCCAGCATGTTTGGCGCAGGCCGTTTTCTGGATATTGTTCAGGTCCAGCTCGGTCTTGAAGGCGCGCAGAATAATCACAGAACAATTGTACTATCAAATATGTTTCCTTGGCTGCTGTTTGACAAGATTTGTGCAGAATTGTCCACTTTTGCGTAGATTTTAGCCTGCAGATACTACCCCCACAAAGACTCCCGGAGTTTCCAAAACTCCGGGAGTCTTGGCAAAATCCGAGTTATGAGCGGATATAATACCCTCCATGCCGACTCGAGAACGCTCCGTGCGCGCCGAAGCTGTGGTGCTGCGCCACACCGATTGGGGTGAGGCCGACCGCTTGCTATGGTTGTTTACGCGTGAGCTGGGAAAAGTGCGCGCCATTGCGAAGGGCGTGCGCAAACCGCGCTCGCGCAAAGCCGGTCACCTCGAGCCGTTTACCCGCGTCGGCTTGATGCTGGCGCACGGGCGTGACCTGCTTATCGTCACCCAGGCCGAGGCGGTAGACGCCTATCTGCCGCTGCGCGATAATTTGGTGCGCCTGGGGTACGCCCTATACGTGGTGGAACTGCTCGACCGGTTTACATACGAAGAGGGGGAAAACTCCAGCATCTACCGGCTGTTAGTGGACACGTTGAGCCGCATCAGCACGGAGGAGACCGCCGCGCTGGCGGTGCGCTACTTCGAGATACGGCTGCTCGACCTGGTGGGTTTTCGCCCGCAGTTATTTACCTGCGTAGGATGCGGCGCGGTCATCCGGGCTGAAGATCAATTCTTCTCGGCTGAACACGGCGGCGTACTGTGCCCATCCTGCGGGCCGCGTCACGCCGGGGCGCGCCCGATCTCGATGGCAACCCTTAAATATCTGCGGCACTTCCAGCGCAGCAATTATACCGATGCACAGCGCGCCCATCTCACCGGAACTCTCGACCGGGAGTTGGAAGCGATTATGCAATATTACGTCACCTATATTCTGGAGCGGGGTCTGAACACACCCGCCTTCTTGCGGCGGGTGCGGGCTGATGAGATGAGAAGCCGGGGAAATGAAAGCGAGGAGACTGCCCCTTAATTCAAGTGGGCTACCTCTTCCGGGTCAAAGACCACTTCTTCTTTGCCGGTCAGCTTTTCCTGGATTTTAGAGACGACTAAATCCAAATGGGTGGTATGAGCAACGTAATCCAGATCGTCGGCGGGGATGGTGAGCACCGGGCACAGATTGAAGCCGCCGATCCAGGCTTCATACAACTCATTGAGCTGTGATAGATATTCGGGGGCGATTTTCCGTTCGTAGTCGCGCCCCCGATGGGTAATCCGGTTGAGCAGGGTGGGAACGGAGGCCCGCAGGTAAACCACCAGATCAGGGGGCGGCAAAAACTCGGTGAGCACCGTATAAAGCTCGCAATAAGTCAGGTAGTCACGCTCGTCCATCAGCCCGCGCAGATACAGGTTACGGGCGAAGATTTGTGCGTCTTCATAAACGCTGCGATCCTGAATGACGGAGGTGGGGTGATCAACCAGTTGACGGTGGGAACGCAGCCGCTTGGTGAGAAAGAAGATCTGCGATTGAAACGACCAGGCGCGCATATCCCGGTAGAAATCCGCCAGATAGGGGTTTTCGGTCACTGGCTCGTAGAACGGCTGCCACCCCATACGCTCGCACAGCAGAGTGACCAGGGTAGATTTACCCACACCAATATTGCCAGCAACGGCGACGAATTTTTTCATACGATTCTCCTTCGCGGTTCGCAGCAGGCGCTTTTGAGACAATCCAAAAATCGTAGTTTAGCCCCTTGTGGGCGATGGCGTTAGAACGATGTACGGGCACAAGGCCCTAAACTACAGATAATTCGGATAGGCGCTCTAGCGCAAACGAAAGCGCTAAAGCGCCTGCTATGAACCTAAACCTGTGATTGACTGAGGCCGGTGAATTATACTCTGGATGACGATCACACCAATTCCCAATGCACGGCAAAGCTGTAATTCATCTTCGGGTGATAAACTCAATGGGTTATTGTTGCTCTTGCCGGATGAAAATCCGGCGACCGGAAGGTATTACCCGCTTTCAGGGCAGGAAAATTTAATCTATCGAGGCTTACTGATATGACAAATCCAACCCGCATCGAACGTGATTCTCTCGGGGAGGTACGCGTTCCCGCTTCAGCGCTCTATGGGGCGCAGACCCAACGCGCGGTAGACAATTTTCCCATTTCCGGACTGAAACCCTGGCGGGCGTTCATCTGGTCAATGGCGACGATCAAATTGGCCGCCGCTCAAGTTAACCGGGAATTGGGACTGCTTGATGCCGAAAAGGCTGAAGCCATCGTCCGCGCGGCGCAGGAGATCGTTCTTGGCCGATGGGACGATCAGTTCGTCGTTGATCCCTTCCAAGCAGGCGCGGGAACGAGTCACAACATGAATGTGAATGAGGTCATCGCCAACCGCGCCACCCAATTGCTGGGCGGCAAGCTCGGAGAGTACCGCGTCCACCCCAACGATCACGTCAACATGGCTCAATCCACCAACGATACCATCCCAACAGCCATCCGGCTCGGCTGCCTGTGGCGGTTGGACGAATTGCTGGCAGCGTTGACGGATTTAGCAGAGGCCCTGACCGCGAAATCTATTGAGTTCGATGATCTCGTCAAATCCGGGCGCACCCATTTGCAAGATGCACTGCCTGTACGTCTGGGCCAGGAATTTGGAGCTTACGCCAGGGCAGTCGAGCGTGATGCCGAGCGCATCCGCCGCTCCGCCGAGGGGCTGAGACGCCTGGGGATTGGCGGCACCGCCGTCGGCTCTGGATTGAACGCACACCCGGAGTATCACGCCCGCATGGTCAGAAAATTATCCGAATTGACCGGCCTCCAACTCTATGAGTCCGACAATCTCTTTGAGTCCATGCAGTCCATGGCCGACGCGGTGGATTTTTCGGCCTCGCTGCGCACCCTGGCGCTGACTCTGATCCGTATCGCCAACGATTTCCGTCTGCTGGCATCGGGGCCTGCGACCGGCCTGGATGAGATTCGTTTTCCGGCGGTGCAGCCGGGATCGAGCATCATGCCGGGCAAGGTGAACCCGGTTATGGCTGAGATGTTAGATATGGCAATGTTTCACGTTGTGGGCTGCGATACGACCGTGGCGTTGGCGGCGCAAGCGGGCCAGTTAGAGCTGAACGTGATGATGCCGGTGATGGCCCACAACCTGTTCGAGGCCATGCAGGTGACGATCGGCGCGGTGAGGGCATTCACCGAGCGGGCGGTACGCGGCGTCAGCGCCAACCGCGAGAAAGCCGAGGGCTGGCTGGCGAAGAATGCCATCATCATCACGGCGCTCAACCCGTTGATTGGCTACACCCAGGGGGCCAGGCTGGTCAAAGAAGCGCTGGCGCGCGGCGTGCCCATCCGTGACCTGGCAGTGGAGAAAGCCAGGGCTGGCGAGATCGAACATCGGGATCAGGGGCGGCCAGTTTCGGCTGAAGAAATAGAAGCCGCGCTAAACGACTTGCGGCGGCTGACTGAGGGGGGCATCGTCACGTGATGATCATCACCTGGGCGGTACACCCCACAGGCGCAGCAAACCGTCAGCGCCCCAGGTGACCAATAACCTGCCCTGGGCTGCAAAGCCGGCGCGGACGATCATCCCCGTGTGCCCCTGCCAGGAATTCAGCGCCGCGCCGGATGCCACGTCGGAGAGCACCAGCTTACCATCCCAATCGCCGGTGATCAGCAGCCTCCCATCCAGCGAAAAATTCAGAGCGGTAATCTCGACCCCATGCGGCTGCCAGAAGCGCAACTCACGGCCATCGGCAGCCTGCCATAAGCCGATCAGCCCGTTTGCGCCAACCGCCAGTGTTTTCCCATCCGGGGAAAACGCCGCTGAGTTGGGGTAGAAAGCGCCGGCATAGGCTTCTGGCTGCAAGCGGTACGCTGGCTCGCCGGTTGGCAATCGCCAAACAGTCACCTTCTCGGACATGTAGACGAACCCGGCCAGCAGTGAACCATCGGGCGATAGGGAAAACCGGTCCATATACATCGAGCCGGGTAGTGAAACCACCGGTTGGCTGTCTGCCAGGCTCCAAATCGTGATGGCCTCCCCGCCGCCCAACACCAGCCAGCGGTCATCATCGGAGATTGCCGCTGCCGAGAGTACATCCACATCAAGCTCAAAAATCTGAACGTGATCCGCTGTGCGCTGTACCTTGACAGTACAGTGTTCTGTGTCGGATGGACAATTACCGCTGGAAAGCGCCAATAGGCTGCCGTCTGGCGAATAGAGGAATGCCGGTCCGATCCAGGACACATCGGAATCGGCCAGCCGCAAAACATCCGTTTGTACCAGCCCTTGAGGATCATACAGCCAAAGCTGGCCTGGCAGCCCCAGCGCTACCCGGTCGAGGCCAGGCACAAATTGCAACCCCAATAATTTCGAGGCATCTGCCTGACTCAGCATCTGCACCTGGGCCGCATTATCCGGCGAGATCAACGCGGCCGCCTCGGCCACGGGTAAACCCAACCCGGCCGGGGTGGGTGAAGGCTCGATGGGCGCGGCGGTTGGCGCGATCGTTGGCAAGGGTGTATTCGTCGGGAGTGGGAGCGGCGTCGGCGACGGGGCAGGCTGTGTTCTGCCCTGGCAGGCGGTCAGTGCGGCGAACAGAAATACCAGGCTCAATCCGTGGGAGAATAACCTGTTATCGAAATGAATGTAGTCGTTTGCATGAGACAGCCTTCAGAAACCATGCGGAAGTTGAACAATACGAGGATAACACAAAACCTGCTCTTGCCACTAAACGGCAAAATATCGGTTGGCGCCACTCCAGCGCTAATTCTCGTGGCGGTTATGCTACAATGGAGATATAGCATTGCATTTCGTTCCCGGGTTTTACGAGCAATAGTATTTTTGCAATACCGCAAAAGTCACTATGAGAACTGGGTGGCAGGGAGAGCTTTCCA
>DYIZ01000052.1 GCA_020723385.1 Candidatus Aquidulcis sp.
CTTGCTTTTTTTCGCCGTTTTGAGCATCTACTAAGATATTTGCACAAAACTTACGTTAGTAAGTGCCCTGTTACATCGAGATCAGATAAACAATAAGTGCTGACTGCCAATAAACTGCCCTCAGTATTAAAGGACTCATTCCCGCTATAGCAAGGCCAATACGGTGGTTTGGCAAAGTCATGGATGAGTTCCTGAGTATTAATATCCCATAGGCTGACTTTCTCGCCTACAAGTGCAATCATTTTGCTGTCAGGACTAAAGACAATTGAAGGCCCGCTTCCATTACCGGCTTCTCCAAATGTAACGAAAAATCCAGGGTTATATCGTGGGGTTTTGATAGGTGCAAGCGTCAAGGTTGATGTACGAGAAGGTATTAAGGTTTTAGTAGGCTCAGGTGTTAATGTATTCGTCAAAGTCGGTGTTGGGGTCAAAGTCGAGGTAGAAGAAAGGGTTGGCGTTAGAAATGTCGCCGATGCAATTGGTATGAACGCCTGAATCGCAGTTGCAGTTGTGGTTACCTGTTGCTTTGCAAACGAATTACATGCTGTTAGCAAGCATAAGAATAAAAATAGTAACAGACAATGGAATCTCATAATCTAATGTCCACAGGGCGACGCTCCGATTTGCTCAACATTAGATTAATCGAGGATGTCATCGTTGGAAACTGGTGTTTCCTCGGGGATTTCAGCTTCCAGCGGGGCCGAATCGTCGTTGCCGATGAGGTAAGTATCCGCCGGTTGGAGATCATCCGGCGCGGCGGGCTGGCGGCCCATCACCTCCGTGAGAGTATTCAACCCGGAGCGGGGACGCGTCCGCCCTTCGGCCAGCAGCCCCAGGAGGCCCATCACACCCGACGAGATCAGCACGATCTGCACCCACACATCCAGGGCGCGGTTCTGCCAGAGCACGTTTTCCAGGGAAATATCGGCTGCCGGGGCTTCCCGCCCGATCAGCGGCAGCGCCATCGCCGCCAGGATCACAGCGGCCAGCAGCGAGAAAAGACCCGCCAGCGGCTTGGGGAGCATGGAGATGAGATCGCGGGCGTCATCCCCCACCACGCTGATGGCGTACACCATGAGCACGGTGACCAGCCCCGCTCCAACGCTCAACTCGATCACCGCGACCTGATACGCGCCCAGCAGGTAGAGCATAATCGCCGTAAGCGCACTAACAGCCGCCAGCCACAGCGTGGCCGACAGGATGCGCGTGGCAATCATCGCCCGGTAGGCGCAAAAGACGGCGCTGAGCGCCAAAAAGCCATAGAGAAACAATTCAATCATCAAAATTCGGCTCCTTGATTGTGCATTTTATCACAATCCGCCAGAATTGGGAGGACGATTTTCACCGCCTTTCATTTTTCTCAGGAAATCCCACCAAAATACTCATATTTATCTAATATTAATACTTTATAGTTGACTTATGCCCCGTTCCGGTGAAAGCAAAAAATGCTAATTGATTGTTTAGCATAAACCAGCCAGTTCTGCCATAATCATGTCCTTTACGAGGAGGAAAACGAAGTGGAAATAAGTATGGCAAGTGTCAAGGGCCTGGGTACCCGAGAAAATCCATGGATTTTAAAAACGCCTAGCGGGTCATCGGAATTCATGATGTTTCGCGACGAGACTCTGGAACCGCCGGCATTGGTTTGTTTGGTGGGCAAGACCGAGCTGCGCTACCATCTGCGCTGCCTGACTGATCTGCACGCGATGCTCAAAGCTCATGGCGATTGGATGCTGCTCGGCAGCGCTGATGAGCAAAAGCCAGCCGCAGAAGGAACTGTCGAAGCGTGGGCGCGTTCGCCCCAAAACCCGGTCGGCGGCTGGTATGGCCTGAAGAAGGGCTTACGCGGCCGGTTCGCGATGTATGTGCCGCCTGTCATGGAGGTTATGGGGCTAGCCGAAGTCGAGCACAATCCGAAAAATAATCGTATACGAGCGCGATAGCTGTTCGCATTCACTCACAACTGATATCCCGGTGGATTATAACGCTTGTTACCTTTGATTTCAAAAAACATGATTGAAGCACCGATTTCCCGATTTGAGATTTGGCTCCGCCGCCTGCGGCTTTTGATTGCGAGTGTGCGCCGCCTGACGCGCCGCGCTGCGCCGTTCGTATTTGGAATGCTGGCAGCATTGTTGGCGCTCTTTCTTTATAACATCATCAACCCCCCACCCAGCCCGTTAACCGAACGGGATGTGGCTAATTCGGTCGCCCAGGCGATGGCTTCCGCCACTCCCCTGCCGGCCTATTCGGCGCGTGTCTATCAGGCTATTCAACCCTCCCTGGTTTTGATTCAAACCGAGGGCGTTGACGAGAATGGCGAAGCCCAGCACGGTTTAGGTAGCGGCGTCATCATTGACGATGTCGGGGACATATTGACCAGCTTACACGTTGTTGCAAATGCCACCGACATCCATCTGCTGTTCGCGGATGGCACTGAGGCAAAGGGGCAAATCCTGGTCGAACAGCCGGAAAATGATATTGCCGTTCTCCAATCCAGCAAATTGCCAACGGTGCTCGTACCAGCAACGCTGGGCAACCCGGGCGCTATGAGCGTCGGCGATGAAGCATTCGTCGTCGGCAACCCGTTCGGTTTGTACGGCTCGATGAGCGCCGGGGTGATCTCCGGTTTCGACCGTTCATTTCATCCGCCGGACAGCGAGCAGGTACTGGATGGATTGATCCAGATAGATGCAGCAGTAAACCCAGGCAACTCTGGCGGGCCGCTGCTCAATCGCTACGGTCAGGTGATCGGGATCGTCACCGGGATTGTAAATCCAACCGATCAGGATGTTTTTATTGGCATCGGATTTGCGGTGCCGATTACGATTGCGGCTGCCGGAGCCGGTTTACCGCCGTATTGACAGTAATCAGTGAGCAGTGAGCAGTTATCAGTAAGCAATTGTGGAAAACAATCCGTCAACTGATTACTGGTCACATATCATAGGTAACTGATTACGGATTACTGATTTTGCAGGAGAATACCTAATGATACAAGACAAATCCCCCGAAAACAGAAAACCGATGGAGAAGGTCTTATACGAGGTCAAGAAAGTGATCGTCGGGCAGGATCATCTGCTCGAACGGTTGGTGGTAGCGCTGCTGGCACGCGGGCACATCCTGGTCGAGGGCGTGCCGGGGCTGGCGAAGACGATGGCCATCAAAACCCTGGCGGATGCGATTGGCGGCGAGTTCAAACGTATCCAATTCACGCCCGATCTCGTCCCGGCTGATCTGATCGGCACGCGCATCTATAATCAGAAGACTGGCGAATTCAATACTTCGCTCGGCCCGGTGTTCACCAATCTGCTGCTGGCCGACGAGATCAACCGCGCCCCGGCGAAGGTGCAAAGCGCGCTGCTCGAAGTAATGCAGGAGCGGCAGGTGACCATCGGGCGGGAGACTTTTCGGGTGCCGAGTCCCTTTCTCGTGCTGGCGACCCAAAATCCCATCGAGACCGAGGGCACTTATCCCCTGCCCGAAGCCCAGGTAGACCGGTTCATGCTCAAGGTGCTGGTCGGTTATCCCAATTCGACGGAAGAATTCGTCATCGTCGAGCGCATGACCAGCGCTCTGCAAGCGGTTCAAAAAGTGCTGACGACGGAGCAATTATTGGGTTTGCAGCAAGAAGCGGATCGTGTCTATGTGGACCCGGCGATCATCCAGTATGCAGTGCGGATGGTCACGGCCACCCGTCAGCCGGGCGATTTCGGCCTGCCCGATCTGGCGAGTTACATCACATACGGCGCAAGCCCACGCGCTTCGATCAATCTGATCCTCACCGGGCGAGCGCTGGCTTTCGTACGCGGGCGCAATTACGTTCTGCCGCAGGATGTGCTGGATATGGCGCTGGACGTGATCCGGCATCGCCTGGTGCTCTCCTACGAGGCGCTCTCCGATAATGTTTCGAGCGATGATCTGCTGAGTAAAATTCTCGACAATATCCCAATTCCGGTGGTGCCACTCCATGAACACGCCATCAGCCGCGCCAACGCCTGAACGGGCTGCGCCCGAACGGGCTGCACCCGTCCGAATTTTGCAGCGCCTCGATTGGAAAGTCATCCGCCGGTTGGATGGCATCCTGCAAGGAGACTATCGCACGCTCTTCTACGGCTACGGGGTAGATTTCGCGGATCTACGGGAATACCAGCCGGAAGACGACATCCGTTATATTGACTGGAACGTCACGGCGCGCATGAACACGCCTTACGTGCGCCAATATGTGGAAGACCGTGAAATCACAGCCTGGTTTCTGCTCGATCTCAGCCCATCCGTGGATTTCGGCACAGCGCAGGGTATGAAACGCTCGGTGCTGATAGATTTTGTCGGGACTCTAGCGCGGCTGTTGACTCGTCACGGCAACCGGATCGGGGCAATGTTCTACGGCGGCGGGCCACAAAAGACCGACGGAAGGCCAATTCAAGCCGGGAAAGGCCGTGTCACTGGCCGCATCGAGCACACAATCCCGGCGCGGGGCGGGCGAAACCAGGTGCTGCGCCTTGTCAACGATTTGCTCGACCAACCGCGATTACCGCGCGCTTCCTTCACCGATCTGACGCCTCTACTTGAAGGCGGGTTAAATGCGATCAAAAAACGCTCGCTGGTATTCATTGTGTCGGATTTCATCTGCGAACCGGGGTGGGATCGCCCATTGGCGTTGCTCAACCAGCGGCACGAAGTGATGGCAGTGCGTTTGTGGGACCCGCGTGAGGTAGAACTGCCTGATATTGGTTTGATCGTCATGGAAGATGCGGAAACGGGCGAGCAAATGTACGTAGACACCCACGACCGGCGCTTCCGCCAGCGCTTTGCAGACGCACCTCACCGCCGCGAAGCGGCCCTAGACCAGTCGTTTAAGCACGCCGGTGTTGATGTGCTCTCGCTCTCGACCGAAGAGGATTTGGTGCGCGCCATTGTGCGTTTTGCCACATTGAGACGGCAGCGGCGGCATTAGCCAGGAAACGACAATCATATGCCTATGACATTCATCTGGCCTTCGATGCTTTTCCTTCTGGCGCTGATTCCATTGTTCATCGTGTTTTATATATTGATGCAGATCCACCGGCGCCGGTTGACAGCGAATTTCAGCCGCCTGGGGTTCGCACCCGGCGGGGGAGGACGCAAGCCCGGAGTGCGCCGCCATTTGCCGCAAATTTTCTTCCTGGCCGGGCTGGCAGTCCTCATCGTAGCGCTGGCGCGCCCGCGGACGGTCGTAGGTTTGCCGGTCGTCCAGGGCACTGTCATCCTGGCTTTTGACGTGTCTGGGAGTATGGCCGCCGACGATATGAAGCCGACGCGTATGAACGCAGCTAAAGCCGCCGCTCAACAATTCGTCGAACGCCAGCCCACCAGCGTTCAGATTGGCGTTGTCGCTTTCAGTGATGGCGGGTTCGCGGTGCAAGCTCCCACCGACGACCGGGATGCGATCCTGGCCGCAATCGGACGGCTAACGCCGGAGCGCAGCACATCCATTGGGCAGGGCATTCTGGCCTCACTCAACACAATCGCGGCCAGCCTGGGGCAAAATACGACATCGCCAGATTTTCAAACGGATGGCGATACCGCCGAACCACCTGCCCCAACGCCTGTCCCGCCCGGGACGCACGCGCCGGCAATCATCATCCTGCTTTCCGATGGTGAGAACACCGCCTCCCCTGGCCCCCTCGAAGCGGCGCAAACTGCCGCTGAGCGCGGCGTCCGCATATACACCATTGGCGTCGGCAGTCCCGCGGGAGCCTTGTTAAACGTGGAGGGATTTTCGATCCACACTCAGCTCGACGAAGCCATGCTGCAACAAATCGCCTTGTTCACGGATGGCGCCTATTACAATGCGGAAAATGAACAAGATTTACAGGCTATTTATGGGAATCTCAATCCACAGTTGGTGATCAAGCAGGAAGAGACTGAGGTGACTTCCCTTTTCGCAGGCGCGAGCATACTCGTTTTGTTAATCGGGGGCGCATTATCGTTCTTGTGGTTTGGACGATTGCCGTAAAGAAACATAGCGACAATCGTACATGGAGGTATTCGCATGAACATGCAATGGCCCGCAACGCTTCTTTTGTTAGGATTAGTCCCTTTGATCGTCGCCGCGTATCTCTGGATGCTGAGGCGGCGCAGGCGATACACGATTCGCTTCTCGAGTCTGGCTCTGGTGCGCGAAGCATTGCCTCATCAATCCCGCTTGCGCCGGCATCTGCCTTTTGCCCTGTTCCTCAGCGGTCTGACCAGTCTTATTTTTGCGATGGGCCGTCCAACGGCGACCGTGAATGTCCCCACCGGCCAAACCGTGATCATCCTGGCGATTGATGTCTCGCGCAGTATGCGCGCAACCGATATCCCGCCCAGCCGGTTACAAGCCGCCAAGGCGGCCGCGCTGTCGTTTGTTCAGCGCCAGGAAGCCAACGTACAAATCGGCATCGTCGCCTTTGCGGGTTTTGCTGAATTGATCCAAACACCCACCAACGATCAAGAAGCGCTGGAAACCGCCATCGAGAGTCTGACTTTGGCCCGCCGGACAGCCATCGGCAGCGGCTTACTCGCTTCGCTGGATGCGATCGCCCAAATCAACAAGAGCGTTGCCCCAATCGGATCGGGGACATCCTCCGAGACTGAGCCAACCCCGGTTCCCGAGGGGGCCTATATACCCGATATCGTCGTCTTACTGACGGATGGGGTCAGCAACTCCGGCCCGATGCCGTTGGTCGCCGCCCAGGCGGCTGTTGACCGAGGCGTTCGGGTATACACCATTGGGTTTGGTACGGACAATGGGACAATGCCAGGCGATCCACAACAGCCCCAAGGAGGCGACTACTACTTTGGAGGCGGCGGGCAAGATTTTGGCGGTGGATACCGCATGGGAATTGACGAGGAAACTTTGAAGCAAATCGCTACGCTGACCGGCGGCGAGTATTATTCAGCAACTTCTGCGGGCGAGCTTCAAAGCGTTTTCCAGAAACTCCCCACCTATTTCACACTCAAACAGGAATTTATGGAAATCAGCGTCGCTTTCACCGCTATCGGAGCGCTGCTGGCCGCATTAGCAATCGGCCTCTCACTGATCTGGCGTCCGCTGCCTTAGCGCCTCATTCAACGGAGACCCTATGGACAAATTTGACTTCCGATTGCTGAAGGAAGCGTATGAGCAAAAATAGGTAACCGAAAGGGGAACTCATCAGTCCGCCAGCAATAGAAAGACTCCCGGAGTTTTGAAACACCGGGAGTCTTTCTATTGTGGGCAGAGTAATGCGCTACAAACCGCGGTCTTTGTATCCCTGGTAGATTTTATCCTCCATGATCCAGGTAGCGAGACTTGTTACCAGGCCGCCCGCGAGACAAACCAATGCGACGAAGCCCAGTTCGAGGGCCAATAGGGCTAACCGGGAAAGATTGATGGCAGCTAAACCCGCCTGCCCACCCCAAATCGGTTTAGCCCAGCCCAAAAGTGTGACCAAACCGAGAAGAATGAATAAGACGCCCCCGAAAATAACGATGCCATACCACACAATAAAGTGACGCAGGCCTTTTTCGCGGATCTTTTCCCATTGGGCAATATCGTTCGGCGTCCAATCGAACAGCTTTTTGATCATAGGCTAATCTCCAATGTGTTGGTGATCGTGGTGCATTCAATCCGATTTTACCTCTACCTGCCACGTTGCCTGACATGCCGTGAGGTTATAGCGCTGCCTGCGAGACTCGTCACAAGCGGCTGTTCGTGTTTTGCGAAATTTTGTTTGCAATTGTGATAGCACCTGCTAAATTGCCCGTGGAGATATTGCCCTTCTTTGCCCAAAACTTGTAGAATCCAGGCTGAACTCAGACATCACTTACTTAGGAGGAAAAGGTGAACATGCAACAGTATCCCATCTATAGAATTAGCGCTTATTTAATTGCATTTTTCTTGCTTTTCCTGGCAGTCAATCCCATTTCGACCGCTGCCTGGCCAGGAGCTCTCGCATCAGAAAACCCCGGGAATCGGGCTGGACTAGAAACCAATGGAGAAAAATTCTCGATCGCAGCGATTTTGCCCGGCACGGGGCAAGATTTGGCCTGGGGCGACGTGGACAATGATGGCGACCTGGATTTAGCCGCCGCGGAAGGCGAAGCCCACATTTATCTGAACCAGGGAGGAAATTTTATGACTCAGGCCGATTGGACGGCCAACGGCAGCAGCGATGCCGCCGGCGCGGCCTGGGGGGATGTGAACAACGATGGCGCCCTCGACCTGGCAGTGGGCGAATCCACTGGCGCGAAACACCTCTATCTGAATGTCGGAGGCGTCTTGCAGTCCAATCCGGTTTGGACCACTTCCGGCAGCACTACCCATCGGCTGGCCTGGTGCGACTTCAACGGCGACGGCTGGCTGGATTTGGCTGCCACCGACACTGCGCCCCTGGTTTATATCAGCATCAGCGGAACCCTGCCGCTCACGCCAAACTGGACAGGCGGCGTGGCCGATACCGCCACCATGGATATTGCCTGCGGCGATTTCGACGCCGATAGCGATCTGGACCTGGTCACTGCCGGGTCAGACCAGGGAATCAATGTCTACCGCAACGCTGAAGGGGTTCTGCAAGCCACCCCGGTCTGGAGTCATATACCCATCAACAGCGGGGGAATTCCTATGCCGGCCTTAAGCGTTGATTTGGGAGATGTAGATGGGAATGGATTGCTCGATATGGTGGTGGCTGGCAATCAGATTCAGCTCAATCTCAACTCGGGCGGGATGATATTCACGCCAGTCAGCATTATAGACTGGTTCACTTTTTCAGTACCTTGGGGCCATAATGCCCGTTGGGGCGATGCTGACAATGACGGCGGCCTCGATTTGGCCGTCACCACCCAGGCTTGCGGATGGAGCTGCCCAAGCCCCGACCAGGTGCTCAAGCTCGAAGGAAGCGGCCCGGGGATCTGGCAGTCAACGGTGTTGTTCGATGATCAGCGCGCCAGCGACTCTCACAGCGCCGCCTGGGGAGACTGGGATGGCGATGGCGATCTGGACTTGGCGATTGGCGCCCAGGAGGGCATCTGGCTTTACCGGAACAACGCCATCAATTTCGATTTCAGCGCCCCCTGGGCTACGCTGCAAACCCGGGGTTTTCAGGACCCGGGGCACGATTTCAGCCACGTAGCCTGGGGGGATGTCAATGGCGATGGTTGGCTTGACCTGGCTGGCAGCGACGGCGTGTATCTGGCTACTGGCGACGGACTGCAGGCCACTCCGCTCTGGAGTGTGCCATATGTCGGGGGCAGCTCATCGAGTTTTGCCTGGGGGGATGTCAATGGCGACGGCCGCCTCGACCTGGCGGTTGGGTATACTTATGGCGATGCCAGGGTCTTTTTGAATATCACCGGTACCTTGTCAACCACACCGGTATTCATATCAGACCCCGGGAGCGTCACCAGCCTGGCCTGGGGCGATGTGGATGGCGACGGCGACCTCGACCTGGCAGTGGGCTTTTTGGACTCGCTCAACCGGGTTTATCGAAACAATGGGGGAACTTTGCAGCCCGAGCCGATGTGGGAAGCCGCTCTCAGCGAGCCGACCAACGATCTCGCCTGGGGCGACGTAGACGGCGACGGCGATCTCGATCTGGCGGTGGGCAATGGCTTATCGCCCTCCACCGGGCGCGCCGTGCCAAACCGCCTTTACCTGAACCAGATGGGGCAATTGCAAACCACGCCAGCCTGGAGCGGCAACAATTACGACAACACCATCAGCCTGGCCTGGGGCGACATCAACAGTGATGGGCGTCCCGATCTGGTAACTGGCAGCTACAACACTCCCAGCCGGCTGTACCTCAACGATGGCGGTATGTTGTCTGACAGCGCCGCCTGGAACTCAGAAGAGTTTGGCCCCACCACCGACATAGCCCTGGGCGATGTGGATGGCGACGGCGATCTCGACCTGGTGCAATCGCAATCAGTGCCTTTCGACGATCTGGGTAACAATTATGGCTATCTTCAAACCTATATCAACGATCACGGCCAATGGCCCGTTGCCAGCAACGCGCAAAGCGTGAATCAACTCTACGCCTTGTCGGTCAGCCTGGCCGATATAAACGGCGATGGCAGCCTGGATTTAGGAGTCGGTTACCGGCAGCCGACCATCTTTCCCCCCACGGCTATATTCAAAGTTTACGCCAACCACCATGCCGCCTCCCACCCTCGCTTTGGGCAAACCGCATCCAGCGCCAGCATTGCCCTCGAGAGCGATGCAGCGCCCACGTTCAACCTCCCCACCACGTCCCTGGCTCCGGCCGATTTCTACGCTGTGCCGCAGATCCGCTCGGGTGTGATTCCTATCACATATACCTTGTACGATCAGGCCAGCCAGCCTGTTCGACTGGTGCGCGCCTTTTATTCATTGGATGGCGGCGGCCTGTGGTTTCCGGCTATTCCCACGGCCAACACCGAAACCACCAACCTGGCGACTGCACCAAAAACCAGCGGGGCCATTTCGATGATCTCAACCCCCATGCTGGCGATTGGCGATGGACAGGTGGTCAGCTCAACTCTCTCGCAGGATCGAATTGGATGGATAGATCAGATCAATTCACTCGAGCTGAATATTACTCATGCCCAGGACAGCCAGCTATCCGCCGCACTGCACGCCGATTGGCCTGCGCCCAATGGAACGAACATCCTGTTATTCAATGGTGTGGGCGGCAACGCCACCGGCTTCGATATCACCTTGAGTGATGATCCATGGTATTCGCCCATAGACTCAGCAACCGCGCCATACACCACCTATGAGCCTGTTTATCCCAGCCTGGATGTTCCCAAAACCATCAGCGGAGCAATCACTTCATCGCTGACGATTACCAATGGTCCAACTGTGATCACCGATGTCAACGTGAGGGCGCTGGATGGCATCTATCGCCACTCAGCCGTTCTGACCTATACTTTGTCCAGCCCCTCTAGCGGCAGCCTGCCGCTGGCATCTTTCGCGTGCAATAATGGCGGCCTGGTATTCCCCGGATATTTCAGCAGCATGTATGTTGACCCGTTTGCAGACCCGGCCGCCGAGCTGACGCTCGAGTTGTGGATCAAGCCTGACGCCATTTCCGACCAAAAACTGATCGGCAAGGCCAACGGCGGCAGCAACGGGTATGTTTTGGGGATAGAAAACAGCCAGTTGTACCCGGAGGTCTGGGATACGAACGGGGTGCGTTACACGGCCAAGTGGGGGACGATCCCCATCGGCGAGTGGACGCACGTGGCGCTGGTCTGGCAAAGCGGCGGCGACATGATCGGCTACATCAACGGGGTGGAGGTGGGGCGCGTGGCAGCCAGCGCCAACCTTATCAGCCCAGGATCGTCAGCTTTTCGGGTGGGCGCAGCGCCCTGGGATGCCAGCTTTGCTTTTGATGGCGCGTTGGATGATGTGCGCGTCTGGTTTACCGCTCGCTCTGGGGCAGAAATCCAGGCGGCCATGAACCAGCGGCTGACCGGCAGCGAAGCGGACCTGGAGGCCTATTGGCCGCTCGATGAGGGTACAGGCTCTTGGGTAACCGACCGCACATCTCATCACTACGAGGGCATCTTTGGCGATCATGCGACCTGGGGGAACGTGATCCGATTCGATTTAGACGATGAGGCTGGCGCACCCCTGGGGGGATGTCCATCCCAGGATGGCGTCTACCAGCCTCTGGTACCGTTATCCGCTTTCGACGGGCAAGACTCGAATGGCAACTGGACTTTGATGGTTTCCAGCACGAACGAGGCCATCCTCTCTGGCTGGGAGTTGAACTTCAGCGAGGTGATCACCACTTATTACCCCATTGTGGGTGAATATCAACCCATGCAGCCGCTGGCGGCCCTGCAGGGTATCCCGCTAACCACCACATTGACACTGATTATCACCGACTCAGTTGCCGGTGGAACCGGGATATTCGAAGGCTGGAGTGTTAACATCAACGGCCTTTACCCGATTCCCACACACCGCTTCGAGTGGGACACCTTCGCCAGCGGCTTCTTTGGACAGTCGGATAACGTTGTTTTCCGCATCGAGGCGTTTCCCGGCCAGGCTGGGTTGAACGGAGCGCCAGGCCCATACCAGCGGCCATTCGTATCGGCGCAGACTTTCCCCTTCCGGGTGCGCGGCACGCAGGTGCAGGTGCTCTGGAACTCACAGCCAGTAGAGAATGCCATCGTCTATCGCCTGCCTGCCGGGCAATCCTCCGGGGCGCAGCCCATCTCTGATTCAGCCGGGCAGCCCTATCTCACGGATGCGTTCGGCTACCTGCAAGGGCGCGGCGAAATCCAGATCGGCGACCAGTTGGTCGCCATGCTGCCGATCACGACAACAGAGTCCTATGCGCTTTATAACACCAGCGCCTCGCCGACTGAGATTGGACTGGCAGGGCATATCGTTCAAAATCCCGGTGTGCAAACCCTGTCCATCTCCGCCGATAATTCGTTGATGTTGTTCAATCTCGATCTATCCCTGGAATGGGACGCTCGCAATGACGGCTCATTCCTGGAAAACCTGGATTTGGCAGTCCAGCAGGCTTCGGCGGTATTGTACGATGTCAGCAACGGGCAAATCGCCCTGGGCGAGGTGCGCGTGCACCAGGCCAAAGAGAACTGGATTGCCTCGGACGTGGTGATCTACGCCCAAAACGGCATTCGCCCGCGCGCCAGCATGGGCGGTGTGAGCAACCAGCTCATCAACGATGTAATCAGCCCAACGCTCACCATCACTGATGCTTACGGGCCTGGACAGGTTCGCATGGGGCCGAACTGGGATCCATTTGGTCTCAGTCTGATCGAGCTGGATCAGGATTGGCAGCGCGCCCTGGCGCACGAGTTGTCGCATTATTTACTCTACCTGCCCGATAACTACCTGGGAGTCAGCCCGGACGGCTTACCGATCACCACGGACTGCCAGGGCAGCTTTATGACCAACACGTATGACGATCTTTACAGCGAGTTCTTGACTTCCGCTGGTTGGGTGGGTGATTGCATGTTGACAATTGCTCAGCACACCACCCGCCGCACAGATTGGGAAACGGTCGCTCATTTCTATGACTCCCTCGCTTCCCCTGGGTTGACTAACCCAGGGCCGGGTGTTTTGCCTCTGCAAGTGACGCACCTGACCCTGGTCGAGCCAACCCTGCCCGACGACACGCTGCCGTCGAACTTCTTCGACGTGCGCGACGCCCAAACGATGGAATTGCTGTCTCTGCGCGGGGCGCAGGCTTACCTGTTCAAACCTACTTTTATGAATGGCAACACTCTGCTCCGGGATGAGACGCTCATCTCGTTGGGTTCCACCGTCGGAGACGGCGACCGCATCAAGGTGCGCGGCGCTGAACCCGGCGACCGGTTGTGCATCTTCGGGGAAGCTGACCCGGATGACGCGTCGAGCTACGCGGGCTGCATCGAAGCGCTGACTGCTCAGGATCGCAGCATTCTGCTGGACACTGTGACAGGCTGGCAGCCAGATATTATGGTTCAGTCAGTCACCTCACGCACGCTGGCGATCACCGTTACGCTGCCAATCAGTGTCAGTGTACTGAATGTGCAGGTTTTCCCCGCTTACGGCCCGATCACTTCCACACTGCCGGTTCTCTCTCCAGCAGCGGCCATGCTCCCGCTCGACCCGGCAAACCCGACCACTTTCACCCAGATCATCACACTGGAATACCCTGCTTTCGAGGGGTTCGTGCGTGTTTGGGTGCCGGGCAGCGCCCCTGTCCGGGAGGCTGTGACCCAGGTGTTTTTCAACCCACCCTGGGGGCCAAATCGAAAACCTTTCAGCGGCGGCAACAACCGGGCCTGGGGGGCCAACACCCGCCAGTTAGGCGCGCCGGTCGCCTCGGGCGATGGGCAGGTGACGATTTTCAATTTGAAGGATATTTTCGCCGATACGGGCGTGGTATCCTTACAAGCGCTAAACGATCTGCCCAGCCTGCCCGGTTGGCTGCACCAGGTGGGGCAGGGCTATCGCTACGATGGAAATCGTTACTTCCCGCGTTCGATTTCATTCGAATACTTGCAGCGTGATGTTCCGGCGGGTTATGAATATTCGTTGCGCATTTACTACTTGCCCAGCGGCGGACAGATCTGGCAACGGTTGGATACCGATCTCAATCAACTCGAGAACCGCGCCACGGCTATCATGCCTGACGATGCGGTGGATGGCGATGGGATTTATGCTTTAGTTGCCACCATTGAAAAGCTGCCTTTGCGGGTGGGTTGGAACCTGTTTGGCTATCCCCTTCCTGGAACGAACCAGGTTGGGTCAGCGCTGGCTTCACTCGGGGATGCTTATACATCGGTTGCTTACTTCGCTCCTGGAGCTGATCAATGGCGGCTGTACGATCAACTTGTTCTCAGTCAACACCCCGATTACGCCGCCCTGGTGAACGATTTGAGCGTGTTGGAGTTCGACCATGTTTATTGGATTTACGCAACTGAGCCAGTAACGCCTTACCTGGGAGTGCCGGAAGGCCTGATGGCGATTGAGGCCGCTAAATGGCCTCCTGCTACTTTCTACGGCCCCGTTTCAGCCTCGCCAGTATTCACGCCAACAGTCGGCATGGAAGTCATCGCTTCGATCAACGGCGTGATATGTGGGCGCGGCGTGGTGATATCCCTGGATAGGAACAGTCAACTGGCCTACCGGGTGCAGATCAAGCCCGATACTGGAGACGGCTGCGGCAATCCCGGAAGGAAGGTGATCTTTACGGTCGGAGGGCGCGTGATGCTGGAAAGCTACTGGCTGAATTCTGATGATACCTGGAATCGACAGGCATGGTACTTCCCCCTGAACACGCCAAGTTTCTATCTTTATTTACCGGTGGTGGGGAAATAAGCCTACTCCCTTTCCCCTAGTTGCGGGAAGGCTTTTATCTTGGCTCTCCCGTTATTATCGGGAGTACCCCGGATTTGGGGTGTGAGAGTGGGCTTCGCCCACCCTCACACCCCAAATCCGGGAAATATTCCCGCCGATGGCGGTAGTGTCTTAATTATGCGCTGCCCGCAGTTCGCAGTTGAACGGCACGTTTTCCAGAAATTGCTGGCGCAGCGGTTCATCCCGAATAGCATTGGCGCGCACCATCATCAAGGCGTATCCGTCGGCGAGAACCTGACGCGCCCGCTCCATTTGAGCCGTCTCGCTCCCGTCAGTGAGGACACGATAAACGGTGAGAAACACCCACACGGGGAACTCGATCCCATCCGCGTCATGCTCTGCCAGCCAGGTCAGGATTATCTCAGCGTGTTCTCTTGCTTTTGGCAGATCCCCTCCACCCAGCGCCACCCGCGCCAGCCCGGCGAGGTCATCCATCGCTAAGTCAGGCTGCCCCAACTCACGGCGCAACTTCAAGGCTGCCGTAAATGCTTCCGCCGCCTGGATGAAATCATTGGCGCCGCTGTATGCCACCCCCAGGTGGTTCCAGGTGTATCCCTGGCTGTATGGGTCGTCAATCGTCCATTGCAACGCTAACGCCTGCCGGCCGTAAGACACAGCAGTGGCGTAATCCTGCTGGAACGAGTGGATTAATCCTAAGGTGTCCAGATTGATAGCTTCATTCTCGCGGTAACCAATTTCACGACTGATGGAAAGTGATTGTTCGTGATAACGGCGTGCTTCAAGATAATTTCCCAAGTCGAACCAGTTATTGCCCAGGTTGGTCAGGATATTGGCTTCGCTGTATCGCCAGCCAATTGTCTGACTGATGGCCAGGGCCAACTCGTATTTTCCCTGGGCGGCGATATATTCCCCGGACGTGTAGTGCAGCAACCCGAACATCAGCAGGCATTTCATCTGGCCGGGCTGGTCGTCAATAGCCTGGTACAGGGTTTGCGCCTGATCGTAATAGCCGCGTGCCGCGGCGTAATCGGCCTGTTGGTAGGCAATTCCACCAAGATCATAAAGGTTTTGGGCTTCCTGGCGGGGGCGTTTTTCAGCGCGTGCCAGGCGCAGCGATTGTTCGAGCTGCGCTTGAGCAGCATGGTATTGACATTGTTTTGCCAAAATCCGCCCCCATTCGTTTAGCCCGCCGATTCGTGTATCTAGATCATTCGCTTGTTCCGCCAAACTCACAGCGCGACGGGCGGCTTCTAATGCAGCCTCCGGGTTATCCAGCAATCGCTCATAGATTGCCAACCGCAAGCTGACCGCGGCTTGCTTTTTGATGTCAGCCATCCGGTCGCTCAAGTCAGCTAACTGTCGTAAATCTGCCGCCTGGTTATCCCTTTCGCCGGTTACCTCGTAAACAGCTTCGCGCCCCAGGGACAGCCTGTATTGCTCTTCCAGATTGGCTTCCGGCGTCAGTTCCAACGCCCGGCTGAAGTAGCGCACCGCGCTTTCGTTGGCGTACTGCCGGGCGGCCTGTTCACCAGCCAATCCCGCAAAATGACACTCTTTTTCGGTGGCCTCGGCCTGGCGGTAGTGATGCACGAGCAGCGGAAAATAGGCAGCCTGGTCTGGCTGCGCCTCGTACCAGGAAGCGACGATTGTATGCAGCTCGCGCCGCTGGGCAAAGAGCAGGGTCTGGTAGGCTGCCTCCTGGGTGATAATGTGCTTGAAAGCGTACGCCAGGTCTGGCTCGACCGTTTCGACAAAGGTAAAGTCGGCTTCTGACAAGGTTTGCATTTGGGCACGCACGCCGGATGGCAGGGCAGGAGCATATTGGCTGAGGGTGTAATGCAGCGGCGTCAGGGCAAAGATGCGCCCGATGACGGATGCCACTTTAAGTGTGATCTGCAACGGGGGAGACAGCCGGTCAATGCGGGAAAGGATCAACCCGTGAAGCGTGTCTGGCAGGGATTGGCTGGCCCGGTTGAGATCACCGATGATCTGCACGCGGGGAACACCATCGGCCGCGGAAACCTGGAGGATACCCTGATCCCGCAGGGCGAAGACCAATTCCTCGGCAAAAAAGGGATTGCCGCCCGAGCGGGCTTGCACCAGGTCGAGGAATGGTTTTGGCAATTGGCCCGGCTCGACTTCCAGGCGATTGGCCGCCAGGGTTGCAATTTCACCCGGGTGGAGCGCCCCCAGCCGTAGAGTATTGCAATTATCATTCGCCGTCAGCCGAGTGAGGCTGGAGAATCCGGGGCTTTCCTCTTCCAGCGGGCGGTTGACGATCACCAAGAGCAGCGGCAAACCATACACCCGCAGCGCCCGGGCTATCTGTTCTGCCAACAGCCACGAGAGATCGTCCAGCCAGTGCGCGTCTTCCAACACGATCACGAGGGGCTGCGCGCTGGCCCAGGCTCGCAACAAATCGGTCAACAAGACAGCCAGGCTTTGCTGGCGCATCCTGGGTTCGAGCATTCGAGTGATATCGTTATCCGGCAAGCCCAAATGGAGCATATCATCGAGCAAGGGGAAGAGATGGCTGTGGTCAGGCGCAAGCTGCGCGGCAAGCGACTGCACCCGCTCCCGGCGGTCAGCGGCGTCCAGAATGTTTTCCAGGCCGAAAAAGGCGTAAAACACATCCCGCCAGGCCCGGTAGGGGGTCTGCTGCTCGATGCTTTGCCCGGCCCCCAGCAGACGCGCCAGGCCGTGCGCCCGCATCAGGCGAACCAGCTCATCCACCAACCGTGACTTGCCGATCCCGGCTTCGCCTTCGATCACCAGCACATTGGCCGCGCCGCCCTGCACGGCGTCGAGCAGCCGCTCCAGCTCGGCGATTTCATCCCGCCGCCCAACCATTTCCGGCTGGTCGTGAGCGACTGGCAACTGGTCAGTGTCTATTGGTCGGTAAACACGGATCAGCTCAGACCGGCCTTTGACGCGCACCGGCGGCAGGCTCTCGAATGCCAGTTTCGACTGCAATTCACGGTAAACGCTAAAGGCGCAGCGCATCTCGCCTGCGGGGGCGGCAGCCATCAGGCGGCAGGCCAGCACCGCATCGTCGCCGATCACGCCATACGAGCAGCGCGCGTAGCTTCCGTAAGCTCCTGTCCGAGCCTGGCCGCGGGCAATGCCAACCTGGGCGATAATCCCCTCAGGTTGATCGAGCTTCAGCAGCTCCGAGGCAGCGCGCACCGCCCGAAGGGTATCATCATCGTGAGCCAGCGGCGCGCCAAAAGCGGCGTACAGAAAGCTGCCCTTGTCGCCAATTGTCAACTGGATCAGGCTGCCGGCGTAAAGGTGAACAATTTGCTGCACCTGTTTGATGTAAGCGTCGAGCTTCAGGCCGGCATTTTCATCGCCTTCGTAGTCAATTCCAGAAAAGTGCAGAAAGAGCGACACTGCCGGGCGCAACTCGGGTTGGGCAGTATCTCCTCCGCTCAGTTTTTCATAGAGCAGTGGCAGCAGCCAGGAGCGGGTTTCCACGTTACTCGATGTTTCTGGCGGCATCGGGGGCCAGGGGCAGCGTTCAACCGGGAGGGATAACGTTCCTAAAACGGCATACTCAAGGCCGCTTTCCGGATGGAGACGGCGCTCGAGAATGGTGATGGATTCTCCTAAAAGGGCTGTGCAACTCGGGGACAGGACAATCTCGCTTTTGTGCGCGACCCCCTCGGCTTCGGACATCTGGCGCAAAGTGTCGCCTGCCAGGGTGTCAATGACCTGGATTGCCGGGTCTCCAACCAGGAAACGGCGAGCCGGGCCGCTGGCGAGACCAATTTTGATCGCCAGCGCGGTTGGCGCGCCAGGAAGAATCGAGATATCGGCAAAGGCCGCCATTTCACGCTGCATCGCCAAGGCACAAGCCGCAGCGCGTAAAACAGACCTGACAGGTTTCTGAAGACCTGTCAGGTCTGTTTCATCGAACCAGCAAGTGATCGCGTCGCCTACAAAGCCGATCACACTGCCGTGAAAACTGTGTACCTGGTCAATCAGAGCAAGATACACCTGATCGAGCAGGCGGGCCAGTTCTTCGGCGGCGCGCTGTGCGCCAAAGCGCGCCATCAACCCTTCAGCCAGCGGGGTGAAACCAGAGATGTCCGCGAACAAGGCGCTCCCCTGGCAGGATTCGGGCAGGTTCATGCCCTGCGCCAGGGCGTGCAAGCGGTCAATTGGAAGATAAGCAAGCAGCGGCTTCATTGCCAGGGGAAAGTCAGCACGCTGGGTCTGCTCCGGGCAGAGTGAAGAAAAAGGTATTGCCCTGCCCTGGTGTGCTTTCGACGCCTACACGTCCCCCCAGCTTTTCGACAATCCTTTTGACGATAGACAATCCCAATCCATGCCCGGGGGTCTGCATATTGCCGAGCCGTTCGAATTCGGTGAACAGGCGCGATTGGGCTTCGGCAGACAACTCGTTGGCATTGTCATGCACCCAAAAACGCACCTCGCACGCTCCGGTCTCGGGGTTGGTAACCGATTGAGCACCCAATTCGACAAGCGGCGGTTTCCCGCCATATTTGATGGCGTTACTGGCGTAATTTGCCCACACTTCCTCGACCCAGGGTGCATACCCCCATGCCGTCGGATACGATTTTGGCTTGATTATTTGGGCATGCGAACGCTCGATAGCTTGCTTGAGGCGATTTTCCACTTCGGAAACAATCCCCGTCATATCCAACGTAGAGAAGGCAATCTCCTGCTGGCGGATACGGGCCAGCAGCAGCAATTCTTCGACGATCTTGTTGATTTTCAGACTCGAGGCGGTGACGTATCCACACCATTCGATGAGTGAGTCCTTCCCCATCCCTTCCACTTCTCGGGCCATGAGATCGCCGAATCCCAGGATCGTCCCCAAAGGCCCTTTGATATCGTGCGCGACCATGTGCGAAAAAGCCCTGAGATCGCCGATCAGGCGCTCGCGTTCGGCAATTTCCTGCTGCAATTGCATGTTCAATCGCTCGGCTTCGGTAAGAGCTTCCTTCAAATTGGCGGTGCGCTCTTCGACCAGATCGGCCAAATGGTCACGGTGGTGGCGTAATTCTTCTTCGATGCGGATGCGTTCTGCCAATTCTTGTTGGGCTGCCTGGTAGAGACGCACATTCTCGATGGCTACCGTCGCCTGTGAAGCCAGGAGCATCAAAATCTCGACATCCGCCTGGCTATATGAGCTGTCGCCGCGCTTGTTTTCAGCCTCGATCACACCGATCTTATGCTCTTTGAATTGCAGCGGCGCTGCCAGCAGCGAGCGAGCCGTGAAATTGATAGTCTCTTCAACCCTAACGTAGTAGCGAGGGTCTTCCCTGGGGTCGGTGACGATCACGGGTTTCCCGCTGGTGAAGGAAGCCCCGGCGATAGATCCTTGAATTGGAACAGGGATATCCAGCAACCGGTCTTCAAACAAGGTGACGGCAATGAAATGCAGTTTTTCGTCGGATTCGTTGTAAAGCAAGATGCCCGCTGATTCACTGTTCGTCAACTCAGCCGCCGCAGCGACAATTCGATGGAGCAATTCGTCCAGTGAAGCGCCAGTGGTCAGTTGCCGACCGATGTTGAAAATGATATCCATCTCGTATTGGTTTGTCTGCATGATCAAATTATACCCAACAACTCACTTCAGGAGGTCGAAATATACGGGCGGCAAACGGCGGGTGAGGCGCAACTCGGCGTTGTAAGCCACCCGCAGCAGGAGATGCTCCTCCCAATGGCGTCCCATGGCCTGCATCCCGATCGGCATCCCCTCGGCAGTATATCCCACCGGGAAGCTGATCGCTGGCAGCCCGGTGAGATTGCCGGGATAGACATACCGCATCATCTCGGTTTCGACGCTCAAATCCGACCAGCCATTGCTCAGCGCCTGCGGCGGAACTTTCTGGGCAGCCAGCGCGGTGGCAGGGGTGAGCAAAACATCCACATCCCGATAAACTTTGGCGAAGATTTGCATGGCCCGCGTGCGCATACGCTGCGCCTGGATATAATCACGAGAACTCATCACGCGGCCCAAAACCAAGTTGAGCCGGGTACTGGCGGCGAAATCGCCGCGGTGCTCGGGATAATTTTCCATGCAGGCCGCCATCTCGCTCAAAATGGCGACGACATGGGCAATACGCATGGCATCTAACTCGGGGATGGTCACGGCGATTAGCGTCGCGCCAGCTTTCTCGAATTCGGCTACCATCTTTTGGTTGGCCTCGACCACTTCGCGGTCGGCGTGATCGAACCAATCCCGGTAGAGGCCGATGCGCACGCCCTTCAGATCGGGGGTGTTCCACCCCTCGATGGTAACCGGCGGCTGCTGGAGGGTCAGCGGCTCGGCGGGATCTGGCCCGGCGACGATCTGGTAGACCAGGGCCACATCTTCCACCGAAGCGCCCAATGGTCCCAGGTGTGCCACACTCCAACAAAGCGGCGCAGCGCCACGCTCGCTGACGCGGGCAAAAGTCGGTTTCAGCCCAACCACCCCGCACAGGCTGGCCGGGACACGGATCGAGCCGCCGCCGTCCGCACCGATAGCGACCGGGACGATCCCGGCAGCCACGGCAGCCCCAGAGCCGCTGGAGCTGCCCCCGGGGTCGCGGTTCAGATCGTAGGGATTGGCGACTCTCCCGTGGTGCACGTTCGACCCATTAGGATTGATGCCGATCTCGTGCATGTTGGTCTTCCCAACCAGCAAGGCCCCCGCGGCCCGCAGGCGAGCAGCGACCAGCGAATCTGTCTTCGCCGGATGATCCCCCAGGAATTTGGTGCCCACCGTGGTGGGGTAAGGCGTCTGATCCACCTCGTCTTTGATCGCCACTGGCACCCCTTCCAAGATACTGCGCGGCTGGTTATTGCGTAACCGTTCGGTCGAAACTTCGGCCTGCTTGAGAATGTCCTCGCGCTGGCTGGCGACGAAAGCGCGCATGGGCGGTGCGGTCCGGTCGCTGGCAGCGATGGCTTCGATGACGCGTTCCGCAACCTGGAGCGGCGTCATTTTGCCCTGGCGATAGACGTCAACATAATCGCGCGAGATGCTGAATGGCATGGTCTCACGGGGCGCACGGCCACCCGAGGTGCTTTGCGGCATATCCAGCGGGCCAGCGGCGTGTTCCTGTGGAATAGACATAGGGAAGAATGTGGGTTCTTCGTCGAACTGCAACTTGCGCAGCTTGGGGATGCCGCCATTTTCGAGCAGGCTGCCGATCACCAGCGGGCGGGTGAGCGAATTGCCGGTGATTGCGGCAAAGGCGGATAACATGCCGCCGTAGAGCTTAGGCAGGTTCAGGGATTTCAGATCGTAGGGGGTCATGGGGGTCTCCTTTTTTTACTTTTCTACCGCAGAGAGCGCTGAGATAAGTAGTAAAAACTGTACCGCTTACACTACACTGATCACTTCAACTGAAGCACTACCAGAAATACAATGCAAATGAAAAGCAAACCGTAAACAGACCCAAGAATTAAGCTCTTGGGGGGCACCCAACTGATTTCGCGGGAAACGTTCTTCCCCCTTTGAATATGTTCGTCTAAGATCAGCCTGAATTGTTTCTCTTGATCCTGAGAGTTGAAAGCTTTTTTGGGGATAAATTGGGACATATTTTTATTGGTTGAATAAACGAGGTAGAAATAGGAAGAAGATTCAAAATATTCTGAAAATGTGCCCCAATCCAGTTTTGATTCCGTGAATTTTGTTCGAAGAATAGTTCCTGTATCATCTATTTCCCACTTAATTTCAGTAGTGAAGCGCTCGTTGCTCTCCACTTGCTTGACTAGCCTGAACGGGAAGATAACGCTAAGCACATAAATTGGAAAAAACACCAGGGGAATAACCATAATGGGGTTGAAACGCGGCCATAATAAGATGAGAGTGACCAGGCCAGACAGAAAAAATAGACCTGTAATGACAATAACCAATCTTGTAACAGTTTGTCGTAGGCTAACCGTTCGAAAAGTTCTAACGTAATCTTCCTTTGTAGGTATAAAACTAAAAGTTAATTTGTTGTCCATTCCCGTCTCCTCTAGGCTCCATGTTCACAAGGGAAAAACTCAACCGATTCTAAACCATCTAGCGCATTTGTGTAATCCATATCTGGCCATGCTGACGCACGCGCCAGGTATCTTCACAGCTTGTCATTTCCCGGAAGACTATTGATCAACTCCTCAGCAGCCTCCAGAATCGCGAGATCGCGCATCGCCCCTTCCTTGTAGGTGGTTTGGGCGATCAGCATTCTGGCCTCGGCGGGTGTTGCCCAGCGTAAGCTGGCGGTTTCCCAATCATGTTCGCCTTGCTCTCCAGCTACACGCATCAGGAAGAGGGTATTTCTCGATCCATCGGGCGCCGCTTGAAAGACGCCGGGGATTGGCGCGATGATTTCGACCGGATAACCGGTCTCTTCCTGAACTTCTCGCAAGGCGGCCTGTTCGGGCGTGTCGCCTGGCTTTGGGCGGCCCTTGGGCCAGGTCCAGACGTAGCCATCGAAATGGTTCGTGGGTTCACGTAATAGCACCTGCCCCAACTCATTGACAATGACACCGCCATACGCGGAATTATCTTCTTCCATACTTTCTCCCCCTATTTGAGAATGAACGTCCCATCGTAATTCCGCAAATCGGCCAATACTTCTTGATAATGACTGGCAATCCCTTCCGGCGGCTCACCAATGTCGAAGAAACGCGCCTGGGTAGTCTCATCGGTCTCGGATAGGAGCACCCCTGACCACTCTTCGACCAGAAATTGGATGCTGAGTTGGTAATAAGGGTCGCCATACGCTGTGATGCTGGAAGGGTAAGAATAGATTGCCATCGGGGTTGCCTTAAAGACATCCAGCCCGGTTTCTTCTTTGACTTCGCGTTTCATGCCTTCGAACAAAGTCTCATCCAATTCCAGCGCGCCGCTTGGCATGACCCATTTGCTGTTATCAGTGCGGCGTACAAACAGAATGCGGCCCTCGGGATCCCGGATAACGGCGCGTGTAGCAACAACGATGAGCTTCTCCTTGCCGATAAGTTTACGGATACGGCCCACGTAACTTTCTTCGTAGCTTGACATGAATAACTCCTCGTGATGAAATTACCTTTGTTGAACCATGCTGGTCAGCGGCGCGACTACCACATAGGGTAGTCGGGCGCATGGTTCAAGGGAATATTGCTGATAGCTGCTCTTGCACATCCATCAGATGGGTCTTCAAAATACTCTGTGTATAGCTCGTATCCAGGGCGATATTCCACGCTCGTGAAGTATCTTTTGTAACCAACTGCTCATCAGCCTTTATCTCGCGGGCAACCATTCGAGCAAAATCATAATAACTGATTTGCTGGCTGCCCGCCAGGTGCAAAACGCCCCGGTATTCGAAGTCATCCCTGCTAATTTCGAGCAGTGCTGCTACCAAATTGTCAACCAACGTCGGCGAAATGTAACCATCACAAAGGCGGTTTTTTTCTACACCCGCTTGTAGCTGCTCGACCAAGCGCTGCAGCCGTGGATTGAGTTTCCCCTGGATGCCCCTGCCATTCACGTCAGCCGTGCGAGCGACGATGGTTTCGGGCCAGGCATCCAAAGCAATTTGCTCACCTCTGGCGCGTGTCATTGCATAAGCGCGATACTGATCTTGCCGTTCTTCCGGATCGGGTGTATCGTCCTCGCCATACGGGCCAGATTTCCCGCTGAAGACAGCGTTGGTCGAAACGTAGATGAATTTGCATGGATTTGACCTGTCCAAAACCGCGAGTAATCGTCGGACGCCATTCTCGCTTACAGCTTTATGTAACTCTGCGCCGCTCCCAGGATGCGGCACGGCGCAGTAAATGATAGCGCGCGGCCGGGTCTCGGCTATGCAGGCTTCCAACACCTTTTCATCCTGGAGATTTACCTGAAAAGAGGCTGCTGGCAGTTGTATTCTATGGCTCGAATAAGTATAAGCCACCTGGCGGCCAGCCCGAATTGCCGCTTCGGTCAGCCTGGCGCCGACGAAGCCGCTCCCGCCGATGATCAAAAGATCAATGTTTGTCATTGAACATTTCCGTATGCCATGATGATCGCCCGAAGAATGTCCTTGCTGGCTTGGCCGGCAGGTAGCTGACAAGATTCAGGTTGCATTATATTGCATCTTTGATGATAATAAGCGCAGTAAACCCCCTCCTCGTAAAGGACTCCTCATGGACGGCGCACGCCAGATGGTCAGTGTCGGCATTGACATCGGCACCACCACCACTCAAATCATCTTCAGCGAATTGACCCTGGTCACGGTCGCCCGCGCCGGTCAGATTCCCCGCCTGGACATCACCGAGCGGCGGGTTTTGCACGAGAGCGAGATCGTCTTCACCCCGCTGCTAGACGCGGAGACGATTGACGCCCAGCGTCTGGCCGAATTTCTCCGACAGGAATACCAGCGCGCCGGGATCGCCCCGCAGCAGATCGAGACCGGAGCCGTTATCATCACCGGCGAGACCGCTCGCAAGAAGAATGCCGACCAAATCCTGAAGGCCATCGCCGACCTGGCAGGCGACTTCGTCGTGACCGTCGCCGGGCCGAATGTGGAAGGTATGATCGCCGGGCGCGGCTCGGGCGCGTCCAGCTACTCGCGCCAGCACTTCACCACCGTGACCAACATTGACATCGGCGGCGGCAGCGCCAACAGCGCCGTCTTCCGGCAGGGCAAATTGGCCGCTTCCGCCGCGATGAATTATGGCGGGCGGGTGATCGAGATCAGCGACGGGATGGTGCGCGCCATCACCCGCGCCGGGCAGTGGATCATGGACTCCGCCGGGGTGTACTTCGCCGTGGGCGACCGGCCAACCCTGGCTGACCTGCACCGGGTGACGGATGCCATGACCGAAGTGACCCTCCACCTGATCGAGGGCAGCACCTCTCCCCTGGCGGCAAAGTTGTACCAGACGCCGCCATCGCCTGTCTCAGGGCGGGGAAAGCCGGTGATGTTCTCCGGCGGGATTGGCTATTATTTCTACGATCCCATCCCCCTTTCGACTGTGGCGGATGTCAGCCGCCACGGGGATATCGGCCCATTGTTGGCTGAATCCCTGCGGGATTGTCCTGCCCTCCACGGTTACACCATCCTGCGCCCGGCAGAGACGCAGCGCGCCACCGTACTGGGCGCCAGCTCGCAGACATTGATCCTCTCCGGCTCGACGATCTGGGCCGATCAATCCATCCTCCCATTGAAAAATGTCCCCGTCATCCGGCCTGACCTGAACGAAAAGCCGCTGAACGCCGACACGATTGCCGCCGCCATTGGCGAAGCGTTACGGCGCTGGGACCTGAACCTGGATTCCGACTTCTTCGCGGTATCACACGAGTTCAGTCACTCGTTGGATTACCCCCAATTGGTGCAAATCGCCCAGGGGTTGGTCAATTTTTCCCGATCCCTGCCTGCCAGCCGCCCATTGATCGCCATCATCAAGCAGGATTACGCCCAGGCGCTCGGCCAGACCGTGAAAGGGTTGGTCGGCAGCCGCCCGCTGCTGGTCATTGACCAGGTCGGGCTGGAGGAAGGCGACTATATTGACATCGGCGCGCCGCTGATGGACGGCCGCGTGGTACCGCTGGTGGTCAAGACGTTGATCTTTTATCATTAGTAAATTACGAATTGGGTCTTTGCTTTTTGTGCAAGGATTTGGGAGTCCGCTAATCTACGCTGATCTTCGCGAATGGTTTTAAAAGATTAGCGCAGATTGGCGAAGATTAGCGGATTCATCCGCTCGTTGCAAGATTAGTCCAGAGGCTTGAATGCTGCTGCGCACGCGACTTTTCGGCAAGCCATACGAATTTCCCGACCTGCGGGTGCTGATGGGCAAGGCCAACGAGGAAAAATCCGGCGACCAGCTGGCCGGCGTCGCCGCGCAGACTACCGCCGAGCGGGCCGCGGCCAAGCTGGTGCTGGCCGAAGTCCCGCTGTGGGCTTTGCGCGAAAACCCGGTGGCGCCCTACGACCAGGACGAAGTGACACGCGTCATCCAGGATACAGTCAACGAGGCGGTTTACGCCGAAATCAAAGGCTGGACGGTCGGCGAGCTGCGCGAATGGCTGCTCGACGACCACAACGACGGCGAAGCCATCCAGCGCATCTCGGACGGGCTGACCTCCGAAATGGTCGCGGCGGTCACCAAATTGATGTCCAATCTGGATTTGGTGTACGCGGCCAGCAAGATTCGCGTCGTCCGGCACTGCGCCAACACCATCGGGCAGGCGGGCACGCTTTCCAGCCGGTTGCAACCCAACCACCCCACCGACTCGCCCGAGGGCATCCGCGCCGAAATCTACGAGGGGTTATCCTATGGCAGCGGCGATTCGGTGATCGGCATCAACCCGGTGGACGACAGCTACGCCTCGGTGGCGCGCCTGCTCGACATGACTTATGACATCGTCAAAACCTGGGAGATCCCCACCCAGACCTGCGTGCTGGCGCACGTCACCACCCAGATGCGCTGTATGCAGTCGGGGTCGCCGGTTGGGCTGGTGTTCCAGTCCATTTGCGGTTCGCAGAAAGGCAACGAATCCTTCGGGATCTCGGTCGGCATGTTGGACGAAGCCTCCGCACTGGCGAAAAAACATTGCTATCCCCCCGGCCCGAACTATCTCTATTTCGAGACCGGGCAGGGGTCGGCGCTCTCGGCGAACGCCCACCACGGATGGGATCAGCTCACCTTGGAGGCGCGCAACTACGGCCTGGCGAAGCGTTACGAGCCATTCCAGGTCAACACCGTGATCGGCTTCATCGGGCCGGAGTACCTCTACAACACCGAGCAAATCCAGCGCGCCGGGCTGGAAGATCATTTCATGGGCAAGCTCACCGGCATCTCGATGGGCTGCGACGTGTGCTACACCAACCATGCCCGCACCGACCAGAACAACAGCGAAAACCTGGCAGTGTTACTGACCGCGGCCGGCTGCAACTATTTCATGGGCGTCCCCATGGCCGATGACTCCATGCTCTCGTACCAATCCACCTCGTTTCACGATACGGCTGCCTTGCGGCGCATCTTCAACCTGCGCCCCGCGCCCGAATTCGAGCGCTGGCTGGAGGCGGTGGGCGTGATGAAAAACGGCCGCCTGACCGACAAAGCCGGCGACCCGACGATATTCCTGTCAAGGTAGACCCCTGATGGACGATCAACACCTGGAAGAAATCGTCAATGCAGTCCTGAAGGAGCTGGCTGCGATGGGGATCGCGCCGTCATCTCGAACCGCAAGGAGCGCGCCGGCCCGACCGGGAGAGTCACCCCCCGAGGTGGTCATTGACCTGGGGGATCCTGCCACCCCGGCGGCACGCGGCAGCCCCGGGGTAAACCATCCCGCCGACTCCGACGGCTTAACCGCCCTGATGGAGACCACTCCCGCCCGAATCGGGGTCGGACGCTCCGGGCCGCGCCTGCGCACCCGGTCGCTGCTCCTTTTCCAGAGCGATCTGGCTGTCACGCAGGACGCGCTGATGCGTGACGTGGATATCAAGCTCCTGGATGAGTTCAATCTCTTCCGGGTGCAGACTCGTATCACCGGCGGGAAACAGGAATACCTGCTGCGCCCCGATCTGGGGCGACAACTGAGTAACGAGGCGCGCCGCGTTGTCGCCGAGCGCTGCGTGAAAGCCCCGAATATCCAGCTCTGTGTGGGAGACGGCCTGAGCGCGGCGGCCATCGAGGCCAATCTGCGCAAGATATTTCCGGTGATCGAAGCCGGTTGCAAAACTGGCGGGTTGAGCCTGGGAACGCCGTTTTTTATCCAATATTGCCGGGTGGGCGTGATGAACGACATCGGCGACCTGCTCCACCCGGACGTGCTGATCCTGCTGATCGGGGAGCGTCCCGGCCTGGGCCGCGCCGACTCGATGAGCGCTTACATGGCTTACCGCCCGAAGTCGGGCGACACTGACGCCGAGCGCGACGTGATCTGCAATATCTACGATGGCGGCACCAACCCGCTGGAAGCTGGCGCTTACACTCTGCAACTGGCGCAGAAAATGATCCGCAGCCAGGCATCCGGCGTCAAGCTGAAGCTGATGGAAAAATAGCGCCAGGGATTTGCTTGGAAACCCAAAAAGGAATTTGGCATGACATCAAAATCGGCTGAAATTCCCTTTTTCTCTTTCCTGTATGCAACCTTTGTCGGGAACCTTGTTTTTGCTTTTCCGGCAATCGGCGGCATCTTGTTGTTCAATTTGGTAGACATCATGGCTGTGTTGTTGATCTTGGCGGTGATTACCTTATCGGTACCTGTCGGCGCTGCCATGACATGGCTCATAGCAAAAGGCTCGAATTGGGCTAATACAACTGCGGCAATTACGGCAAGCTGCACTGTACCAGGGCATTTTTATGGCATGTTATTCGGCGGCCTCCTGGGTTTTCATTTTTTCGGCACAGCAGGCGGCGTAATTTTGGCTGTTTTGTTTTTTCTGCTTGCTTCTGCAATAGCCATTCCATTTGGAAAGTTCTTGTCGCGTAAGATAATCCGAGAACCGCTTCGATGAGAGGCTTTTTGTAAATTCGAGACGAAATGAGATTGCCATTATGGGTCCATCACCTAAAATTCGCATGATGCTGTCATTCTGAGGGTGCGAAGCACCCGAAGAATCCCTGTGACGAGTATGATTTCATACCTCAACAGGCTCGAATTCATGTTTTTGCAGGGATTGCTCGTCGCGAAAAGCGCTCCTCCTAAGGAATTTTCTTTTATGCGTCACTGCGAGCGTTTTTTTTGCGAAGCATTTGCCCCGTATTTGCGAGATTGCTTCGGGTCGGGAAAGCGCCGACCCTACTAATAACATAATTGTCATTCTCTCATCGGATGGCGCTCCAGCGCCATAGAGGAATCTCGCAATGACAGTTCCTTTTGGATAGATGGGCGTCCTTCGCCCTCATCCCATAAGGAATGACATCCGATCCGAATTTGCTCCATTACTGATATAGAGCAAGAGAATCGTCATCAAGCTGCTCTGGAATTATCTATGGAAAAAGCATCACCTCGACCAAATCATAAAAAAGTCATTTTCATAACCTTGGGAATCATAGCATCGATTCTCGTTGTTGTCGGTGCTGCATGTGGATACCCGCTTTGGTGGTTTGGAAATGAAATGTGCGGCAATCAGGTTTTCCAGGAAATCTACTCGCCAGACAGTCAATATAAAGTTGTCATCTTTCAGAGAGACTGTGGGGCAACCACTGGCTTTTCGACCCAACTTTCCATCCTGAAGGCGGAAGAAGAATTATCGAATACATCAGGAAACATCCTCGTCTTGGATGGACACCCAAAACAGACACAAATCCAGGTGGATTGGCAAAATGCGCGTTCAGTGGATATTACCTATGCCGATGGCTATAAAGTACACCATTCAAAGAACACATTTCGAGACTTTTTTCAAGTCATTCAGATAAAATATCGTGTCGCACCCCAGGATTAGTCGGCGTGAAGCTGGGTGCAACTCGCAGATTACAGGAGATACATCATGGGTACTCTTGATCCAATTGTCGCCAAACCGTTGGCCGTGCGACTGATCCCGCAGGTCGCGGCGGATTACGCCCGCGTGCTCGGCCTGCGCCCCAACCAGCGCAGCCTCGGTCTGCTAACCGCCGACAACGACGACGCCACCTACGTTTCCATTGACGAGGCCACTAAAAAGGCGGATGTGGAAGTGGTCTACGCGCACTCCTTTTACGCCGGGGCGCGCCACGCATCGGGATTGCTCTCGGGCGAGATCATCGCCATGCTGGCCGGGCCGGACCCGGAGTCGGTACGCGCCGGGCTGGACGCGGCGCTACGCTACCTCGCCACCCAGGCGCTGTGGTATTCGGCTAACGAGGAGGGCAGCATCGCCTTTTTCCCGCACGTTATCTCTCAAACCGGATCGTATCTCTCCCGGTTGTGCAAACTCCCATTGGGTACGCCGATCGCCTATCTGATCGCGCCGCCTCTCGAAGGCTGCCTGGCGCTCGATGCCGCGCTGAAAGCCGCCGCCGTCGAAATCGTCTCGTACACCGCCCCGCCATCTGAGACGAATTATATGGGCGTGATCCTCACCGGCGACCAGTCAGCCTGCAAAGCTGCGGCGCGGGCTTTCCAGGAAACCGTGCTGGACGCGGCCCGACATCCGATCAGGTATTAAAGCCCCTGCATTGCTTCGCGGCCAGGATGCTTTTCGTGAATAAATAAAGCAGCTTGAATCATCATCAAACATCCATTGGAGAAACCATGACGCCATCACTGCGTGAGAGTGTGAAACCAAAGTTCCTGTTCCCCAGCCTGGCTGTCGGCTTGATTGTTGGGATCGAAAACTCGGTGCTGTGTTTGGCATTTGCGCTGATGATCTTCACTGGCGGGCTGACCCCCTATCTGTCCCTGGGAATCACCATCCTGTTTATCGGCAGCATCATCCACAATGTGGTAACTGCCATTGGCAGTTCGCTGCCCGGTACGTTGTCTGGTGTGCAGGATGGACCAGCCGTGATCCTGGCCGTGGTCATTGCCACCATGCTGGCCGGCATGCCCCAGGCGAGCGCCGAAACAAAACTCTACACAGCCCTGGCGAGCATCATTCTCACCAGCCTATTGACGGGGTTGGTTTGTCTGCTGCTGGGCAAGTTCAAAATGGGCAATTTGGTCAGCTTTATGCCGTACCCGGTTGTGGGCGGCTTCCTGGCGGGCACGGGAGTGCTTCTGGCGCTGGGCGGGCTGCAGGTGATGACCGGAAAGAGCATTACCCTGCTCAGCCTGGGATTGCTGTTTCAAGGGAATATCTGGATCCAATGGGTGGCAGGCGTGCTGTTTGCGATCATCCTGTTCGTGATGATTATGAAAATCAATCATTATCTGGTGCTGCCCGGCGCGCTGGCGGCGACGGTAGTCGTTTTTTATATTGTTCTGGCAGTCAGCGGGAATTCCGTCTCGGATGCGGCGCAGACGGGTTGGTTGATCAGCGGGATGCCGCAAGGAGAAGCTCTTTTCCGCTTTTGGAATCCGGCGGGGTTTACCCAGGTTGATTGGGGAATGCTGCTGAGGCAAACTGGCAGCCTGATCGCCTGTGTGATTGTCAGCCTGATCTCAATGCTGCTCAATGTGACTGCTCTCGAGCTATCCACCGACCAGGAAATTGACCTGAACGCTGAGTTGAAAAACAACGGATGGGCGAATCTGATTTCCGGTTTTGCCGGCAGCGGGATCGGCTATCCTGCCCTGGGCGATACGTCGCTGGCGTACCGGCTGGGAGCGCGCGTCCGAACGAATGGGATTTTTGCAGCGCTCGTCATCGGCTTCGTTCTGATCGTTGGCAGTGGGTTGTTGGGATTCTTTCCGAATCTGGTGTTAGGCGGGCTGGTATTTTTTATCGGGATGGATTTCCTCTATTCCTGGCTGTATAAAACCTGGTTCAAGGTTACGCGGTCAGACTACATCATCATCGTCGCGATAGCTGTTCTGATCAATACATTGGGATTCCTGCAAGGCGTTGGGATTGGCCTGGCGCTGGCGGTGATTCTGTTCGTCGTCAAATACAGCCGGACGCGCGCCGTACGCCACACCCTGTCGGGCGTCAGTTACCAAAGCAGCGTAGACCGCACTCGGCTGTATAACCATCTGCTGCGCCGCCACGGGGATTGGTTGTACATCCTCGAGCTGCAGGGATATATTTTCTTCGGGACGGCGAATCAAGTTTTGGATGAAATCCGCAACCACCTCGAGGCTCGATCCTGTCTTCAACCGCCGCGCTTCGTAATCCTGGATTTTCGGCTGGTTTCAGGCTTCGATTCATCTGCCGCCTTCAGCTTCGCCAAGATCAAACGCCTGGTGCAAGCCAAAGGGATCACCCTGGTTCTGTCCCACACTTCACCCCAAATTCGAAGGCAGCTCAAGAATGACCTCCCCGAAGATAGCTTTCACTACTTCTCCGATCTGGATCACAGCATCGAGTGGTGCGAGACCGAGATGGTCTCCACTTTCGAGAGTGTCGGATTGGCTGCACGGCAGCGTTCACTGTTTCAAGAACTTGCCAAATCGTTGCCCGCCAAAGAAGATGTCGGTATCTTGCAGCAATACCTGAAACCGCGCGAATTCCAGCCGGGCGAGTGCATTATCTGCCAGGGCAGCCCGCAAGACGGTTTGTTTATGATCGAAAGCGGACAGGTGGTCATCCAGCTCGAATGCGAGGATGGCAGCGCTTTGCGCCTGCGTACCATAGGAGCAGGCGCATTCTTCGGCGAGATGGGCTTGTATTCAGGTGAGAAGGCGACTGCCAGCATTATCGCCGAGCAGCCGACCAGCCTTTATGTGCTGATGGCCGATGACCTGGCGCAACTGGAAAAAACCGCTCCCCCGGTGGCTGCCGCATTGCATCGCTTTGTCGCCGCCTACATGAGCGAACGGCTGGCCAAAGCAACGAACACAATGCAAGCGTTGATGCGCTGATCTGGCCTGACAATTACGATACTTCCTCTTTCCTCTGGGTAGGATCATCCAGACTTTGCCCGGCCAGGCGGGCGGAGAAGACCCCAAATGCTTGCAACAAACATCCCTGCCCCCAGCGGGGTTGCACACAGGTAGACTGCCCAGCCCGTATAGAGACGTATACTCAGAGTGGATGCTAATGCGTAGAGGGGGATAGCCGTCAAGGGAATAGCCGCAAGACCGAGGAGGGGGAAAGCATCGTACATCGTTTGCACGATCACACCTTCCACCAGCGAGCCGTAAAGCGCCCCCGCAAGGAAGGTTGCCCACAGGCCGCTCACCCGAAAGACCGCGACCGTAGCCAGAAACGCATAGGTCACCAGTGAATAGAATAACCAGGTGACCGCCAAATCACCGGGCGTATCCCCCGGCTTGAAGCGCGCCCAAAACATGGAGTCCGAGTAATACATCAAGGTATACCCGGTCGCCAGCGCAATCCCGATCCGTTTGAGCAGCCCGATCACCCGTCACTCCCCCGGATCGGCGGGAAATGGATTTGGGGATGGCCTTGATCCAAAAATAAAGGTGATTTTGGCGATTTTCATGAGGTATCGCTAGATTGGGCGCTTCGCTATGCTCAGTTTTGACTTAAGCGCTTTAGCGAACTTATCTACGCTAAAGCGCCTACAACGAACTGATTTGTGATTTGCCAAGTCTGCTTTCACCAAGCGATGCAGACTTCTATGAGGTTATACAGGCGATGATTGGCAAAAGTTGCAATTCCTGTTTTCAGCGCAAATCGAATACCACATCCGCCGGCATGCCGGGCTTGAGCGCCTGGTCTGTATTGGAGACATTGATCTTGATCGCGAAAACGGTGCTCTGGCGCCCTTCCACCGTCTGCACATTGCGCGGCGTGAACTCAGCCTCATCAGCGATGGACAGCACCTGGCCGGTGAACGCTCTATTGGGGTAAGAATCCACAGAAATGGAGACTTCTTGCCCCAAGCTGATTTGCCCATATTGGTCTTCGGGAACATAGACGGTCAGGTTGACCTCGTCCAACTGGCCGATAGTCAGCACGACGCCGCCTGCTGCCACCAGCTCACCTGCATCTACATCGAGTGAGAGCACAGTTCCCGCGGATGGCGCAGTCACCACACAACGCTGCAATTGAAGTTCGATGAAATTCAAGGCAGCCTGCGCCTGAACCAGGTTAGCCTGCGCCTGCGTGACGGCTATTTCAGCCTGTGAAGCGGCAGACAGTGCGGCTTCAACCGCCAACGAATCTTCGCCGGTCTGCAAGGCGGTGAGGGCATCCAGGGCATTATTGAGCCTGGCGCGGGCTACAGCGACGCGGGCACGCGCTTCCAGCACAGCCTGGGCCGCAGTCGTCGTCAACAAACGGTCATATTCCAACTGGGCGGCATCCAACTCAGATTGGGCCGCGTCCATCTGCTCCTGAGCAGCTGGCTCCAGGGTATCTTTATCTCTGGCAGCCTTGGCTTGCTCGAGGGTTTGATCGGCAATCCGGTAAGCCATTTGGGCTTGCGCCAGCCGGGTTTCGACGGCGATGAAATCTTCGTTGCTGGCATCCTGCAGCTCATTTTCGAGGTTAGCCAGCTCGGTCTCCAGGTCCAGGCTTGCAGCATCCACTTCGGCTTGGGCTGCCGCCAACAACTCATCTTTTTCGAAATACCAGGCGGGCGTGTCGAAGTCATCTGGGGCAGGCGCTGCCCAGGCGGTGGCGCGGCTTTGCAAGTCGCCCAAGCGGGCTTGCTGGACTATCAAATCATACTGCACCTGGGCGCTGACCAGTTGGGCGTTGGCGGCATCCACTGAAACGGTTGCCAGGTCAACTGCGGCCTGGGTTTGCTGGGATTGCGCTTGAAGTAGCTCACAATCCAGGTTGAAAAGAACATCCCCCGGTTGAACCGTATCGCCTTCGGATACGAGGATTTCCAACACTTTGCCGCTGATCTCGGGGGCGATGCGAATCTGGTCGGTAGCGATAAAGCCCGAGGCGGTCAATTCCTGGGCCGCGCCGTTACCATCCAGCGTGCTGCACGCACTGAGTCCCAACAACAGAAGTGAAGTCAGAATAAGTGTAATGGTTTTCGGTTTCATGATTATCTCCAAATGATTAGATTCGTTTGCGGAAGACCAGCACGCTGGCAATGAAATAGATCACGCTGAGTATCAGCAAGGGGAAGATCGAGGACCACCATAATTCGAGGCCCGGAATACCCCGGATGATGATGCCGCGCGTGATTTCCAGGTAATGCGTCACTGGCAGCAGTTCGCTGTACCAATAGGTGACCAGGGGCATGTTATTGCGTGGGAAAAGCAGTCCGGAGAGGATGATAGCCGGGATGAGTATGACAAACACGGCCAGGTAAATTGCCTGCATCTGCGATTGGGCCAGGTTCGAGATCAACACGCCCATGCCCAGCGAGCCGACGATGAAGACCAGGCTCAACCCAACCAGCTCCCAAAAACTGCCGGCGATGGTGATGCCAAAGAGCAGCCTGGCCAACCCCAGCAAGGCAAACAGGTTAAAAATGCTGACGAGCAGGTAAGGGATGATCTTGCCCAGCATCAATTCCCAGGATTTGATGGGCGTGACGATCAACTGCTCCATGGTGCCCTGCTCGCGTTCTTTGACGATAGCCAGCGTAGAGAGCAGCAATGCCTGTACTTGCAGAATGATGGGGATCAGGCCGGGGATCATGAACAGTTTGGTGTCGCCGTTGGGGTTGTATAGCGTCTTTATAAAAGCTTCGATTGGATTGCTCAATCCGGAGGCAAGCGGGCTGCGGCTGAACTGTTCGACCAGAACGTTTTGCGAGACGATCTGGCTGATAGCGCTCAATTTGAGCTGGATGGTCTGCACATCGGTGGGGTCGGAGGAGCCGTTGATGTACAACTGCACGGTGGTGGGCTGGCCGGTATCCAGGCGGCGACCGAAATCCTCGGGGATCAGCAGCCCCACGTCTACCTGGCTTTGATCAATCAACGCCAACAGATCGTCTTCGCTCAGGACATCGTAAGCCAGCTTGAAGTCATCGCTGGCCGTGAAATACTCGATATACCGGCGGCTGGCGTCGCTTTTCGAGAAATCGGCCACCGCCATGGGGATGCTGGTGCGCTCGCCCGAAATGCCGTATCCCAACAGGATCAGCAGCATCCCTGGCAGGGCTAAGATCAACCCCAGAGTGCGCGGGTCACGCCAGATATGGTAAAGCTCCTTGCGCATGATCGTCCATAAACGTTCCATAAGTTTTACTCCTGATCTTTGCCGCATTGGCCTTCAGGCACCCTGAGCGTAGACGCCGATTTCAATCGGCGGCGATGGGCGGTTGAGCAGCAACCAGCATGTTTATTCCGCAGTCTTTTCGGCCTTTTCGGGCCTGACCTTCTCCACCATGTGGATGAATACATCCTCCAGCGATGGCTGGATGATCTCCGCCTGGTTCACCCGGAGACCGGCCTGGATGAGGGTCTCCATCATTACTTCTTGCAGTTCGGGCGATTCCAGCGAAACGTGAAGCTGCGCGCCGTGGATGGCCGAATCGATCACACCGGGAAGCGCCTCGAGGATTTTCTTGGCTTCCAGCGGGCGGTCACAGTCCAATTGGATGAGCGTGCCCGGCAGGTCAGCGCGCAGCGTATCGGGACTGGCCAGGGCGATCATCGCGCCGCGGTACATCATGCCGATGGTGTTGCAATATTCGGCCTCGTCCATGTAATGGGTGGTCGCCAGCACGCTGACCCCTTCTCCAGCCATACGGTAGATCAGATCCCAAAACTCCCGTCGAGAAACGGGGTCTACCCCGGCGGTGGCCTCGTCCAGAAACAGCATGGGCGGGTTGTGGACGATGGCGCATGCCAAAGCCAGGCGCTGCCGCCACGCGCCGGACAGGTTGCGGGTCAGGTCGCGGGCGTGGCCGCTCAGGCCGGCCATTTCGATCAATTCGGCCACCCGGCGGGCGCGTTTTTCGCGTGGCACGGCGTAGATCGAGGCGTAGAAGGTGATATTCTCAACCGGGGTCAGGTCGTTGTAGAGCGAGAACTTCTGCGACATGTAGCCGATGCGCTTCTTGATCTCCTCCGGCTGGC
>DYIZ01000053.1:0-2636 GCA_020723385.1 Candidatus Aquidulcis sp.
TGTAAGGATACCATGCCTCCCATCTCGAATTTACACAATTTTCAGTATACCGCCCAATCAAGCCTCACCGACAGGAGGTAGGGTAGCTGTAGCAATCTGGGCAGATGAAATAGGTATGAAGGGATATGATCCCCAAATTATCAAATCGGTAATGAAACTCTATATTGATGGGGAAAGCGTACCACAAGACACCATAACAACCGGTTGGGGTTTGGAAATCGGTGGCCCATTGTATTTGAGTTGGAGTTGTGCGATGGTGCCAGGAGATCATGAGGCCCAACTATTAATTCTCTGAGGTGGAGAAAACCTAGAATACAAATGGTATTTTACTCTTACAGAAGAATGATGGTTCTCAAATGAAATTATCTTTCATGTCCACCATGAGTGTGGGCAAGGGTGGGACATTCCTTGAGAACCCGGCTGCCGCTACAAATCCATTCTTCATTTGCTCGCCGAGTGCGAGTTCAGCTATCAGAAGGCCGAGAAGGTTTTCAAGCCGCGCAGTCAGTTCAAGGTGGCTGACTTCGAAGAACAGCTTGAAAAAAAACTGATCGACATCGCCCAGAATGCACCCAACACGGCTTTTCTGGCTGAAGATGAAGCCGGATTGTATCTCCAGGCAACCACATCGCATGTCTGGGCACCCATCGGCCAAACACCAATCGTCCGAGTGGATTCGGGCCGAGCACAAACCCATTTCTACGGCTCGCTCAACTTGGTAAGCGGCCATGAATCGTCTTGCGTTCTGACATCATGAATGCCGAAGTCTCAGCTCATTACCTCAAGATGGTTCTGCAAGCTGTTCCAGAACAGCCGATTGTGCTCTTCTGGGATCGGGCTCCTTGGCATCGAGGCAAACCGATTGAAAAAGTGCTGGAAGACAACCCTCGCTTGGAGATCATCTATTTCCCGCCAGCTAGTCCAGACCTGAACCCGCAAGAGCATGTCTGGAAAGCCACGCGGAAAGCGGTCAGCCATAATCATCTGGAACCACGCTTGCCGGAACTGGCAGACCAATTTGTGATGCATCTGACCTCAACCACCTTCAAAAGCACCTTCCTGGACCACTATGGCTATTCAGCCATTCGTCCGATGTTTATTTGAGTTGTCCATTAGACCTGACTTCTGCAGGCGGCGACGGCACTATTCGCTTCTGGGGGGCGCCGTAATAGGTTTTTCTTTCTCGTTGTGCTAGTCAAGCGCCTTTTGACAAACGCCGCACAACGCGCCAGATTGCCCGCAAGAACGGCCACGGCGGAACCGAGCTCATCAACCGCAAATCTTCCCAGGGGGCGGTCTGATCGTCAAGGAAGCGCAGCGCCCGCCAGATGGGATTGTGAGCGAATATCGCTTCCAGGATGTATTCCACTCGCCCGGCTTCGTGCGCCATCACATCCAACATCAACCGGTCGTGCATCTGGTGCCGTCTTGAATCAAGTGGAATATCGAAAGGATGATCAGCCCGCAAGAGAGACTCTACAATTGCCCGTGAATCCCGGTGGATGCGGGCGAAGGCGTAACCCGTTGAGGGTTTCACCCGTCCGCCGCGCGTCCCGGTGGCGAGGATTCGCTGCCCTAACCGGCGCGGAAACGGATGATCCGTCATCGGAATGACCCCCATCTCTTTTTCGATAACCTGATAATCGCGCAGGCCCAACCGACCGCCGATATACGCCTTGAGCTGACGCTCATATTCGTCAGGCAACAACACTTCCGGGGAGAACAGCGTGTACTCGACCAGCGCCCGATGCGCGCTGAACGGCAGGATATAGAAAAAACACACCCTGTTTTGCTGTGGGGTGCGTAAATCGAACAGCGTCACCGACTCGGGGTCGAAAGCCGCGTCAGCCGTCTCGATCTCCCAACCGGTGAAATGCTGTTTGATGTAATTGTAGCGGAGCGGGTTCGGTTGAATGTCCCCTGGGCCAAGACGGCTGTCGAAAACCCATGCGGCGCGTTGCGTCTCTCCGTTTACCACCACTTCGGCGGCATCAGAGCCATCGGCAACGGATTCGACGCTGCCCAGGGTAAACTGTACATTCGGGAATTCAGCCAGGGTCTGGCGGGCATGACGGTAGAAATCAATCCCCCGGATCATCTGATAGCGATAGGGAGCCAGCGGGAGGCACAAATCCATCCGGCTGGTCTGGAAACGGATGCGATCCCATACCCGATAGCAGATGGCGTCGAGCGGGGATGGCTGGTCAGTCCAGAAACACCACGTGCGGTCGTTGCGGTTCTTGGCCTCGCGGTCAACGATCAGGATACGGCGGTCACGCAGCGGGCTTTGAACGAGAGCCAGGGCCAGGCTGAAGCCCGCCGCGCCGGCCCCGAGCAGGATGAAATCGTATGTCATCGCTGTGTTACTCGCATAACAACAGCGGGGCGTGGTTCGAGCGTGGCGCCCATGTGCATGTGGATGTTGTTATCCAACAGCGTAAACTTGAAACGCTGCAACAACCGCGCCAGCACGATCTTCGACTCCACCTGGGCGAACAGCGAGCCGATGCAGTTGCGCGGCCCGCCGCCAAAGGGGACGAAGGTGTATGGGGCGGGTTTGACCGAGGGAGCGAACCGCTCCGGGTCGAAGCGACTGCTGTCGGGCCAGTGCTTTTCGTCGCGAAGGGTCGGGAAGA
>DYIZ01000053.1:2646-37230 GCA_020723385.1 Candidatus Aquidulcis sp.
CGAGTACATCAGCCTGCGCCCCGCGGGGATGCGGCAGCCCTTGAATTCCAAATCTTCGAGAACCACCCGGTTGCCAACGTGAATAGGCGGGTACAGCCGCAAAGTCTCGTCAATCACCTGGCCGAGGTAGACCAGTTGGCCGAGGTTCTCCGGGGCAAGGTCTTCTCCCGCTAAAACGGTATCCCGTTCGGCCCGCGCCCGCCCTTGAACATCGGGATATTTTCCCAAGTGATACAGCACCCAGGCCAGCAAAGCCGTCGAAGTGTCGTGACCGGCGATGAACAGCGTGAGCAATTGGTCTCGAATGAGTTCGTCATCCATCCCGGCGGCGATCAAACTGGAGAGCAAATCGTCGCCCAGGCCACGCGCACGGCGTTCGGCAATCAACCGGTAAAAATAGTCGTTGAGTGTTTGTAATGCCGAGTCAAAACCGGGGCGAGGGATACCGCGCCACACCAGCCATGCGCCGGGCGAGATGTAGGCCAACGTCCTCAGGATGACAGGCATCAACCGGTCGAGGTCAGCCGTGACATCCACATCGAACAGTGTGTCCATCAAAATCAGCAGAGCAATGCGGCGCATTTCGACCAGCATGTCCAGTGAACGAGAGGTATCCCAGGCATCGGCAATCTGATCGGTGCGGCGCAGCATGATCCCGGCGTAATCACCCATGCGGCGGCGTTGCAGGGATGGCATAACGGAGCGGCGCAGGTCATCGTGGCTGTCGCGGTCTTCGACGAGCAAACCGTGGCGCAGCAAACTGGTGACAGGGTCGCCTTCATTGCGCCAGCCCAGGGATTGCCGCGCCGTCACCGAGACGAAGTGTCCCGCTTCAGGCCCAGCCAGAACGATGGGCGCGCCGCCAGGCAATGGCAGGCGAAAGATATCGCCCAATCCGGCATGGAAGGTTTGCAGTGTGACGAGGATGCCTTGCCGGGCGAGGATCGTCTTGAACGCGGCGATCCCAACCGATGGCGTGATCAATGGGGGCAGGGGAAGTGTCATGCGTTCAATTGATCCAGCAGCGACAATAACTCATCGTTTTTGGGGATGTCAGACATCGCGTGGCCGTAATGAGCAAAACGCGCCACGCCCAATTTATCAACGATGACCTGGGCTGGCATGCGTCCCAGTTTGAACAGATTGACTTCCTGGCCGTACAACTTCAACACACTGGCCTGCGGGTCGGGCAGCCCAATGAAGGGCAAATCATGCTTTTTCCAGTAATCGGCGAAGGCAGCCGGTTTTTCCGGGCCGATCACCATGATTTCGGCCTGGCGGGCGATGAATTGAGCGTAATCCTGGCGCAACTGCGCCATGTGCAGTTGGCAGTATGGTCAGACAAAGCCGCGGTTGAAAACCAACACCACGTGCGATTTGCCTCGAAAATCGGATAATCGTACCGTCTGGCAAGTGAAATTGGTCAGGGTGAAATCAGGCGCGGGTGTATTGAGAGAGACTTTTGGCATGTTGACGCCCTCCTTTATGGAGCATCAGTAGATGAAAATGTCAGTGAACAGGCAGGTTGAGCCTAGTCGAAGCCCATATTTTCCGCCAGAAACGCACGTTTCGACTACTCAGACTGGTTGAGAACAAAATTGAGCACCGCATCAAGAAATGCTTCGGGGCGCTCCTCGTGCGGCACATGACCGGCGCTGGCGACAATGACCAGCTCGGCGTTGGGCAGCTCACGCGACAGCCGGATGCTGTCTTTCGTCGGGACGATGCGGTCGTCGTCGCCGGTGATGACCAGCGTCGGCAGAGTGAGATCGCCCAACCGGTCGGCCAGTCCCGAAGGGCGGCTGGCGAGGGTGAATTCCCACAGCGCCTTATCCCAATTTTCGACCTGAAGCGGCTTCTGATACATCTCGATGGTTTCTGCATCGAGCTGATCCGGGTTATGCCAGGCCATCTCGATCAGTTCCGGCCCGCGCGTCTGAATCTGGCGCGCCACAAGCGGCCCCAGGCGGCGCATCTGCGGCGTAGCCAGCAGCGGGCGCACCCACCCGGGCGCGCCGCCGCCGTTGTACACCGCCGGGTCAACCAGGATGAGCGCCGAAACCCGCTCTGGATTAGCCAATGCGACCTGCATCGAGACCGTGCCGCCCGCCGAGTTGCCGACCAGGATGGCTTTCTCGATCCCGAAGTGATCCAGCAGCCCGAAGACCAGCGCCACTTGCGCCTCAGACCCGTAGGGATTCTGCCCCTCCCAGGTGAGCGGCCGCTCGGTAAGCCCGAACGCCGGCCGGTCGAAAGCGATCACAGTGCCGAATTGGCCGAGCGGCTCCATCACCTCATGCCACGAGTCCAGGCTGGCCCCAAAACCGTGCAGCAGCACGAACACCGGCTCTCCCTGACCCATTGTTTTGACATGCACGCTCAACCCGTTGATCTCGATGAACTGGCTGTCGGGGTCGGCCAGCTCAGCGAGCGGGCGTATCCCTTCCAACGGAGGAACCGGGACAAGGAAGGGCCCAATCAACACAATGACCAGCACGATTGCCACAACTACCAGGCTGATGCGCCCAATTCGCCGCTTCATGCAGGCCGCCCCGGCGTCTGTACAGATTTGCGGACGATGAACGCCGCTGCCAGTGTCAGCGCGACCAACCCAAAGGTAACCCAGGTGGGAAAAGCCACCGCCGCGACCGCGCCATGCTTGACTGAAATCCCTGCCAGCGCCCAGAGAATGACGGCTGTATAAGCCACATCCCGGCGGGTGAAATTCATCAATACTGCAATCACCAGCACCGCCGCCAGCACAATCCCCATCCAGATTTCGGGAGCAATCCCAAACCCATCCCATTTCAGGAAATCGAGCAGCGAGGTTACGTTGGCTACAGTGGCAACCGTGATCCAGCCCAGGTAGATGCTGAATGGCAGACGCGCCGCCCACGTTTCAGCCGCAGGAGCTGCTGTCCGGCCAATGCCGAGCCGCAGGTAGGTGACGATCAATGTGGCGAGTAAAACCAGCATGGCGATCAACGTCAAAGGGAACTGCTCGTAGTGCCACAGGAAGATCCAGACGATGTTGGCCAGCCCGCCCAGGGAAATCCACCAGCCGGCGGCCTGCAAGCGAGGATTCTCCCGCTGGGAAGGCAGCGCCTGGAAGATGGCGAAGGCAATCAACCCGAGGTAGATCAGCCCCCAGATGGAAAACACATACCCCGCCGGGACAAAATACACCTGAAAGCGGTCGGAAATCTGCCCGGTATTCAGCCCGTTGATGGGCAAGGCATTGGCCAGTACATTGACACCGATCGTGGCAAGGATGGTGACAATCACCGCAATTTGTCGCAGTATCGCTTTCATTACTTCACTCCATTTCAGGGGGTACTCCCCAAGGGCGAACAGACATTCCTGGGCTGTGAGATTTGCCCAGGGCCGATTGGATCATCAACAGCTCGCCAACATTATCACTGGTGAGCAGCCCGACCAGTTGGCCGCCGTAGGTCACCGGCATCGTGCGGCAGTCACAGGCTTGCAGGCGCATGAATGCCGGCTCCAACATTTCATTGGCGTCAACCAACTGAAAATCACGCCGCATGATGTCGCCCACCAGGGCTGCCTGGCCCTGCCGGGAAACGGCAGCCAGTAAATCACTGCGCGTCAGCACACCGACCACTGCGCCAGCCTCCACCACCGGGAAATCGGTCTGTGATCCGGTGAGGATCAGCTCGATAGCGCGCCCCAGCGGGTCGTATTGGGAAAGCGTGCGGAATTCGGTGACCATCGCCCGCCCGACGGGGATGCCGCCCAGGGCAGTTTTCATCTGTGTCATTGATGATTCCTGTCCTGCGCCGATCCACACAAAGAAGGCGATGAACAACAGGAAAGGATTGAACAGCAGTCCGACGAAGCCGAACAGCAGCGCCATGCCTTGTCCGATCATCGCCGCGATGTGGGTGGCGCGCGTGTAATCCAGCCGCAGCGCCAGCAGCGCCCGCAGCACGCGCCCGCCGTCCATCGGAAAAGCTGGGAGCATGTTGAACAATGCCAGCGAGACATTGACCATGAGCAGGCGCTCGATCACAGGGCCAGAGGTGAGGCTGAAACTGGTCAGCGATGCAAGCGTCCCGCTGACGAGCATCCAGACGAACAACACCCCGGCGATGACGACATTGACCGCCGGGCCAGCCAGCGCCACCCACAATTCCTGGATGGGTTTATCGGGCATCCGCTCCAGCCGGGCGACGCCGCCAATGGGGTAGAGGGTAATGTCACGGGTTTTGATGCCGTAACGCCGCGCGGTAAGCGCGTGTCCGAATTCGTGCAGCACCACGCAGCCAAACAACACCAACGTAAACAGGATGCCTTCCAGCGTTCCAACCAGGGAACGGGTTTGCAGCCAGGCGCTAAGGCCAACCCAGCCGATGATCAACAAGAATGTGGCGTGAATGTACACGTCAATTCCTGCAAATTTTGCTAATTTCCAAGACCATTTCATGTCAACCTCCTTGCGATTGATTTCGGATATGCCGAATCATGATAATCCTTATCTTATTATCCCAGGAGATTATTAAACAGGCGATAACAGCCAGTAAATAATTCTTTACATTTACACCGCTGTGTTGCGTTTGAGCTGCCCCAGCCAAGACAAAATGAGGTTTGCCCCTACATCCGGGTTCTGTTCGACCGCCCGGCGGTAGATTTCGAAATAATAATCCGCCTGCGATGAGGGCAGTCCGTAGTTTTCCAAAAGGCCATCCAGCCAACCGATGGTATGGCCCAACAGACGAAAATCGCCCAATGAGAGGGCAGCAATGAGATAACGCGTGAAGGTACTATTAGCAATCTCGAGGTGGGCCGATGCGATCGGTGTGCTGCGCAGCGCCTCGCATACAGAAGCCACTATGAACGGCTCTTTTTCGACAAGATAATCCCGCGCTTGGGAAAATTCCAGGGGGGCGGGAGCTATCTGCGGGAGTGGGGGCGCAGCAGCCAGGAGATGTTCCACCGTTTTAGGGACTGCGGCAATTTCATTGCCCAGGAAATAACCCGGGATGCGCTCAATGAGGGACGGCACTGCCACGAACAGGCTGCCGCCGTAAGCCAATGGGATGCCGTATGATCGTGTGGTTTCGGCCATCTCACGGAGTGAGGCAGCCCCAGGCAAAGTCTGTGTGACTGAGACGACCAGACGCGGCGACGTAACTTGAAGGGTTGCTCCCAGGCGAGCCAGGGGAACGTTGGCCCCCAGGTAAACCACGTCCCAGCCGCGGCGGCGAAGCAGGAATGAAATCACTAACAGCCCGAATTCATGCTCTTCACCCGCCGGGCAGGCCGCCAGGATGCGCTCAGGGCGCGTGGGCGACGGCGAGGCGGCAAACAGGGCATGCAGCCGGCGCATGGATAACGCCGAGGCGAAGTGTTCCTGCTGGACGCTGATCATCCCCCGGTACCATTGATTCCCAATCTCTGCCAGGCCCTTTTGAATTACATCAATGCAGACCGTTTCGGGGCTGGCAATGGCAAAGCCCTGTGTTAGCGCTCGCTCGGCCGATTCTTCGTCAAACTCCAGGCAAGCAGAGACCCACGCCTGCCGCAAATCGTCCAGCGCCATCCCGCCGATGACGATGCTGCGCGGCTGGGGACGGGCTGGTTCGAGCGGGTCTTGCCCGTTATTTTCCATGCTGCGCCACATTTCAACCGCCCGGCTGATAGATAGCCCCTCTCTTTGGCGGGCGACCAGCCATTTGAGCATCTGAATATCGTATTGCGAATAAAGACGGTGACCGCCCGGCGTGCGCTGCGGCTTGACCAGACCATAGCGGCGTTCCCAGGCGCGTAGCGTCTCCGGGGTGAGGCCGGTCTCCCGGATAACGGCTTTGAGGTTGAATGCAGGTGCATGGTCGGTCATATATTTCTACTCCAGGAGATATCTCAATTCGAATGGATCTCTTTCACGATCCGCTCTGTGGTGAGGCGTGCAGAGAGCAGGACGATGGGCAGGCCGGTGCCAGGGTGGGTACTTGCGCCGACGAAATACAGGTTTTTATAGCGGTCGTGACGGTTGCGCGGCCGCAGGTAACCAACCTGCAAGAAGTTGTGGCTCAACCCGAAAGCGGCGCCTTTTTCCAGGTTGTAGAGCGACCGCCATTCCGGCGCTCCGTAACTGACCTCGAATTTGATGTGCTTCTCCAAATCGGGGATGCCCAATACGGCCAGCCGTTGGAATATTGACCGGCGGGCGCGATCTTTGAGCGCGCTCCAATCCTGCTGCCCGCCAAGGTGTCCCACCGGGACGAGGGCCATCAACGTATCCTGCCCATCGGGGGATGCGGCGGGGTCGGTGCGCGATGGGGCGTGAATGTAAAAACTCGGAACATCGGGCAGCGTATTATCCTTGAAGATGCGGTCGAAGCTGGCCCGGTAATCGCCGGCCAGGAAGACATTATGCGTATCGAATTCGGGGAAGGTCTTATCCATCCCCCAATAAAAAGTAATGGCCGAGCAAGTATATTTCTTGTCGTCGAGCTGCTGTGAGGTGTGATTGGCCGGCAGCAGATGCTTATAAACGTAAGGTAAATCGGCGTTGGCGACGATGATATCGGCGGTGAGACGGCTGCCATCGGCCAGGATCACCCCGCTTGCCCGGCTGCCCTCGATCTCGATGTGGGCCGCCGGGGCATTGTACATAAACCGGACGCCTTTCTGCTCTGCAATACGCGCCAGACTCTCGATTACGGCGTACATCCCGCCCACCGGCAGCCAGACGCCGTCTGCCAACTCAGTGTATTGAAGCAGGGAGTAGGTCGCCGGGGCGTCGTACGGGCTGAGGCCGAGATACATATTTTGAAAAGTAAAGGCGGCTTTGAGGTGAGGATCTGTGAAGTATCGGCCGATATTATGGTAATGCGTATCGAGGGCTTTGAGCTTGAAAAGCAGCGGCAGGTTGGATGGGCTAAAGTAATCGAGATAATTATAGAAGTTGCGTCCGACAAAGCGCTCCAGGCTGATCCGGTAGTGACGGTGGCCTTCGTTAAGATAAGCCAGCATGCCGCCAAAGCTGCCCGGTTCGATAGCTTCAAGCTGAGACTGCATGGCGTTGAGGTCTGCCGTTAAAGTCAGGGCGATGCCGTCATCGAACCGCACCCGGTAAGTAGGGTCAATGCGGCGCAGCGTAAGATGATCTTCGAGACGTGAGCCGAGCGCGGCGTAGGTTTCGGCGAACACTTCGGGCATCAGAAACAGGGTTGCCCCGGTGTCGAAGCGGTGGCCGTCGCGCACGATCTGGCCGCAGCGGCCCCCGGGTGTGGAATTCTTTTCTACCACGGTGACGGAATAACCCGCTTGAGCCAGGCGAGCCGCGGCAGCGAGCCCGCCGATCCCGGCGCCGATAACAATAACAGAGGAAGGTTGAGTGGACATATTTCTCCTTGAAAGCCGACGACGATTCTATGATCGTTGATGACCGGTATCATACATCGCTTTCTATATTTTGTCAATATATTGTACAGTATTACTTGACAATTACGGGTAAATTCTGTATACTTTGTATAGATTTAGGAACGAGGTGCTGCTCATGTTGTCGCAAAATACACTTCCAAAAACCGTCAATTCGACCTGGCTGCAAACCCTGCTGGGCATGGCACAAGAATCCAATCCAACCCATAATCGTTTAGCGCCGTGGGTGGAACACTGCGCTCACCCGAGGATGGATGAAGCCTACAGCCAATGCGAAAGAATCACCGCCGCTCACAGCCGTTCTTTCCACATGGCGTCCGCTCTACTGCCGACAGGTAAACGCCGCCCGATGCGTGCGCTGTATGCCTTCTGCCGGCTGACGGATGACATCGCCGATAGCGGTCTCGCTAACCCGCAGGCACGGCTGGCTCAGATGCGGCAACGGATGCTTACCGACTCCCCCTCTCCCGAAGACCCGGTGGCGTTAGCCTGGGCGGATACACGCGCCCGTTTTCACATCCCTTTGCGCTATGCTGAACAGCTTATCGAGGGCGTCGAACGTGACTTGCGCCAAAATCGCTATGCCAGCTTCGACGAGTTGGCCGTGTACTGCTATGGTGTCGCATCCACCGTAGGGCTTATGAGTATGCATATTGTGGGCTTCGACGGCCCCGAGGCTGTGCCTTATGCGGTCACACTGGGCGTAGCGCTCCAATTAACGAACATCCTGCGGGATGTCGGTGAAGACTGGCGCGGTGGGCGTTTTTATCTGCCCCTGGACGAGCTGGCAGCCTTTGGGCTGACCGAAGCCGACGTGGAGACAGGCCAGGTGGACGACCGCTGGCGGAGCTTCCTCCGCTTCCAGATTGCCCGCACCCGAAGTCTGTACGCCGAGGGATGGGATGGGATCGCCCGGCTGCACGCCGATGGGCGCTTCGCGGTCGCCGCAGCCGCACGGCTATACGAAGCCATCCTCGACGACATCGAAGCCCACGATTATAATGTCTTCAACCGCCGGGCGCATGTGCCGGACAACCAGAAATTGCTGATGCTGTTCAAAATCTACTGGCAGACCAGGCAATTAAAAAGAACAATCAAATAAGAAGATCGGAGGTTGATATGTCTCCCCCATCTAAACCCGATTTCGACGCTGTTTATGCCCGTTTACGGGACATCCTGCGCGCCTGCGAGCGCGGCGGTTTGAAACCTCATTCGGATCAGTCCAGCGGCTATGAGTTGATTGGCCCGATGACCCCCACCAGTCGGGGCAAGGATGTTTGGTTTGGCGCGGTGCAAATCAAGAAAAATTACGTTTCGTACTACCTTATGCCGGTGTACGCCTTTCCTGACCTGCTGGCAGATATATCGCCGGCGCTCAAGAAACGGATGCAGGGTAAATCATGCTTCAATTTCACCCATTTGGATGAGCCGCTTTTCCAGGAGCTGGCTGCGCTCACCGAGCGTGGGTTCGAACGATACCGGCAGGCAGGAATGGTGAAGTAAAGAACGTAAATATGATGACGGCTTTGTGTGAATTGAGATAAAATCCGATCATGATGGCGGCTAAACCCGATTTCGAGACAGCAAAGAATTATGCATTGCGGCGGTTAGACCAGGAGCTTTCTCCCCTGCTGACCTATCATTCGCTGGCGCACACTCGCGACGAAGTGGTTCTGGCCGCTGAACGCCTGGCCGCTCTGGAGGGTATCGCCAGCGAAGATTTGATGCTGCTCAGTACAGCGGCATATTTTCACGACATCGGGTTCACCATCCAACGGGAAAACCACGAGGCCGTGGGCATTCAGGTTGTCCAACAGGTTCTGCCGGGATTTGGCTATTCATCCCGGCAGATCCAAATTATCGGCGGCATGATTCAGGCCACCATTATCCCCCAAGCGCCGCACACGCTGATGGAAGAAATCATTGCCGACGCCGATCTCGATTCGCTTGGCCGGGAGGATTTCTGGCCCCGGAGCCTGGCGCTGCGCACCGAATTGGCAAATTTTGGCGAGATGATCAGCGACCGCGCATGGTATGAACGGCAAATCCGGTTCATGAGCGGGTTGCAATATTTCACGGCCTCGGCGCGTGCCATGCGCGAGGCGCAGAAGCAGGCCAACATTGCCTGGCTGGTCGAACGATTGGCGGCTGCAAGTTAACCCGTCGCCACAAAGCTCAACGCCGCAATCCAACCAGAGTGGCCGCGCCGATCAAGCCCACGATGGACCCGGCCACCGTGGCGGTAAAGGCGAAGAAATTCAAGAAGATCGTCGATTCGATGAGCTGCATCACCATCAGCAGCGGTAAAACGAAACCGACGGTTAGCAAACAAAAACCAACCAGGAGCATTCGCAGGGGGGGTGTAATCGTGACCATATTTGCCTCAAAGGTAAATTCGTAATCTAAATACCTCGCAATTTTGGGTTGAAGATTCGGTCGAGCGCGAAGCCCACCATGGCAAAAGCCAGGCCCGTCAGCATCAAAATGCTCGAAGGCTCTAAAACCCAGTAATACTGGCCCTGGAACAGAGCGCCATTGGAGCGCGCATCGTCAATGATTTTGCCCCAGGTGGGGATGACGGGGTCGCCCAACCCGAGCACGGCCAGCGTGGCCTCCAGGAAAACGAAGGTGGGGATGACGTTGACCAGGGCCGGGATCAAAACGGGTATGATACGGGGGATCAGGTAGGTGAATACAATCCGGGTGTTGCTAGCGCCATAAGACCGGGCGGCCTCGATATAAGCCGATTCTTTCACCTGGAGGAAGATCGCCCGGTAGCCCTTGATGCCTGCACCAAAGACACTCAACAGGATGCTGGCTCCCAGCATGATCCAGATACTGCGCGAATACAATGTGCCTACCATGATGAGGAGAGGCAGGAATGGCAGGATCATATTGACTTCGGTAACGCGTTGGATCAGCCCATCCAGCCACCCGCCAAACCAAACCCCGAGCGCAGCGATCACCATCGTGGTCAGAGTTGTGCCCAGCGCAGCCAGCAGTCCAAAAGACAAGGCAATGGGTGTGCCCCACAGCAAAGCCACCGTCAAATCACGCCGCTTGTGATCGGTACCGGCAAGCCCATACACCTGCCCGTGCATGACGAACTTGGCATCCAAATCTGCCCCTTCCTCGAAGACTGTCACGTGCAACCGCAGCTCGTATCTCCCCTTGAGGGGTGCGGGCGTTTCAAGGAACGGATCGGCAAACAAGCCCTGCTCGGGCGGCTGATTCTCGAGGTTCTTCCTCAGGCGCGTATCCTGGGAGATACGATAAGTCTCGGGGGCCTGGATCTTCAAATCTTTGAGGGGAATCTCCCGGTTGTCGGGCGTCACCCAGGTAGCAGTGACGAACGGCGTACCGGATTGATAGATCGGCGTCATGTGAAGGGTCAAAGCCTGAGGAAACGTATCGTAGAGATACTCAAAGGCAAAGGTGATATCAATTACAGATTTACCGGATGCGCCTGTTGTAACCACTTTGGTTACCTGACCGTTGGCATTATCTGCGTCTTCCAGGGTGTTGAGGATAATCGTCTCGGTAAGTTTCGTCTTTCGGAAGAAATTGACCCACACGGGCTGGGCATTCTTCGGAACATCTTGCACTTCTTCTTCTCCGCCTCGCCAGATGCGGATCGCCTCACTGTAGGGAATCGTGATAATCGTATAAATCGAAATTCCCAACAGGAGTGCGATAATGACCAAGCCGGCAACCGCAGAGGGATAGCGCCTGATTTCAAGAATTCGATATTTCATACTCGCCTTCCTTCACTACCGATTTTTACCCGGGGATCAACGAGCGTATAAATAAATTCGAGCAAGAACACTGTAATTGCCAACAGATAGGCGTAAATCACCGTTGAGCCGACGATGACGGGTGTGTCGAACAATCCAATGGCCTGGAAAGTCAGCCGTCCAAGTCCCGGCCAGTTGAAAATCGTCTCCAGAACGATTGCGCCCTGCCACACGGTGATCAACGCCAGGGCGAAGTTGGTGATGATTACGGGCAACGTTGGGCGCAGAATATAGCGCCGCTCGATGTCCCGCGATGACAATCCCTTGGCCTTCGCCATATCCACGTAATCTTCGCTGGAGTAGATCAAGAAAAATGTGCGCCAGGCATACACATTGCCAAAGATGGTGCTGAGCAACAACGCAAAAACTGGCAGAACAAGATGCTGGCACAGGCTCAAAAAGTAGTTGATAGGGGTATCCGGCGGGGGTGCGGCGACCATGCCCCCATAGGGCAAAATGCCAAATTGCGCCGCGAAGATCAGAATTAAAAACAACCCATAGAACCACCCTGGAGCTGAAGAAGTGGGCGACAACGTGATAATGACACGATCCCAGAAGCTGGCATACTTCCTGGAAAGCGCCAGGGCGAAGAAAATACTGAGAAAGAAATTCAAGAAATTTTCGGTTGCGAATAAAACCAGGGTGGACGGCAATCGCTCCAGGATGATCCGCCGCACCTGCCGGGAACCGCCATCGCTGTTCATGTAAAGGGCGCGTCCCAGGTTGAGGGAAAGCGCATTGGTGAGAAAACGCACACTGCGCACCATAAATGGCTGATCCAGCCCGGCGCGGTGTTCTGCCATGCGGGTTATATCGGCAATCCGTTGTGCGCGCACATCCGCGGCGAGGAGCTTGAAGGAAGGATCGTTCAGCACCTGGGTGGCAATTTGTTCCTGGATTTGCCCGCGCTGAATTTGGTCAACGTATCCGCCCATATTGGCAACGAGGATAGTCAGGTAAACCCCTACGACAACCGTGAAGAAAAGCACTACGGCCTTGATCCCCATAAATTTGATGACCCGAGAGATGGAACTCAGCACAGGGTTAACCCGAACAGACACTTCGGCTTTAACGTGAACCGGTATCGTTGAATCAGCCATGGGATTACTCACTTTCCGTCAGGATTTTTGATTGGGCTGGAGGCGAAGCTTCGTTCGTGGGAACTGGGCTTCGCCTCCATGATCAATCATCTGCCGAGGTGGATATTATTCGGAGATAAACTCCACAACCGCGAAGCTGGGAAGGCTGACTTTGAGTGAAACAACTGCCACCTCCATTTTGTTCGATCCAGCTTTGAGCAAAGCGGTTTGTTCTTTGGTGAGGGTGATGCGCCACAACCCATCTTCGACAGCCTCAGCCTCGCCAATGACCACCAGCTTGCTATCATTATCGAATAGCAGATACTTCACCTGCCCGATATCGGCCATCGGGTAAGGATTGCCTTCGAACGTCACTTCCACATCGAAAGTAACCTCATCACCAATTGCGATGCTGTTCGGGCCAGTCAGAGCAACTTCGGCAATTGGGGGTGTGCCAAAGTCAATCCATTTGTCGGCCAGATCGGCAAACTGCGGATTCGATTTGAGCAGCACAGTGCCCTCGATCGGGAAAACCTTGTCCATGTAGTACGGACCAGTCCCTACCCAGAAATGCCCATGGCGGCGGTACCATTCCTGCAGGTTGGCCCAACGGGTGGCAGCTTCCTCGGGAGTGACATACTGACCTAAAACCGAAGGATAGGGAATGTAGCTCTCACTTGCTGCTTGATCCATATATTTGGCTAAGATTTCCAGGCTTGGCCCGCCGATCATGTTGATCGAGTCGGTTTGTAAAATATCGGCCTTGCTTTGCGTGAACGCCAGCTCTGAGTTCGTTTCGGCCAGAATACCAGTTCCAATGGTGTGCCATGCGCCCTGACCAAATGCGTAGAAGGGGAACATCCACGTGGCGTAGTTATTGACCATTGCCTCAGCGTCGAGCGAGTAGGCGTCATCGTAAATCTCGACGATCAACGGATTTTCCTGAACAATGCGGATACCCTTGAAGTGAGACTGGAACGACAGCAGGGCGGGGACCTGCGACTCATCGTAGAGCGCGCTGGCTTCCTTGGCAGGGTCCCAGTTAAGGATCCAGGCGAGCACAATATCGGCCAGCGAGAATTGACTGCCATCGTGCCATTGGACATCATACAGATCGGGCGGGAAGTAAACGACCATTTTAGTTCTGGCCGTCACAGTGTCGGTGGAGGTGTAGACCTCACCCACCGTGATAAAGCGCTGTTCGGCCGCGTCCCAATCAGCCCAGGCATCGGCAGGCACCTCGATCTCGGGTACAAATTCCAATTTCATCCAATCGTAGGTGCTGGCAATGGGCAATCCATCCACTGCGAAAACTTCCGCCCGCTCGATTCGCTCCGGCCAGTACAGACCGGTGTACGGATCTGCCAGGACAGCCTGGTCGCCGGTGGCCTTCATGATCATCTGGTCGAACACCTGGTTGCTGCCGCCGAGCGGGTTCCAGTTTTCGGTCAAGATGCTGGCATTGGCCAGGGTCATCGAACCGCCTTCCACACCATCTCGACGGATTGTGTAAGACCAGAGATCTGCACCCTGGATGCCGCCAGAGAGATCAGCCACGACTTTGACATCGGGCTTGAAGGGAGAGAAGCTCAACCCGTCCACCAGCCAGAAGCGAGCGCCTTCGAGCATAGACAATTCGAGCGCCCGCCGGAAAAGTTCATCGCGCTCTTCCAGAGTATCGAAGAGGTTGTTGCTCAACCGTGTGCAGATCTCATCGTATTCCGCTGAAACCACATAAGACTGCCACAGAGGATTGGTCATGCCGCGATTGGTGTGATAGAACTCGAAATTGCTGCCCTGGTCACGCGTGATCTGGGTGGTAATCCAACCGCCGGTATAGAGATGCCATTGCCCGTCATTGGGGTTGCCTTGCCGCCAGATTGGCGCAGCTTCGGCCGCCGTTTTGTAGTTACGCGTGACCGTGAAACCGATGGTTTCCAACTGATTGGAGATATAGTCGCCGATTTCGAGACGCTCGTCTTCGGTGCGGATGAGGAAGATTAGCTCGACCGGTTCATCGTTGAATTGCCATTTTCCATCGACCAGGGTAGCGCCAAGCTTTTGCATTTCCTCGGTGATGACGGCTTCGCCTTTCTCGGGATTGTAGGCGTAATAGGCTTCCAATTCGCGGGCTTTGTCAATATAGCGCGCGTAATCCGGGAATCCGCCCACAATGGGGAAAAGACGCGGCAATCCCAAACCGCCCATAATTTCTTCCGCGATGTAATTCCGGTCAATCATCCAGTTCATAGCTTCGCGGATCTTGGCAACCGAGAAGGGGTTGAGCTTGCCGGTGCCATCGAAGGTTGGCCCGACCGGGTTGAAAGACAATTCATCCGATGATCCGACGAAGGTGGTGTAGCCCAGGTCAGCGTTTGCCTGGACTGATGCGAACAATTCTGGATCATCCCACGAGAAAACATGGGCATCCAGTTCGCCGGACTCGATGCGGGAGACACCCGCCTCACCTGATGGCTCTTCGACGATGACAATCGTATCCAGCCAACCGCCGCGGCGGGTAACCTGCTTTTCCGGCTCGGGAGTCGGTTCTTCGGTTGGGGCTGCCGCTTCGGCGGAGGGAGTCACCACAACGACTTTTTCGACAACCTGGGGGGTGCCCTGAACTTCCACAATCTCAGTAACCACCACAGTCTCGACGATTCTTTCAGGCTGGCAGGATGCCAGCAGCATACTGGCAATCATCACCAGCGACAGGAAAATAAATAATTTATTGGTTTTCATCATCTTCTCCTCATAATTTGTGGTTCTCCCGTTTTCAACGGGAGGAATCCCCAGATTTGGGGTGTGTGGGAGTGCTATGCACTCCCACACACCCCAAATCTGGGACATTTCCCGCCGAGGACGGGAAAGCTCTATTTGTTTTTATTGAGTCTTCCATTTCCGGCGGGGGGAGCTTATATTATTTTCAGGAAAGGCTTGTTATCGGCATCTTCAATAGGGACCTCACTTTCATTGGGTAAATTAGCCTAAAAACATAGATAATTGCTGAGCCGCCAGGCGTACGTTTTGTCGCAGCCTGGCGGCTACCCGGAGGGGAAATTTGCGTTAAAGGATGTAATAACTAGGATTCATAGCTGCTATGCGAAAGATGATATGCTCTCGAACATTTTCGGGCGGGGCAGCCCGGTAGAGATTTTCTTTGATCCAATTACGAATCGCCACATCGAAGGCTGCATCCTCGGCGCTGGCAGGCAATGAGGCTGTTCTGGGCGCTGCTCTGGAATGGAATTCCCTGGCAGGTTCAAATGGAGCTGTCATCTTGGCCCTTATGGGTTTTTATGACACTGTAACTGGAGCGTCATTTCCGGTAGTACACCTTAGAGTATGAATGGCAGCCATGCGGTGAGCTGATCAAAGCAGGGGCGATTGGCGACCTATTTCACTCAATATAGCGGTAGAATCCCGCTAATGCACGAGACCGCATTCGTATTTCCCCGCCTCCGCCAGCAGGGTTTCGTTCCCCTCCGTGGGTTCCATTCCCGCCACTCCTGGGGATTACTCACCTGCTGGTAAATCCCCCTCTGGAGTATTGGATGAAATCGTCCTGCGGGTGCACCGGAAAGGTTAAAGAATAGGCTATACTAACGATAGTCAGCCGCTCACTCAATGCCAGAAAGGAGATGGCAGGCTTGTTGAAATTATTATGGAAGTTATGGATTGCCGTTTGCCTGGGCGCATTGACATGCACGCCTCGGGTGAGCGCGGCTGGCAATATCCCATCAAGTGATCCGTCAGCGGTAACCCCTCCCATCAAATTCAAACACCTGACACTCAAAGATGGATTATCGCAAAGCACAGTACAGACCATCCTGCAAGACAAGCTGGGGTTTATCTGGTTCGGCACGCAAGATGGCCTGAATCGTTTCAATGGGTATACTTTCACAGCTTTCCGCCCTGATCCCAAGGATCCTTATAGCCTGACCGATCGCTGGATCAACGATATGGTCGAAGACCCGGCCGGCGTGATCTGGATTGGAACTCAAGGTGGAGGGTTAAACAGCTACGATTACAAAACCGGGCGATTTACCCATTACGAGCATGATTCCAATAATCCCGATAGTTTGATCGGGAATGATATCCTCACCCTGTTGGTTGACCGCACCGGCACACTGTGGATAGGCGCCACCGAGGGGCTGGACCGCTTCGATCCTGAGCACAATCTCTTCGTCCATTATCAGAATGATCCTTCCGACCCCACCAGCCTGGTTAACAATAACATTCACGCCATCTACGAAGATCATGACGGTACGATCTGGGTGGGCACCGGGCATGGGCTGGATCGCCTGGACCGGCAAACGGGTACATTCACCCATATTTCCACCGAAGGCAGCGATGGCGGATTGACCTATTACAACATTCAGGCGATTTATCAGGATAGCCGGGGTGATCTATGGGTGGGAACCAGCTACGGGCTGAACCGGTTATCCCCCGGCGCTTCGAAATTCGAACATTTCGTTCCAGATGCAAATGATCCAAATAGCCTGAGCCACACCTTTGTCAGCGCGATTCTGGAAGACAAGCAGGGCGTGCTATGGATAGGAACATCCAATGGGCTGAACCGGTTCGACCGCGATAATCAACACTTCATCACTTACTACCGTGAACCCGGCAACTCCGATAGCCTGACCGACGCGACCATTTCATCCCTGTATCTCGATGAGGAAGGCTTATTGTGGATCGGCACTTTTACCGGCGGGGTCAATATCCTGGATCAGGGGAAAATAAAATTTACCCATTACAAGAACAACCCATTCGACGCCGCCAGCATCAGCCCAGGCGGCATTTTCGCGATTTCCGAAGATCAGCAAGGTTATCTCTGGATTGGCGCTTACGGGAGCGGCCTGAACCGACTAGACCGGGCGACAGGTGAATTCCTGCACTACCGCAATGACCCCAATAATCCCGACAGTCTGCAAAACGATTTTATTTACAGTGTTCACGTGGATCTCAAGGGTACAGTCTGGGTAGGAACCGAAATGGGATTGGACGAACTCGATGTCAGTACCGGGAAATTCACCCATTACTGGCATGATCCCATGGACCCTCTCACCTTGGGAAGCTTTACGGTGCTCGCCGTCCTGACCGACAGCCGAGGGATATTATGGCTGGGTACCCGCGATGGGCTGGATCGCTTCAATCGAAAAAATGGACAATTCATCCATTACCAGCAGGATCCCCAAAACCCTACCGGTATCAGCGCAGGATCGGTGATCTGCCTGTTCGAAACGCGCCAGGGAGACCTTTGGCTCGGAATGCTAAACAGCGGGCTTAACCGGTTAGACCGGGAGACCGGCCAGTTCGAAAACTTCCGCCATAATCCCGACGATCCCTACAGCTTGAGCGATGATACTGTTTTAGCCATCCACCAGGATTCGCAAGGCGCACTTTGGTTAGGAACCGGCAATGGATTGGATAAATTCGACCCCGATACCGGCGTTGAGAAGCGTTTTACCATAGATGACGGCCTGCCTAACAACGTGATCTATGCGATTGTCGAGGATGACCAGGGCGGGCTGTGGTTGAGCACCAACAACGGCATTTCCCATTTCGACCCCTACACCGAGATTTTCGAAAATTTCGATGAGGGCGACGGTTTGCAAAGCCGGGAGTTCAATATGCATTCGGCCATCCGCACCCAGGACGGCACGATCGCCTTCGGCGGAGTCAATGGGCTGAATTTGTTCAACCCGATGAATATTCAATCCAATCCTTATGTTCCCCCTGTGGTTCTGACCAGCCTGACCCAAGGCGGGCAGCCGTTCGCGGCCAATCAAACTGCTGAGACCGTCGAACAGATCACCTTGCGTTGGCCCTACAACTACTTCGAATTCGAGTTTGCCGCTTTGAGCTACGCCGAATCAGAACGCAACCAATACACCTATTTCTTGGAGAATTTTGACACTGGCTGGTCCCCGATAGGCACCCGCCGTTTCGGGCGTTACACGAACTTGCCAGGCGGCGATTATAAGTTACACATCAAAGGCTCGAACAATGATGGCATCTGGAACGAGACAGGGGTCTCGATTGCGGTGCTGGTCATTCCGCCGATCTGGCAAAACTGGTGGTTCCAGGCCAGCCTGGTGCTTCTGGTCGTCAGTGTAGCTTATTCAGGCTATCAACTGCGTATGCGCAGCATCCGAAACCACAACCGCAAGCTTGAACACCAGGTAATGGAGCGTACCCGAGAGATCGAGCGGCTATTCGAACAAACCAAAGAGTTGGCTGTCATCGAAGAACGCAACCGGCTGGCGCGTGATTTACATGACAGCGCCAAACAAAAGGCATTTGCCGCGCTGGCGCAATTGGGGACGGCCCGCGGCGTGATCCAGCGGGATGCCAAGAATGCTCAGAGTCATGTGGACGAGGCGGAGAATCTAGTCTACGAAGTCATTCAAGAATTGACTTTTCTGATCCAGGAGATGTACCCACTGGCCCTGGAAGAGAAAGGGCTGGTCACCGTCCTGCGGGAGTATCTCTACGAGTGGGAAAACCGCACTGAAATCCAGGTTAACCTGAAAGTAGCCGGTGAACGGCGTTTATCCCTGCAAATCGAGCAGGCCTTGTACCGCATTGCTCAAGAAGGGTTAGCCAATATTGCCCGGCATAGCCAGGCAACCCAGGTAAACATCAACCTCGATTACTCGAATGGAACTGTCCACATGAGCGTCTCTGACAATGGCCGCGGTTTCGATCTGGCCCATAAGCCCCCGGGAGTCGGTTTGCGATCCATGCAAGAACGGGCAAAGATGATCAAAGGGCAGATGAAAATCGAAGCTAATCCCGGCCAAGGCACCCATATCCAAATCAACGTGCCGGTGACAACACCATCACCTGCTCCCAACGGCAATAACGGAGGCCCCAATGGCCCAACCAAACACCATTCTAATAGTTGACGATCACGAAGTCGTTCGTAAAGGGATTCGCGGCTACCTGGAAACACTGCCTGAATTCGAGGTCATCGGCGAGGCTACCTGCGGCGAGGAGGCAGTCGAGTTGGTTGCCGAGCACATTCCTGATGTGGTGCTCATGGATTTGATCATGCCCGGCATGGATGGCGTGGAAACCACCCGGCGCATCAAAACCATCAGCCCGCGCACGCAGGTTGTCGTGCTGACCTCCTATCACGAGGATGCGCACATCTTCCCGGCGCTCAAAGCTGGCGCTATCTCGTATATCCTCAAAGACATGAAAATGGAGAAGCTGGTCGAGGCGCTGAACCGGGCCGTGCAAGGCGAAGTGACCCTGCACCCGCGGGTCGCGTCGCGCGTACTGCAAAATCTGCGCGGCGATAACGCCGAGGACCCCCAGCTCTTCACCGACCTGACCGAGCGCGAGCTTGAGGTGCTCAAGCTCATCGCCAACGGCCTGTCCAACAGTCAGATAGCCCAGAACCTCACCATTAGTGAGAATACAGTCAAAGGGCATGTCAGTAATATACTCAGCAAGCTGCACCTGGCGGATCGCACTCAGGTGGCGGTATACGCCTGGCAAAGAGGCATCGTGAAGCGCGATTGAGATGCGCCAAGCAAGCCTGTCCTATGATTCTAGCAATCCTGTCTGCCGGGCGATGCGCACCGCCTCCGTGCGATTCCTGGCCCCCAGTTTGCCCATAATCGTGGAAACGTGCCGTTTGACGGTGTTGAGCGCCAGCACCAGCCCGCTGGCGATCTCCTGGTTGGATTGGCCCGCGGCAATCAGGCGCAGCACTTCGACCTCGCGAAAACTCAGGGGTTCGATCAGTCCCGCTTGGGGCGCGGCTGCCCGCGGCTGAGATTTCTGGGGGCGCTCCAATTCCCAGGCGGCCAGCAGTTCTTCGAGATAGGCGCGCTCCACGGGAGGCAGATCTAGCGAGCGGCGCGCCGCCAGCAGCGTCATCAACGCTTCGCCCTCATCCAAGAAGATACGAATTGGTCTTTCGGGGGCAGTCAAATCCAGGGCGCGGTGCAGCGACTCCTGAGCCGCTTCGACATTTCCCAGGGCATCGTCCACCTGGGCACCAAGCAGCAACCTCTCCATCATCGTGATGAAGATTCCCGATTGCTCGTTGATTGGCCGGAGATAGGCCAGCACGGCCTGGGCCTTTTCGAGCGCGCCAGGCACTTTCTCACGGCGGCCAAGCTCGAGATAAAGCCGCGCCAGCAGGCAGCAAGCCAGCTCACGAAAGTAGTTTGGAGATTGAGTGAAAAACTCATCCAGGTTGCCCAGGTTTTCCAGGTCCAGCCCGCAATCGCGCGCCCAACGCATCGCATCATCGAGGTAGCCTTGCAAGATGTTCAGCCGGACGGTGGTGATCAGCACCCACCAATCATCCAACAGGGCGTATCCACGTCCCTGGCTGGATTGCCGCACCCGTTGTACCGTGGCCTGCGCGGCGGCAAAATCGCCGCGCCCTTGCTGCAAAGTTGCTAACCAGATGAACCCGTCCAGGGCAATGGCGGGCATCCACAGCATACACTGGGCGATAGCTTCGGTGAGATAGCCTTCAGCCAGGTCGAGCTGGTTGCGCTGGCGGTAGACTTCTCCCAGCCCCAGCCGGGCAGCGCCCATCAAGGGAGAGTGCTGACCCCATTCTCTCCCGACCAATGCTTCTAATTGGCGGAAGGTAAGCTCGGCCTGCATGAGCCGCCCAATGTGGATGTATCCCTCTCCCAGCATCCTCATGCAAAGCAAGGCAATGAACGGGGTCTCCAATTGCAGCGATTGAAAGGAGGCTTCCTCCAAAACGCGGACGCCTTGCGCCATTTGGCCGGTGAGGAACAACGGCAAGCTCATGTTGAATTTGAGCAGGCCCAGGAGATAATGCTGGTCGCTCGACAGGTTTTGCAACGCCTTCTCACCGTAGCAACGTGCATCTTCAGTTTTGCCTTGCAGGCCTGCCAACAGGGCGCGCGCGGCCAGGATTTCGCCCAGAACGGATCGGTCAGATGCAGCGGTTTGTGGCTGAATATTGGATTCGATCAATAGCCGCGCAGATTGATCGGCTTTCTCGAGGGCGATCTCTGCCCGTTCGAGATAGCGCTGGGTTCCGTGTAAATCGAGGTGGACGAGACAACCCCAGGCGCGCCCGAGGTTGAGCCGCGGCCGGCTGCGAACCAGCGCTTCGGGGAGGGCATCAATCCAGCGGGCGAGGGTGTCCAGCTCGCCGCGCAATTCGAGCCGCTCGGCGGATTGCTCGATCAGGTCGGCAGCCAGCTCAAGGTCAGCCCCTGCCAGAGCATGCTGGTAGGCAGCAGCGAAATCGCCGTGTGCGGCCAGCCAGTGTGCGGCGAGCCGGTGCAATTGCGGGACAAGCTCAGGCTCAGTGCTGCGCAGACGGAGACGCAAAAAATCGGCAAACAGGGCATGATAACGGTACCAGCGATGCTCGCCATCCAGCGCCTGGGTGAACAGGCTGGCGTGTTCGAGGGTATCGAGGCAGTCCGCGCCGCTCTGACCGGGCAAGAAGGGTTCAGCCAGCGCCTCGCACAGCGGGCCGGTGAGCTGGTCGAGGATCGAAGTTCGCAGCAGAAAGCGCTGCAAGGCCAGCGGCTGGCAGCGCAACACTTCTTCGGCCAGGTATTCGAAAATATAGTGCTGGCCGGCGGTAAACACGTGGTTTCGCTCGCCGCTTTGCAGGGAGATAGCGGCCAATTGCAACGCGGCTGCCCAGCCTTCGGTTTGCTGCACCAGCCGCTGGCACTCGTCGTTTGAAAGCCCAAGAGCCATTACATCGTTGAGAAAGGATTCACTCTCGTCGGGCTGAAAGCTCAGGTCAGCGGTGCGCAATTCCAGAATGGCGGCACGGGCGCGCAGCCGCGCCAGGGGCAGCGGGGGCTCGACCCGGCTGGCGATCAGCAGGTGCAGCGGGAGCGGCAGGTGTTCGACCAAATGCGCTAACGCGGCATGTACCTCGGGCGCATCCACCCAATGATAGTCATCCAGCACCACTGCAGCGGGAAAATCGAAGTCGGCGAGATCGTTCACCAGCAAGTGCAGGGCGGCTTGCTGCATATCGGGAGTGGGCACATTCAGCGCCGCCTGGGCAGATTTGCCCACCTCGGGCTGGATGCGCTGCAAAGCCAGGATGAAATCGTTGAGGAAGCGCGCCGCGTCACTGTCTTCCTGGCTCAAGCTCATCCAGGCGACCGGCATCCCGGCAGAAGCGGCCCACTCCACCAGAAGCGTGGTTTTGCCATACCCGGCGGGGGCGCACACCAGGGTCAACGGCGTATCCCGCACAGCCGCGAGGCGCTCCAACAGGCGCGGCCGCGCCACCCGGTGGCTGCGCACCTGTGGAGGAAGTATCTTCGTCTTGAGCGGTTCGATCTTGGCCGGCATGAATTCATTTTACTTGAAAGTTGGGCAAAATAACACTTTTATCCCACTTAAGAGTCATGACGACCCACCTGCCAGGGCTTATAAACGAGTTAACGAAACACGAAACGCATAACGAGAGGCCCCTATGTTCAAATCCAATCGCTCCACCATCCCCACCACAACCCCGGATGCCCTGATTGACATTCACGGCGTCACCAAAACCTATCAATCCGACGCCGGGCCATGCCAGGCGTTGAAAGGGATTGATCTACACGTCCGTGAGAGTGAGTTCGTGGCGGTGGTGGGCAAATCAGGCAGCGGCAAGAGCACGCTCATCAACATGATCACCGGCATTGACCGCCCGACCGGCGGCGAGTTGTGGGTGGTCAATGCACCAGTACACACGCTCAACGAAGGCCAACTGGCCGTCTGGCGCGGGCGGGCGGTGGGCGTGGTATTCCAGTTCTTCCAACTCCTGCCCACGCTGACCGCCATCGAGAATGTGATGCTGCCCATGGATTTGTCCGGCTCATTCCGCAACGGTGAGCGTCACAAACGCGCCCTGCAACTGCTGGAAGAAGTGGAAATTGCCGACCAGGCCGACAAACTCCCGGCCAACCTGTCGGGCGGGCAGCAGCAGCGTGTGGCGATTGCGCGCGCCCTGGCCAACGACCCGCCGTTGATCGTGGCCGACGAACCCACCGGCAACCTCGACTCGCGCACCGCCGAAGCGGTGATCGCGCTCTTCGAGCGGCTGGTGCAGAAGGGCAAAACGGTGCTGATGGTGACGCACGACCCCGACCTGGCGCGCCGCGCCACCCGCCTGGTGCGCATTGCCGATGGACTGGTGATAGAGGATTCGGCTATAGATCAGGTTGCTTGAATCCGCTAATCTGCGCTAATCTCCGCAAATTTCTTCTTGTGCCAAAAGATTAGCGAAAATTCGCGAAGATTAGCGGACTCAGATCAAACGAATTAAAGAAATCGTCCGCTCCAAACAATCAACTATTCTACGAGAGGCTCCCATGATTTCCATTCGCTGGCGCAAGGTGATCCGTGATTTGTGGCTCAACCGGGCGCGCACCATCCTGATCATCCTCACCATCGCAGTAGGCGTCTTTGCCGTGGGCGCAATCGCCGCGACGCAGATCATCTTGCAGCGCGACCTGCCGCGGCAGTACAACGCCATTGACCCCGCCCACGTTGTTTTTACGACGACCCTCTTCGAGGATGAGATGGTGAAAAGTGTGGCCTCGCTGGACGGCGTGGCAGCCGTCGAAGGCCGCCGGAATCTGCCGGTGCGGCTGCTGATTGACCCTGCCAACAATGTCTGGCGCGATCTGTTCATCTTCGTCATCACAGATTTCGAGGATCAGCAGGTTTACAAGATCGGGCACGAGCGCGGCGATTGGCCGCCCGCAAAGGGCGCGCTGGTCATGGAACGCGGCTCACTGACCTATCTCGGTCTCCAGGAGGGCCAGGCAATCACCATCAAAACCCCGCAAGGGAAACAGCGCAGCCTGCAAATTACCGGTATCGGGCACGACCTCTACCACATGCCTGCCTTTCTCGAAGGCACAGTCTACGCCTACGTCACCAGCGACACGCTCGATTGGCTGGGACAGGAGCCTGGCTATAACGAGTTGTACGTGCGCGTGACGGGTGACGTGAAAGACACGGGCTGGATGCGCGCCATCACCGACGAGATCAGCGACTACCTCGAAGGCGCAGGGCACACCGTCTACTACACCTACCGCCCCGAAGCCGAAAGCTACCCGCTCGATTACATCTCCGACACCGTGGTGCTTCTGCTGACCATGCTGGGCGCGTTGATCCTGCTGCTGGGCGCTTTCCTGGTTATCAATACCATCACCGCCCTCATTACGCAGCAAACGCGGCAAATTGGGGTGATCAAGGCTGTGGGCGGGCGCACCTCGCAGGTGGCGGGAATGTACCTGGGAATGGTGGCCCTCCTCGGGATTACCGCGTCCCTGTTGGCCCTGCCGTTCAGCATGATCGGCGCGGACGCCCTCATCCGGTTCGTAGGAGAGCTGCTGAACTTCGATCTCTCGCTGGGCACGTTTCCCCCGCAGGCCATCCTGCTCCAGTTGGCAATCGGGATTCTGCTTCCGGTGCTGGTGGCGCTGCCCGTCATCCTGGGCGGGGCGCGCCGCCCGCCGGCGCAAGCCCTCAGCGAGTACGGGGCCAGCCAGGTCTGGAAAGGAATGCTGTGGATGGACGCGCTGCTGCGCCGCCTGCCCGCCCTCACCCGCCCGGCGCTGCTGGCGCTGCGCAACCCCTTCCGCCGCCGCAGCCGGTTGATCTTCTCGCTGGTCATGCTGGCGCTGGCCGGAGGCAGTTTCATCACCGTGCTCAACCTGCGCGCCTCGCTGCTGCAAACCGTGGACAACATGCTCGCCTTCTGGCAGTACGATTTCTGGGTAGACCTCAGCCGCCCGTACATGGTCGAACGCTTGCAGCAGGAAGCCGCCCGCGTCCCCGGGGTAGAGGGCTTGGAAGGCTGGGGGCTGGAAGCCACCCGCCGGGTGCGTCCCGACGGCAGCGAGAGCAACAACATCTTCCTGTTCGGCGTCCCGCCCGACAGCCCGTATGTTTTGCCCACCCTGATGTCCGGGCGCTGGCTGGAACCCGGCGATACCAATGCCGTGGTCGTCGGCGTGGGCCTGATCAACGCCGAACCCGACCTGGCGCTGGAGGATGAGATCGTCTTCAAAATCAACGGCGACGAGGAAACCTTCCGCATCGTCGGCGTGATCGAAATGCTCGGCAACCAGACCGTCGGCTATACAGTGTATGCCCCTTACGATTATTACACCCGGCTGGCCCACAAGGCCCATCGCGCCGACATCGCCATCGTGCGCTCACAGCCCACAGCCACGCCCGGCGAAAAACGCATCATCGCCGCAGCCCTGGAGGATCAATTCGACCAATCAGGCGTGGGCGTGCGCTCGGTGATGCAAATGCAGGACGAACGGCTGGAGATCAACGCCGCCTTCGGCATCATCGTGGTTTTGCTGATGGTGATGGTCACGCTGCTGGCCTTCGTCGGCGGGCTGGGGCTGATGGGCACGATGAGCCTGAACGTGATCGAGCGGGCGCGCGAGATCGGCGTGATCCGCGCCTTCGGCGGCTCCAACGCGGCCGTATTCCGCATCGTGACCCTGGAAGGCATCATGATCGGCGGAATCAGTTGGCTGTTCAGCCTGCTGCTGGCGCTGCCGCTCACCAGTTGGTTCTGTAATGTGATCGGCCTGTCGTTCCTCGACATGCCGCTGGCCTACGTTTTCTCGCCCACCGGCGCGCTGCTCTGGCTGGCGCTCGTCATCCTGCTGGCGATGCTTTCCAGCGCCCTGCCAGCCATCAACGCCGTGCGCCTGACCGTGCGCGAGGTATTGAGTTACGAGTGAAACTAGCGCCAAAAAATAAAACACAAAGGTCACGAAAGTGCGTCACAAAGTTGAAGGAAGGAAAACCAATTTAAAACCTTCACATCCTTCGTGCTAACCTTCGTTGCCTTCGTGTTTCAAAATCCTTACATAAAAACCAATATTCAATCACGAGGTACACCATGAAACGACAACTCACCTTCCCCCTGCTTTTCTGCGCCGCGCTGCTCCTCTCGGCCTGCTCTGGCGTCGCCCAGGCCGCCCCGGCGACAGCGACTTCGCCTGCCGCCGCGCCTGCCCTTGATGCGGTTGTGGCAGAAGGCTCGCTGGTTCCTGCCCAGGAGATGGTTCTCGCCTTCCCCGCCGGTGGGCGCGTGCTCGAAGTAGCCGCAGCCGAAGGGGATACCGTCCAAGCCGGAGATGTACTGGCCCGGCTGGAAGGCTCCGAGGCGCTCCTGGCCCAGCAGGCCGCTGCCGACCTGGAAATCATCGAAACCCGCCAGGCCCTCGACGATCTCGAAACCGACACGCTCCTGGCGCTGTCGCTGGCCTCCGCCGAGCTGGAATCAGCCCAGAAAGATTACGATACCGCCGAGAATGCCTGGAGCGGGAAAAACGCCGCCGACCCCACGGAATTCGATACTGCGCTGATCAATTACATCGAAGCCGAAACCACCGTGCGCGAGGCGCAGGAAAAAGTCAACGATGAAGCCGGCCAGCCCAAAGATTCCCCCAGCCGCCAGCAAGCCGACGACGATTTACTGCGCGAGCAAGCCCGCCGCGCCGAAGCCTACGCCGCCCTGCTCACCGACTACGAAAACCCCCAAGAGGGCAGCCAGACCGGCGCCCGCACCACGCTGCTCAAAGCCATCACCCGCCTGGAGACCGCCCGCGCCCGCCTGTCCGACCTGAACGGCGGCGCCGACCCCGATCTCCGGGCGCTGCTCGACGCCCGCCTGGCGGCTGCCCAGGCGGCGCGCGACGCCGCCCAGGAGGGACTGAGCGCCCTCGAAATCCGCGCCCCATGGGCGGGCGTGCTGGTCTTATGGGATCTGGTTGTGGGAGAAGTGGCGCTGCCCGGCCAGCCGGTAGGCGCGCTGGCTGATTTTTCGGCCTGGTTCGTCGAGACCACCGATCTCACCGAGAACGGCGTGGTGCTGATCTCAACCGGCGACGAAGTCGAAATAACGGTGGATGCGCTGCCCGGAGAGGCCTTCAACGGCGTGATCGAATCCATCCAGGGCAAAGGCGAGAAATACCAGGGCGACATGACCTACAAGGCCCGCATTCGCATGACCCAACACGATCCGCGTTGGTACTGGAATATGAACGTGAAGGTGACCATCCCGATAAAGGATTGATCTCAGCAGACGTTCGGTTTTCGAGATTGGTTTGGGGCGACGCCATAGCCCCGCGCCAACGCCAGGATATAGACTCTTCCTGGCGTTGGCGCCGTTTTATCAAGCCTTACGTTTAGAAATTATGGCTCTCCCTCCTTGGCGGGGGAGCTGAGGTTATCAAATGCAGCATACCAGGGTAAAATGATGATGAGACAATAAATAACCAGCGCATCAAATGTTTGTCGGAGGAGGGAGTATGGCCCAGATGGATTATCTGGACTTCGACTTACAGATCGAACGTTCGGGGGATAATTACTGCGCCCGGGTGTTGGATTCACCGGCGGGCCAGGCCAGCATCGAATTCAGCCTGCCCTTTTCGGATCTCGAGATCGAAAATTTCCTCCTGCGGGCGGGCCGAACCCGCCGGGGTGTGCGCCGCCTGCAATCGCCAGAGATAGAGGCAGCGAAAAACTTCGGGGGCACTCTCTTCCAGGCCATCTTCGACCGTGATGTCAAAACCTGCCTGGCCGATAGCCTGACGGCTGCGCAACAACAGGGCGCCGGGCTGCGCCTGCGGCTGCGCTTTGCCGGAACACCGGAGTTGTTCGACCTGCCCTGGGAATATCTGCACAACCCCGCGCTGAACCGATTCATCTCTCTCTCGAATGAAACCCCGCTTGTACGCTATATTGACTTGCCGGAAAAAATCAAGCCGCTGGAGGTGCGCCCGCCTTTGAAAGTATTGGTGATGATTGCCAGCCCCGGCGACTATCCCACTCTGGATGTGGCAGAGGAATGGACGCGTCTGAAGGCATCTTTACGTGACCTTGAACAGCGCGGCCTGGTCGTGATCGAGCGCCTGGAAACCGCCTCGCTGGCGGCCTTGCAGCGGCAATTGCGCCAGGGTGAGTATCACATTTTTCACTTCATCGGGCATGGCATGTTCGATCAACAAACCCAGGATGGTGTTCTGCTGCTGGAAGATGAGCGCGGACGCGGCCGGGCAGTCAGCGGGCAATACCTGGGTACACTCCTGCACGACGCCCGCACCCTGCGGCTGGCAATCTTGAATGCCTGCGAAGGGGCGCGCACTTCCCGCAGCGATCCCTTCGCCGGCGCAGCCCAGAGTCTGGTGCAGCAGGGTGTCCCCGCGGTGATTGCCATGCAGTTCGAGATCACCGATCAGGCTGCCATCACCCTGTCGCGAGAATTCTATGCTGCCCTGGCAGATGGTTATCCAGTAGATGCCGCTTTGGTCGAAGCCCGCAAGGCTATCTTTGCCCAGGGGAACGACATCGAGTGGGGAACGCCCGTGCTGTACCTGCGCGCCCCAGATGGCCGCATTTTCGATGTCTCACAGCAAGCTGAGCGGCCCGCGGCGAGAGCAATCGAGGCGCCATCCCCCGAGAGCACATCGCCAGCCAAGACCACCGTATCACGCCGTCGCCTGCCAAAATGGGCCTGGGCAGTCACAGCAGGCGCGTTGGTTGTGGCAATCATCCTGTTGGCATCTACCCTTCCCAGCTTATTCGCGGGAAAAGTGGCATCCCACACCCCCACTGTGACCAGTGAGCAGGCTGTTACCAACACGCCGACCACCACCAGCGCGCCGGTGAGCAGCGGCAGCCCTGCTCTCTATGATGATTTCAACAACCCGGACTATGCCGGTAGTTTCGACCCCTTCCGTTGGACTTATTTCACCGCATCTCCCAACAAGGCTTTCCAGCAGGATGGCGTGCTGGTCATCACCCAGGGCAAAGAAAAACCCTACGAGATCACCCGTCTGGTTGCGCTGGATTATTCCGATTACATTTTGAACGCCCCAACCTTCTTTGAGGCCAAAGTCAGGCTCAGCCCAGAGGAACATGCCGGCGTCGCAGAAATCGTTCTTCTGGCGACCCTGTCTGACTCGACAGAGTGGTACGCAGCGTGCGTTTTGAGCGAGACTCTCGCCAATTGTATGGATGCGCTCCTGCCTTCTGGCGATAACACCTATGAGGCAGGCGGTGTGCCACACGCCTATGGGAATTGGTATACCCTGCGCATCGAGATAGATCCCGCCACGATGATGCTCACCTACCAGGTAGATGGACAACGAATCGGCATGCACATACCGGCAGATGCCGCTGCGCTGAAAGGAGTAAAATTCAACTTTGCCCTGGGTGTATTGGGGGAATCAGATAGCGGGACTGTCACCGCCTCTTTTGACGATGTGAGCGCTGGTCCGATCAAATAAATCAGTGGATGAGCGGCTTGTCAACCCGGAGGATCAAAAACAGCCACTTCTGTTGACAACGCTCAGCAGTGTCAACAGGCAACAGAGAAAAGCGCTATTCCTGGCTGCGCGTTTCCAGCATTTGGATCAGGGCATTCAGGAGCATCGAATTGACTCCGGAGGCCCGCCCGCCAAAACCGGCCTGGCGGGTGGCCATCGCTGATGCATCGGGAGTGCCCTGGATGAAGCCTCCCGCTCCGCTGCCATCTCCGGGAACGAAGCCCCCATCCGGCGGAACGCCTCCGCCTCCCGGAAATCCGCCCTCGCCGCCGCCTGGGAATCCACCCTGGCCGCCGCCCGGCCCGCCGCTGCCATCCCGGGGAAATCCTCCCCCGGCTTCGAGCGTTTCCCGGAATCCCGGCGTCGCCTGCGCCTCAGCGAAACCGCCGCCGCCCCCGCCGATCCCCAAAGTTTGCATCAATTCCATCATCTGCTGGTTGGTGAGCTGCATCGCCTCGATGGACTGGGTTTGCTCGGCGGTCATCGTTTCCTGGATTTGCGCCACCAGCGCCTCGATTTCTACCGTCGCGGCGGTGTCGCTGGCGCTCAAACTCTGGTAAGCCTGCCATAACGGCAACAGCTCGGCAGCCTGTTCTGGCGTCACCGCCAACTCAGTATCTTCCAGCTTGAGCGTGCCCACCGCCAGTTGGCTGACAAGCGGCAGGGCTGAAGCGCCGGGATCGCCGGTTTGGGTGCTGCCGGCGGTTGTCGTGGCATTGGCCTTGCTGCACGCCGCAATAAGGAGCGAGGTGATCAGCACAAAGATCAACAGCGAAATTTTTATTTTCATAGATTTTTCCTATCCCGGACAAGTTGGAGCCAAAAAGAAATTAAACACAAAGGTGCGTAAGGGCAACACGAAGGATACAAAGAAAAACTTCTTAAAAATCTTCGTGATCTTTGTGAAAGCCTTTGTTACCTTTGTGTTTCAAAATCACCACATAAAAAGCAAAGACTCGATTCGTAGGTTACTACTCATGCCGCAGGGCTTCGATGGGATCGAGCTGCGCGGCTTTGTTGGCCGGGTAGAACCCGAAGAAGATGCCCACTGCCGCGGCGGAGCCGAACGCCAGCAGGATGGAATTGGGCACCAACACAGTACGCATCGAGCCAAGTTGATTGAACAGCCACGATCCGCCCACGCCGCCAACCACACCGAGCAGCCCGCCGGTCAGGCTGAGCATCAGCGCTTCGGTGAGGAACTGCCAGCGGATGTCGCCGGGGGTGGCCCCAGTAGCCTGGCGGATGCCGATTTCGCGCGTGCGCTCGGTGACGCTGACCAGCATGATATTCATAATGCCAATGCCGCCCACCACCAGCGAAACCGCCGCCACCCACGCCAGCAGCGAACGAAACGACTCGGTGGTGGCCGCCTGCGTGTCAATGATTTCCTGCTGCGTGCGAACCGTGAAGGGCAGGTCTTCCATGGTTGCATCATGGCGCTTTGCAAGCAAAATCTCGATCTGCGTGATGACGCCATCCATCACCTCCTGGTTTTCCACCTGCACCGTGATCGTATTGACCATATTTCCCGCAAAGCGGGCAAACATGGCCGGGGTGAACTTCTCGAACATCAGGCTGATCGGGACGTACATGCGGGCGTCGTAATCGGTGTTGGCGACCACGCCTTTCTCTTCCATCACACCCATCACGTACAGCTTGACGGTTCCCACGGTGATCTTCTGCCCCACCGGGTTTTCTTCGCCGAACAGGTCTTGCGCCAGGCTGTAACCCAACACGGCCACTTTGGCCGTGTTGTCCAGGTCTTTCTGGGTGAGGAAACGCCCCTGGGCCACCGTCAGCCCGCGGATTTCGGGGTAATCAATCGTCGTGCCGACTACCGTCACGCCGTCGCTCGATACATTACCAGCCTTGACCGCCAGCGTGGAATTGCGCTCGACCAGCACGCCGGTGATATTCTTGACCGACGAGCGGATAGCCAGGGCGTCATCATAAGTCAGATCATTGGAGCTTCCGCCTGGCTGACGCGCCCCCGGTCCCGCCGCGCTGAACGCCTGACTGACGAACAACAGGTTGGTTCCAAGCGTTTCGATGCGGTCGGCGATGGTGGCTTCGGTCCCGGCGCTGACCGCCACCATGATGATCACTGCCGCCACCCCGATGATGACGCCCAGCATGGTGAGCAGCGAGCGCAGCTTGTTGCGGGAAACGCCTTCCCAAGCGATTTGCAATACTTCACCAATCATCGCTCAACCCTCCACCGGTATAGCCGTAGATTGCACCGATTCCTGGGCAACGCGGCCATCCCGCAGGTGGATCACCCGCTGGGCGTGACCGGCATTCTCGGCGTCGTGGGTGATCATCACAATCGTGCGGCCGCGTTCGTGCAGTGAGTGCAAAATTTCCATGATTTCCTTCCCGGAGCGGGAATCAAGGTTACCGGTCGGCTCGTCGGCCAGGATCAGGGCGGGGTCGTTGATCAGGGCGCGGGCAATCGCCATGCGCTGCTGCTGCCCACCGGACATTTCTTTGGGCCGGTGTTTCTCCCGGTCGGTGAGACCCACCGCGGCCAGGGTACTGCGGGCCAGCGTCTGCCGCTCTTTTTGGGAGATGCGCCCGTTACGCCGGTAAACCATCGGGAGCAAGACATTCTGCAAAGCCGTCGCCTGCGGCAGCAGATTGTAAGACTGGAAGATGAAACCGATCTTCTTGCCGCGAATGTGGGCCAATTGGGATCGGTTCATCCGGCTGATATCCTGGCCCGCCAGGCAGTAGCTGCCCTTCGTGGGGCGGTCGAGGCAGCCCAGGATGTTCATCAGCGTGCTCTTCCCCGAGCCGGAAGGCCCCATGATGGCCACGAACTCCCCGGCCCGGATGTGCAGGCTGATCCCGTCCAGCGCGACCACCTGCACGTCGCCCATTTTGTAGACTTTGGTCATCTCGTTGACCTCGATGATGGTCTCGGGGGTGTCGGTCACGGCGTCAGCGGTCATTGGTTGATCTCCGCCGCTGGACTGTCGTCCAGCGGAAGCAAAGCTAACGACGGCGGTCATTGGCTGGTCTCCACAATCCCGGTGGTGACGACATCGCCCTCATCCAGCCCCGAGATGATCTCGGCGTAGGTGTAATCCATCAACCCGACTTCGACAACGTGCAGTTTGGGCTGGCCGTTTTCCATGACGAACACGCCATATTTGCCCGCCGACAGCTCGCGCAGCGCCTCCACCGGCACGAGCAGCGCATTTTCGGCCTTGCTGCCGATAATTTCCACGCTGGCGTTCAGGCCGATGGGCAGATTTTGCGGCTTGGCGAAGGAGATTGTATCCAACTGAGCAATCGCGCGCACAGCGGTCACGTTTTGCATCGAGGTCAGGCTGGGGTCAACGCTGACGATGGTTCCAGGAAAAGTCTGGTCGGGCAGGGCGTCGAAGATGACCTCGATCTCGTAGCCGACGCCCACGCTGTTCAGGTCGGTCTCGTCGAGATAGACTTCCAGCGTCGGCTGGCTCAAGTCGGCCAGATTGATGATGGCGCCCGTGCCAATACTCTCGCCGACGATGGCGGAGATATCGAGGATGGTGCCATCGAAGGGGGCGGTCAGCTCGATGATGGATTCGGCCTCTTTGGCCTCGGCCAATTTCGCCTGGGCGTTATCCAACTGCACCTGTGCCAGGGCGACATCATCCGGGTCGGGGTAATTTTCCAGGCGGGCGACCTCCGTCTCGGCGGCTTTCAACTGCGCATCGGCCAGGGCCACATTGGCATCCGCTTCAGCAATTTCCGACTCGGAAGCAGTGCCCTTGCACCAGTTGTAGTTGATCAGGGCGGTCTGCACCCGCTCTTCGGCGGCGTACAGCGAGGCCAGGGCATTCAACCGCTCGGGGTCATTGTCGGACAGCGGCGCGTAATTCTCGTTGTATCGTTCCTTGATCTGCTGGTAAGCGTTCAACGCGGATAAATACTGCGCTTCGTAGGACTCGATGGCGCTGTCCAGGCAGCGCTGGTAATTCATCCGCTCGCGTTCAGCGGTCACGTCGGTCAGGGTCGTTTGCGCGTCAATTACAGCCATCTTGGCTTTGGCCAGGTCGAGGGTCATATCAGCATTGAGCAGGTCATCCAGCGCCTGCTGGTATTTGACCACGCTCAACTCGGCGTCGGATACCGCCAGAGCGATAGATTCTTCGGTATTTTTGGTTTGCAGGCGCGCCAGTACGTCACCCTGTTTGACTTTATCCCCCACCGCGACATTCAATTCGAGCAACACGCCGCTCTCGTCGAATCCCACCCCCAGCTCTTTGGCGGCGATGATCGTGCCTGTGCCGGTGGCAGAGATGACCAAACTGCCGCGCCGCACGGTGGCGGTTTGAACCGGGGTTTCCGTAGCGACGGGAGCCGCGGCGTAAACCGTGCGGTAGTAATAATACCCGCTTGCAGCCCCCGCGATGACGATGATGACCAGAACCCAAGCTAATATTTTCAGCGCCATACACACCTTTCCTGTGACAAAATGGAATGACTTGCCTCGATTTTAGAGGAAGAGTGTTAAGCGGGGGTTCACAGATTGTTTAGATATTGTGAAGAAAAGGATTATTCCCCCTGCATTCAAACACCGCCAAGAAAATCATAGCTGACTTTCTTTTGTACTGCCGCAATCTGGGTGAATGCCTGTTTCAGTAATTCTTGCTGGATATACCCCAATTTGCCGGGGTGGATGTTGTTTTGAGGCAGCCGCCCGGCCTGGATAGCGGCAATCTGGTTCTGCAGACGAAGCTGCATCAAAAAATCATAGGCGGCGACGATTTCATCGCGGCTGGAGGGCAAGATGATGTTTCCCTCACTCAATGCTTCGATACGTTCGAGGGTGTGGGTCTGGTTGATCTGGTGGTGCAGAGCATACAGGCGCGCAAAGCTGACCATAGGCATCATGGCGTCTTTCAGGTTGATCTCCCCGGCGTGCTCGGCGGCGCCGCCACTCAGGTAAATGTTGCCGAGCAGGCGAAAAGG
>DYIZ01000054.1 GCA_020723385.1 Candidatus Aquidulcis sp.
TGGGCCGAAGCGGCAAATCGCCGGCGCGCCAACTGGCAACGCTGCCACACACTGCTGGCTGATTTTACACATCTGGCAACCTCCCAGTTAAATGACCACACCGTTCCCCTCGGTTACGTGATCCGCCTGGAAAACCGGGACCGGGTGCGAGCGCTTCTGGCCCGGCAGCGCATCTTCTGCCCGGTGCATTGGCCGCTGCCCCAGGCCGTTGATCCGCGGCGTTTTCCCGCGGCTGACCGCCTTGCCCGCACTTGCCTGACTCTGCCAATTGACCAACGCTACGGCGAGCCGGAGATCGAACGGATTGCACAATCCTTAAAAATGGTGTTATAACCTCGCGCCATGACAATCCACATTCTGGATGCACACGCCGACAGCCAGGCATGGCATGAAATCCTGGCTCGCCTGCCTGAGACACTGCACGACATCTATTTCTGGCCGGAATACGCCGGGCTGGGTGTTCACACTTCCGAGTCTCGGGCAGTTTTGTGGGTTTACGAGAGTGGTGAGCGCTGCTGGTGTTATCCATTTCTCTTGGGGCAGATAACACACATCGGCTCGCAGATTCTTACCCATCCCTGGTATGATATCGAAACGCCGTATGGGTATGGCGGACCGCTGGCGAATACCGATGATACCGGTTTTCTGACCGAGGCGCTGCGGGCATTTGGGAACTGGTGTCAACGCGAGCAGGTGGTCGCCGAGTTCATCCGCCTCCACCCATTGATAGAAAATCAGCGGTGGCTGGATGCAAAAGTAGCGTTGGTGTTCGACCGCACCACCCTCTCCATTGATCTGAGACAGTCAGACGGCAGCACGAAACGCTATAGCAAAGATGCGCGGAATATGCTTCGCCGGGCAGTACGCGCGGGTATTCATACATCCCGGCAGCCTGTCCTGGATCAGATGGAACAATTCAGAAGGCTGTATCACCGCAGGATGGAATTATTGAAAGCCGATTCCTATTACCATTTTTCCGATGAATATTTCTGCCAACTGGCACAACTCACCGAAAGTTCCGGATGGCTCTTGGCGGCGCAAGCTAACGGAGAATGGTCAGCCGGGGCGGTGTTTTTACGCGGCTCACGCTGGCTTCACTATCACCTTTCAGCTTCCGCGCCCGGCCAGGCTGCGCCTGGTGCGACCAATCAACTGATTGACGCCGCAGTACAGCTAGGTATCCAATCGGGTCTGGAAACCCTGCACCTGGGAGGCGGGCGTACCAACGCCTCGGATGACACCCTGCTGAAGTTCAAACAATCTATGGCAAGCCACAACCACCCCTTCTACATCGGAAAACGGGTGCATAACCCTGAAATCTATGCCAGACTGAAAGACCAATGGGAGCACACTTACCCCGAACTCGTCGAGACTTATGGACACCGGCTGCTGTGCTACCGATACGAGGCATGATGACATTCGATATCCAATCGCTTATCGTTTCACCCCGGCACAATCTGCAAGAATGCATCGAAGCGCTCAACCAGACCGGCAAAGGGATTGTGCTCGTCACCGACGATGCGCGCCGCCTGCTCGACACGATCACCGATGGCGATATCCGCCGCGCCATCTTGTGGGGCATCCCGCTCGACCGGCCGGTCAGCGAGCTACTTGCCCGCCGCGCCAAATCCCCTTACCCCGCTCCCATTACGGCCCCGCTCGACGCCGACCGGGATTCACTGCTCAACCGGATGCAGGCGCGCAAAATTCGCCATATTCCCTTGCTCGATGATCAGAATCGAATCGCCGGGCTGGCATTACTCGAAGAGCTTCTGCCGGAGCAAGCCCTTCCCGTGCAGGCCGTTATCCTGGCAAGCGGTCAGGCCAGGCAGCTTCATCCGCTTGTCGAAGACCTGCCCAAACCCATGCTCCCGGTGGGTAACCGCCCGCTGTTGGAATTGACCATCCGCCAGCTTCGACAAGCCGGAATCCGGCATGTCAACCTGACAACTCATTACAAATCCGAGACCATCGTACGACATTTCGGCGATGGGCATGATTACGGCATGGAGATTCGCTACCTGGATGAACGACAACCCCTGGGGGATGCAGGCGCGTTGAGCTTGCTGGATACACCAGCAGAGCCGGTTTTAGTCATCAACGGCGATGTGGTGACTCATGTTAACTACCGGGCGTTGCTGGATTTCCATCGAGAACAGCAAGCCGATATGACCGTCGCCGTGAGGCAGTATGAGTTCAATATCCCTTACGGGGTTGTCCAAACCGAGGGCAGCGCTATCACCCAAATGGAAGACAAGCCCACCCTGCACCGGTTCGTCAATGCTGGCATATATCTGATCAACCCCGAGCTGCTGGCCTCCATTCCCAAAGGCCAGCCCTACGCAATCTCAGCATGGATCAACCAGTTAGTGGCTGATGGCCGCCGGGTGGCGAGCTTCCCGCTGCACGAATACTGGCTGGATATCCACGAATACCAGGATTACCAACAGGTGCTGGCCGATGCAGAAAGGGGTATTTTGGGAGACCTGAGCGCGGCTGTCACCCAGCTCGAGCCAGGGGCGCCGCCTCCGCAGGGTTTCATCCCGCTGTGTGTGCCCGAATTGAGCGGGAACGAATGGGCTTATATCAAGGAATGCCTGGATACGAACTGGATTTCATCGGTGGGGCCGTTTGTTGACCGTTTCGAGGAAATGGTAGCCGCGTATGCAGGCGTCAAATACGGAGTGGCCGCCAGCAGCGGCACTGCCGCCTTGCACATTGCCCTGCTCGTCGCCGGCGTCCAACCCAACGATGAGGTTCTGGTCTCGACATTGACCTTCATTGCCCCCACCAATGCCATACGCTATGTAGGAGCCTGGCCGGTATTCATGGACGCCGAGCCGGATTTCTGGCAGATGGATGTGCAGAAAGTGGCTGACTTCCTGGAGAAAGAGTGCACCTGGCGAGAGGGGGCCTTGTACAACCGGGGGAATGGACGCCGATTGAAAGGGATCATCCCGGTGCATGTGCTCGGACACCCGGTGGACATGGATCCACTGCTCGAACTGTCGCGCAAGTACAACCTCGTGGTTATCGAGGATGCCACCGAGAGCCTGGGAGCGACCTACAAAGGGAAAATGGTTGGGCAATTAGGCGATATGGCCTGCTTCAGCTTCAATGGCAACAAAATCATCACCACCGGCGGCGGCGGAATGCTCGTCACGAATCGCGAAGATTGGGCGCGCCGCGCCAAATATCTGACGACCCAGGCCAAAGATGATCCACTGGAATATGTTCACAAAGCCATTGGCTATAATTATCGCCTGACGAACATTCAGGCAGCGCTGGGCTGTGCGCAAATGGAGCACTTATCCGATTACGTGGCTGCCAAACGCCGCTTTGCCGCGGCTTACAGCCAGGCATTTGCCAGCCTACCGGGCATCGCGCCCATGTGCATGGCGGATTGGGCTGACAGCATTTACTGGATGTATACGATTTTGGTGGACGAGACCCTTTATGGATTGGACAGCCGCGCGTTGCTGCGGCGGCTGGCGCAGGCTCAAATTCAAACTCGCCCCTTGTGGCAGCCAATGCATCGCAGCCCGGTGATGGCAGATTGCCAGGCCTATCGCTGCGACGTTGCAGACCGTCTGTACCGGCAGGCGCTGAGTCTGCCCAGTTCGGTGGGGTTGACTGACGAGCAGCAGCAAAAAGTAATCGAGACTATCCGGAATCTAAGTTGACAATGCTCAAACGATTGAAGTCCCTTGCGGGTCAATCTTCGGTCTACGGGTTGGGAGGGCTGCTGCCAAAAGCGATTGCCTTCCTGCTGCTCCCGCTCTATACACAGCTCCTCACCCCGGCCGATTACGGCATCCTGGCCTTCGTCACAACCCTCAACACCGTGCTGATTATTTTCCTGGAGTTTGGCCTGGGTGGGGCCATTACCCGTTTCCATTACGATTATCTGAACGACCCCAAGGAACAACGCGCCTTTTACGGCACGATTTGGATATTTCTCACCGTATCGTCATTACTGCTCACCCTTTTGATTGATTGGCAAGGCGAGCGATTGTTTAGCCTGCTATTCAGGGAGACCCCTTACGACCCGTATGGCCGGCTGACAGTCTGGCTCTCTTTCTTCACGCTCGCCCAGACTGTGCCGATGGTGTTGTTCAGGGTACGCGAACAGCCACATTATTATGTCTTGTTCTCCGTTGGCCGGTTTTTGATAACTACACTGGCTATCGTCTATTTCGTCGCCGGTCTGCGACAGGGCGCTGCCGGCAGCCTGAGAGGGCAACTTCTTTCGGGCATGCTGTTTTTCATCCCATTTATGCTGGTGGCGATGCGCAATCTGCGTATTTCTTTCCAGTGGGATAAACTCAAAGCTTCGCTTGCCTTCGGTCTGCCGCTGATCCCTCATGCGCTCTCCAGTTGGGCGCTCAATGTCTCGGATCGCATTCTACTGGAACGCTACGTCTCATTAGACGAGCTGGGATTGTACAACCTGGGTTATCGCCTGGCAATGATCCTGGATCTCATCTTACTTTCGATCAATAATGCCTGGGCGCCTTTCTTCTTCCGTACTGCTGCCACCGAGAAAGATGCTCCAAAAACATTTGCCCGCCTGACTACATATTATGCAATCGTGGTGTTGGCGTTAAGCCTGGGTGTTGCCTTGTTATCAAAGCCCTTACTGAGTTTCATGGCAAAACCAGCTTTTCACTCGGCTTATCGCGTGGTACCGATTGTCGTTCTGGCTTACGTTGCTCATGGTTTTTATTTTATGGTAGTCAATCAGTTATTCTATACGAAGAATACCAGGCGTCTGCCGCTCTATACGATGATTTCCGCCGCAGTCAATATCATGCTCAACCTGCTGACGCTCGACCGGTTCGGTATCATGGCAGCGGCCTGGAATACGGTTATTGGGTTTATTATCTTGTTCGTGCTTGTATTTCGTGAATCGAACCGGGTTTACCCTGTCCCCTATGAATACAAACGGCTGGGCATACTCTTTGCCGCCGCAGGTGCAACTTATTTTCTTGGCAGCCTAATCTCGCTCGGCAATCCCTATCTGGAATTTGGCAGCCGCTCCATCGCCGTCGCGATCTTCCCGCTTGTCCTGTTGGTTGCCAGGTTTTTTACCCCGCGAGAGATTGACCAGGTAAAATCTATTATTGCACGATTGCCCAATCGTTTCCGCGAGAAAATCCACTGAAATGTACCCAACCGTCAACAACCAGCAAACTAGCGATACCGCCTCAGAAAGTCAAACACCCTACTTCATTGCCAGCGAGCGCATTCGCCGGATCGAAGCAGAGAAAGATTTATTGCAATACCAGTTGGGCGGCTGGTGCGTCTGGCCGCTGTTACGCTTTTATGTCGCGTATCGAATAGCATCGCAATCGGAAAGCGGGCCGACCAGCAAAATTTCCTTGAGAGAACAGATCCCGACTGCGCTTCGGGATGTTTTTGCATTATTCACGCTCCGTCGCACCCCTTACGCTGTTTTCGTTCAATCTTCCAATCGGAGCGAAAAACAAGGAGTGCTTTACAAAGACGTTTATTTCGATGATCTGCTGGCGGAATTGGGGCATTTCACCAAAGTCGAGGCGGTGGTTAACCGCCAATTCATGGACAGAAATCGCCTGGCGTTGATGAAGAGCGCCATCACCAACACCCACATTCAACTCCTGGCAAAGATCTTCACCCGGTTGGGTGGCCCCCAGAGGGCCGAGGCTATCGGTCACGCGTTGTACAATCACCTGCAGCAGGATTTCGGCATGGAGCTGTTCACGCCGGATAACATGGTCAAACACCTCAGGCATTTCTACTGGGCAAAACAGTTTTATGGCCTCCTGCTGAACCGGATACGTCCAAAATATCTGCTCATGGTCACAGCATACACTTATCATCCCCTGGTGGCGGCTGCCAAAGAACGCGGCATCACCGTGGTCGAGTTCCAACACGGCGTCTTGAGCCGCCACCATCCCGGCTACTCATGGACATCCTATGCCCTGCCGTATAAAGCAAAAATGCCCATTCCCGACCGGTTGTTTTTGTACGGCGACTATTGGAAAGGGGAGTTGGAATCGTATGGTTTTTGGGGAGACGAATTGTACCCTGTCGGTAGCCTGCGTATGGATAAATACCGCTCGGAAAAACCCACAGGCGAAGCTGGTTCCCGCATGTTGGTGGTCACAACCCAAAACCTCGACACAGACCGGTTGATTGCTTTCCTGGCTGAATTTTTAGAGCTTTCCAAAGAGCGCTCTGATTTTCGATTGGTGATCAAACTTCACCCCGGCGAGACTAGCAAAGACAAATACACCGCTATGTTTCAGGATAACCCTAACGTCAGCATACTGATGAGCAGCGAAGAACCATCCACGTTCCAGTTGTTGAAGCAAGCCGATTGGCACATCAGCATTTATTCCACCTGCCATTTCGAAGCCTTATGCCTGGGCACGCCCACCATCATCTTGCCGCTCACCAACCATAGAACTGTTCTGCACCTTCTCGACACAGGCTACGCTTTTCTGGCGCAAACGCCTCAGGAATTATTGAAAATTACCATGCAGCCGAAATTATCCGTCCCGGCCGAGGCAGGCGATTATTATTTCTCCGCCGGGGCAATTCAGAACATCAAAAGGGCGCTCAGTTGAGCCTGTTATGTCCAATGTGCTGATGGTTGCCTATTATTTTCCCCCCCTCGGCGGCGCGGGCGTGCAGCGGACGCTCAAGTTCGTCAAACACCTGCCTGGGTTTGGCTGGCAGCCGTCGCTTCTGACCGCCCAGGGCCGCCAGAAATACGTCTCCGACCCAACGATTTTGGCCGACATCCCGGCGGGTATTGTCGTTCACCGCACGCCGGCGCTGCTCCTTCCCGGCCAATTGCCCTACCGGCTGCGCCGCGCCATCACCCGCTGGCTGCTCCTCGTGGACGAGCAGATCGGCTGGCTGCCATTCGCCGCGCCGCGCGCCAAACAAATCCTCCGGGCGGGATGCTTCAAGGTTGTTTACACGACCTCCGTTCCCTACACCGACCATCTGATCGGGCTGCAAATCAAGCGGGCTACCGGATTACCCTGGGTGGCCGATTTCCGCGATCCCTGGATAGATAATTTTGCTTCCACCTTCCCCACCCGTTTTCACAAAAATCTGGCCCGGCGCTGGGAAGCCGCAATCTGCCATCAGGCTGACCGCGTCACCGTTGTCAGCGAACCGATGCGCCGCGCTTTGCTGGAGCGCTACGAGTGGTTATCCCCGGCGCGTGTTATCACCCTCACCAATGGGTACGACCGTGATGATTTTACGGGCATCACCCCAGCAAAACGCCCGCCCGAACAATTTACGATCGTTTACACTGGCACTTTCTACCAGCATGGTCGAACACCCGAAACATTTTTGCGGGCCGCACGAAACGCCATTGACAGCGGCTTGATCCCACGTAATCATCTTGTGATCGAGTTTGTGGGCAATATCGGGCCGGGCGCTCACCAGTTGATCGAGACTCTCGATTTGGGCGGCGTTACTCATACGACCGGATACCTGCCCCACCGAGACAGCATCGCCCAATTGCTTTCGGCAGATGTTTTGCTGCTCGTCGTCGGTTCCGGGCCGGGCAGCGAGGCGGTGCTCACCGGCAAGGTGTTCGAATACCTCGCCGCCCGCAAGCCGATCCTGGCGCTCGCGCCCCCCGGTGCAGCCGCAGACCTGATGCGGCAAGCCCGCGCCGGGGTGGTGGTTGATCCGGAGGATGTCGCCGCCATCTCCGCCCAGCTTGTTACCCTGTATCACCAATGGCAATCTGGCAGCCTGAGCATCTCACCCGACGAAGCCGTCATCGCCTCTTATGATCGGCGTAAATTAACCGAGAGATTAGCGACAATTTTCGATGAGGTCAGCCGATGAACCCATCCGACGATATCCAGCGCATTCAACAAGTTTACAGCACCACCTACCACCAAGACCCACAAGACCGAAGTTACGCCTGGCACCCGCTGAACCCGGTCTCGATCTACTACCGCCAGGCGCAGGAACGGGCGCTGGCGGCCCTGTTCAACCGATTCAACTTGCCCATCGAGCGCATGAAAGTGCTGGATGTGGGCTGCGGATCGGGCGGATTTCTGCGACTGCTCGCCAGCCTGGGCGCTTCGCCGCAAAATTTGCACGGTCTCGACCTGATGGATTATCGCATCGAGCAGGCCCAGGCGCTCTGCCCCCCAGGGGTTAATCTGCGCGCCGGAAACGCCGCCGAGCTGCCTTACCCCGATGGCAGTTACGATCTCGTCAGCCAGTTCACCGTGTTCTCCTCGATCTTCGACACGCAGTTATCCACCAAAATCGCTGCCGAGATGGGGCGCGTGCTCGCCCCCGGCGGCTACCTCCTTTGGTACGATCTGCGGGTCGGCAACAGCAAAACCACGCGCGGTATTCAGCGGGATGAAATCTGCCAGTTTTTCCCCCAGCTGCGCCTGCTTGCCATCCAGCCCATTCACCCGCCACGCGCTGCCCTGCTTGCCCGCCGCTCCTATCTGCTCGCCGAGCTATGGGATCGCCTCCCCGGCCCAAAGAAAACTCACTACCTCGCCCTCTTCCAAAAGTAACCCTTGCCCATTTGCTTACTTGTTGATTTGCCCATGTCCTCCCCTCTCCCCCATCCCCCACAAGATTTGCTCCCCCTCGCCATGATCGGTCCGGTGACCGAAAGCTGGGGCGGGGAACGCCATCTCGGCGGCGTCTCGGCCTACGTGCAGGGGCTGGCTTCAGCCATCGCCGGAATTGGCGGGGTGAAGCTGTCTCTCCTGGCAGACAATACGAATGCAGCCAGGCCGCCAACCGGGCTTTCACTCCCTGATCGGCTCCAACTCGCCGTCATGTGCCGCCTGGCGGGCCGCGCCGCCCCAACTGCGGTCGCTGCTCTCGGAGGAGGCCGGCTGGCAAAAATGGCGTGGCGATTGGCGACGCTAAACACGTACGCCATCCCCCTGGCGCAGAAATTACGTTACGTGGACCGCGCCGCCAATTACGACCGCTTTTTGCGTCAGGCGCGGCCAGATCTGATCCATGTCGCCCATGCCGAGTTTCGCCAATTCCTCTGCCAGCGCATCGTGCGCTCGCCGCTGCCGATTGTGGCTTCGGTGCTCAGCGCCACAATCTTCTTGCGATCCTCGCCGGAGTGGCTCACCCGGATGACGAAAGACAACTTCGACTCCGCGGCGCGGCTGCTGCCGTGCAGCAATTTCGTAAAAGAAGCTATCCGGCCCTACGTGGCGCGCCCCGAGCGGATGGTCGTCATCCCCAACGGGACAGACGCCTCCCGCTTCCGCCTCACCCCGCAGGCCGAGGCGCGTACGGCACTCGGGTTGGCTCCCGATGAGTTCATCGTCCTATTCACCGGTGGGCTGATCGTTCCCAAAGGCGTTCACCTTCTCACGAAAGCATTCGCCCAAAGCTTTGCCCAACGCCCCGGGACGCGGCTGGTTTTCGTCGGCAAGGGACCGGAGGCCGCATCCATCCAGAAGATGGCAAGCGAGCTGGGCATCGGCAGCCAGGTGACGCTGACCGGTTTCCGCCCGGATGACGAGCTTCCCGCCTGGTATGCCGCCTGCGATGTGTTTGCCCTCCCGTCCCAATCCGAGGGATTATCAGGCTCGCTGCTGGAAGCTATGGCGACCGGCAAACCTGTCGTGACCACCTATCCCGATCTTGGCGCGCACGATGCGGTCGAAGATGGCGTCAACGGCTTTCTCGTTCACTTTGGAGACGCCGACGCACTGGCAGCCGCACTGGAGAAGCTCTACCAATCGCCTGAATTGGCCCAGCGCATGGGGATCGAGGCCCGGTGGAAAATCGAGAGCACCTTCGACTGGCCGAACATCGCCCGGCAAGTGAAGCAAATCTACAACGAGGTGCTGGCAGAATGAATTTGGACGCAGCTTTGACGCGCGGCTTCGCCTGGCTCGAGAATAACGGCTGGGCCGGGTACGACCCCTACGATGTGCGCGGCACATCTCTTTTCGTGCGATTGAACAAGCGCAGGCTGACCAGCGCGGCCTTCAAAATCTATTCTTTCCTGTTCCCGTTGGCGGCGCGGCAAACATTGAAAGTCATTCCGCAAATCAACGCCAAAGCCGTGGCGCTGATCGCCCACGCTTACCTCGACCGCTACGCGGTTAGCCGCAGTTCCTACGATCTGGAGCAGGCCCAATCGGCGCTGAATTGGCTGGTCGAGCACCCCAGCAATGGTTACGCCGGTCTGTGCTGGGGCTACCCGTTCGATTGGGATAACCGAACTTTCATCCCGAAGGGCACGCCCTCCAGCGTAGTCACGGCGATTGCCCTCGAGGCCTTCCTGCGTGCACATGAACTTCTCGGCGAGCAACGTTACCTGGAAACCGCCCAAAGCTGTGCGGCCTTCATCACACAAGACTTGAACCGCGACGAGATTTCCGCTGACGAGCTGTGTTTCAGCTACACTCCGCTCGACCACTGGCACGTTCACAACGCCAACCTGTTTTCATGCGCCACACTGGCTCGCGTCAGCCAGTTGACCTCCGACTCGACCTGGGATGATCTCATCCGGCGGGGGACACGTTACACGCTGAACGCCCAGCGCCCGGATGGCGCGTGGGCCTATTGGGGGCCGCCCGACCGGGGGATTTACATGGTTGATCATTATCACACCGGCTATGTGCTGCGCTGCCTGGATGCAATTCGCCGACATCTCGAAATTCCCAGCCTCGACCAGGCTGTCGAGCGCGGCTACCAGTTCTACCGCCAGCAGCTTTTCACCGCTAACGGCCTGCCCAAGCGCACCGAAAGCGATCTCTACCCGGTTGACATCCATAGCTGCGCCGAGGCAATCATCTGCCTGACCCATTTCGGCGCTCGCTATCCCGATGGGCTGACCCTCGCCCGGCAGGTGGCAGACTGGACAGCCGCACACATGCAGGCCGGCGATGGCCATTTCTACTACCGCAAATACCCTGCCCTGACCATCCGCATCCCGTTCGTGCGCTGGTCGCAAGCCTGGATGCTGCGAGCCTTGAGCAGCCTGCTCGTTACCTAGGGCGGGCACACAGGCCCGCCCCGACGCCCGCCCCGACTCTCGTTCCCATGCTCCGCGTGGGAACGCACTACCCGACGCTCCGCGTCGCATATGATCTGATGACACACATTTTGATGCTCCTCTCCAACGCCTTTCGCCCCGACCCGCGTGTCGCCCGCGAAGCCGCCGCGCTGCTCGCGCTGGGCTACCGCGTGACCATCCTGTGCTGGGATCGCAAGAGCGAATTTCCAGAGCGCGATACATTCGAAGGGGCTGATATCATCCGGGTGAAAAACATCGTCACCATCTATGGCGCTGGGGCGCGCCAACTGCTCTATACCCCCCGCTTTTGGGGCGAGGCCATCCGCATCGGGCGCACCCTTCACCCTGATGCCATTCACTGCCACGACCTGGACACGCTCTACGCCGGGATACAACTCAAAAAGCATTTCGGATGCCCGCTGGTCTACGACGCCCACGAGGATTACCCGGCGCTGATGACGCTCTACCTGCCTCGGTTTATGATCCCGTGGCTCTCGTGGCTGGAAAGCCGCCTGCTCAAGCAGGTAGATGCCACCATCACCGCCAGCTCGGTTTTTGCCGATAAATTACGCGCCAGGGGTATCGAGTCGGTCACGACCATCGGCAATTATCAGTCTTTGGAGCCATACGACGCCGTAACCGATGCCGAGGTCGCCGCCGAGCGCGCCCGTCTGGGGCTGAAACCCGACGATTTCGTGGCGGCTTACATCGGCGGTTTCACCCGCAACCGCCAACTGCTCCCGCTGATCGAGGCTGCCCGCCAACTGCCGGATGTCCAGGTGTTGCTGTGGGGCGACGGGCATCAAAAAGATGCCATCCAGGCCGCCGTGGCAACGGTTGCCAATGCCCGCTATCTCGGCTGGCTGCCTGCCGCCCAGGTGCCGCTCTGCACCCGGCTGGCGGACATCATCTTCTATTGTCTGCGTCCCGATTATCCCGGCGCAATCTACAACGCTCCCAACACCCTCTCGAACGCCATGGCTGCCGCTCGTCCAATCATTGCCAACGATGTCGGCGACCTGGGGCGCATCGTCGCCCAGTCCGGGTGCGGGCTGCTCCTCCCCGAGGTCACACCGGAGGCCATTTGCCAGGCCATCAGCGCTCTGCGCGACCCCGCCGCCCGCAAAAAGCTAGGCCAGGCCGGGCGCGCCGCCGCGGAAACCACGTATAATTGGGCGGCTGCCGGGCAGTCTCTTCGCGAAATCTACGAGAAGCTCATTCGGCCAGATTGAAAGATACCTTACGTTCTACCTGCCCTGCCACCTGTTTACCTGATACCTGATTACCTGCTTACCATCTCCATGCGCATCCTCTACCTCTCCCAATACTTCCCCCCCGAAGCTGGAGCCACCCAAACCCGCGCCCACGAAATGGCGCGCAACTGGGTGCGGCTTGGCCACGCTGTGACCATGATCGGCGAAGTGCCCAACCACCCATCGGGAATCATCCCGACCGAGTACCGCGGCAAGCTGTGGGAGCGCAAACCCCTCGATGGGATTGACGTAATCCGCGTGTGGGTGAAGGCCTCGCCGGTCAAGAATTTCCGCAACCGGATGCTGTTCTACTTGACCTTCATGGTCAACGCCGCGCTGGCCGGGCTGTTTCTGGCGCGCGGCAAATTCGACCTGATCTATGCCTCGTCGCCGCCGCTGTTCGTGGGCGGGGCGGCGCTGGCGATCAGCTTCCTGCGCCGGATTCCGCTCGTCTTCGAGGTGCGCGACCTTTGGCCAGAGAGCGCCGTGGCGCTCGGGGAATTGTCCAGCCCGAAGGCGGTGGCGCTGGCGACAAAGCTCGAAGTCGCCTGTTACCGCCGCGCCCGCAAGATCATCGTTGTCACCGAGGGGATTCAGGATAAGCTGCTCGCACGCGGCTACCCGGCTGACAAAGTGATCCTGGTTCCAAATGGTGCCAACATCGCCATGTTTCGCTTCGATCCGGGGAAGCGCGCCCAGACGCGTGCCGAATGGGGCATTGCGGAGGAAAAATTCGTGGCGATCTACGCCGGGATTCACGGCGTCGCCCAGGGGTTGGAGACGCTCGTCGAGGCGGCGCGCCGCCTGCAATCCGAGGCGGGCATACATTTCCTCCTCGTCGGCGAAGGCCCCAAAAAGGCCGAGATCGCCGCGCTCGTCGCCGAGTACGGCCTGACCAACGTCACCCTGATGCCCGAACAGCCGCGCGAAGCCATGCCTACGCTGCTCTCCGCCGCCGATGCTGCCATCATCCCGCTCAAAAAGCTCGATTTGTTCAAAGGCGCTCTGCCCTCCAAGCTGTTCGACGCCTGGGCCTGCGAGCGGCCAGTGCTGCTCTCGGTGGATGGTGAAGCTCGGAAAGTAATGGAGGCCGCCCAGGGTGGCCTGTTCGTCCCGCCCGAAGACCCCGCCGCCCTGGCCGAAGCCATCCTGTCTCTCGAAGCCGATCCCGATTTGCGCGCCGAGATGGGCCGCCGGGGGAGGGCATTCACCGAGCAAAACTACTCCCGCCAGGCGCTGGCCGAGAGATTAGCGGGAATACTGGATTCGGTGAGCAGTGAGCAGTAATCAGTGATCAGTAACCTGGCCACCTGACAGGTTACGAAACAGGCACTCTGAGCGTAGTCGAAGAGCGCCGAATCGCCTGGAAACCGCATCCTTCGACTGCGCTCAGGATGCTTCTCTCGAAACTATCCAACCATCAAACTATCAGATCATCAGACTATCAAACTATGAAACTCATTCACATCGTCGGCGCACGACCCAACTTCATGAAAGCCGCCCCGCTGCTGCGGGCGCTGGCTGTTTACCCGCACGTTCAAAACCTGCTCGTCCACACCGGGCAGCACTACGACGAGAACATGTCCGATGTGTTCTTCGACGATCTCCACTTGCCCCGCCCCGACATCAACCTGGGCGTCGGCTCCGGCTCACACGCTGAACAAACTGCCAATGTCATGCTGCGCTTCGAGCCGGTGCTGCTCGAACACAAACCTGATGGGGTTGTCGTGTTTGGCGATGTCAACTCGACCATCGCCTGCGCGCTGGTGGCAGCCAAGCTGCATATCCCCGTGGTGCATGTCGAAGCCGGGGTGCGCAGCTTCGACCGGATGATGCCGGAGGAGATCAACCGCGTGTTGACCGACGCCCTGGCTGATTTGTGTTTCACCCCGTCACGCGAGGCCAACGACAATCTGCGCCGGGAGGGGATTGCAGAGGAGAAAATTCATTTCGCCGGGAATGTGATGGTGGATGCCCTGCTCGAGGCCGCCGCCATCGCCAGCCAACGGGAAAGCTGGACCCGCTGGAATCTGCACCCCCAGGGGTACGCGGTCACCACCCTGCACCGCGCCGCCAACGTGGACGACCCGGCCACACTGGCGAGATTACTGTCAACTCTCTCTATACTGGCTATACGCATACCAATCGTGTTCCCCATCCACCCACGCACAGCCAAACGGCTGGTCGAATCTGGCATCCCCACCGATGCGCCAGGACTCATCCTGACTGAGCCGCTCGGTTACCTCGATTTCCTGTGCCTGATGTCGCAAGCCAAGCTGGTGCTGAGCGACTCGGGCGGCATCCAATCCGAGACTTCCATGCTCGGCGTGCCCTGCCTGACGCTGCGCGCCAACACCGAATGGGGCGTGACCCTCACCGAGGGCACCAACATCCTGGTCGGAGACGATCCGGAGCGTATCCTGGCCGAAGCCGACAAAATCTTGCGCGGCGAAAGCCGCCAGGGGCGCCGCCCCGAATTCTGGGATGGGCAGGCGGCACAACGCATCGCCAAAGTGCTGGCGAAGCGCTAAACGGCAGCGTGTCAATCCGTCCATTTCTGATAAAATACATACATGAAAAGAAAAAAATGCAAAGGCTACGAAAGGCTAACACAAGGGCACAATAAAGGAAATCAAACCTTTATACCTTCGTGAAAACCTTCGTAGCCTTTGTGTTTCAAAATCCTTTCGCATGACGCGAAGATCTAATTCTTTGATTATGAGGAGCAAACCATGATCGTCACCACCAAAAAACTCTTCGAGGCGGCTTATGGCAAGTATGCCATTGGCGCGTACAATATCAATAACCTCGAGCAAACCATGGGGCTGTTTCGCGGCTGCCTGGACAGCCAGGCCCCCTTCATCATCCAGATCAGCAAAGGGGCGCGCGCGTACACCCATAAAACCATGCTCGAGGGTCTGATCCGCGCCGCTGACCAGGTTTTTCCCCAGGCGATTTTCGCCGTCCACCTCGATCATGGCGACGAGGAGACCTGCTACGACTGCATCGCCAGCGGTTTCTACAGCTCGGTGATGATTGACGCCTCCCACGAGCCATTCGATGAGAACATCGCCATCGTCAAGCGGGTGGTAGACGCGGCCCATGCAAAAAACATCGTCGTCGAGGCGGAGCTGGGCCAATTGGGCGGCGTGGAAGAACACGTCAAGGTAGACGAGGCCAACGCCAAGCTGACGGATCCCACGCAGGCCAAGGAATGCGTCGAGCGCACCGGGGTCGACTCGCTGGCCTGCGCCATCGGCACCAGCCACGGGGCATTCAAATTCTCGGGCAGCCAGGGGCTGCATTTCGAGGTGCTGGAAGATATTCAGAAGCGCCTGCCGGGCTTCCCGCTGGTGATGCACGGCTCCAGCTCGGTGCCCCAGGATGAGGTCGAGCGCATCAACGCGGCTGGCGGCAATTTGAAGGGCGCCAAAGGCGTGGACGAAGAACAGTTCAAAGGCGCGGCATTGCTGGGTGTGACCAAAGTCAACATTGACACCGACGGGCGGCTGGTGTGGACGCGCGTCCACCGCGAGCATTTCCGCGATCATCCCGAAAACTTCGACCTGCGCCCGGTTGGCAAGATCTTCATGGCCGAGTACGCCAAGTTCATCGCCCACAAGAACGAGAAACTGGGCAGCGCCGGGCAGCTCGAAATCGTGCGGAAGATGATGTAATTGAGAGCCGGAATTTTATGTTTGGGTGTGCGAAGCACGCCCAAACATAAAATTCCGGTTTTCTCTTCAAAGTCGGTAAACAACTCAGGAGGCCCACCATGTACGAGACCGCACTCGACGATATCCTGTCCCTTCTCGAACACAGCCTGAGCATCGCTGACGGGAAAGGCGAGATCCTGGATAACGCCAAGCTGCGCGCCACGATCCACCGGCTGGCGGAGGTTTCTGCCCTGGAGAATGGCGTTCGCCAGGGGCTGGCGCGCTACGTGGTGCGGCTGGCCGCCCAGGCACTCGGTATAATCCCGGCTTCCATACACACCCTTTACATGGCGCGCGGGCGCGGCGATATCCCGCCCAATTTCACTGTTCCGGCGCTCAACCTGCGCGCCCTGGTTTTCAATGCAGCGCGGGCCGTCTTCCGAACGGCGATCAGCCTCGAGGCTGGCCCCTTTATCTTCGAGATCGCCCGCTCCGAGATCGGTTACACCCACCAGCGCCCGGCGGAGTACGCCACGAGCGTGCTGGCGGCAGCCATTGCCGAAGGTTACACAGGGCCGGTCTTCCTCCAGGGCGACCATTTTCAGTTCATCGCCAAGCAGTACGCCGAGTCGCCCGAGGCAGAACACCAGGTGCTGCGGGAGCTGACTGCGGAAGCGATTGCTGCCGGGTTCTACAACATTGATATTGACGCTTCAACCCTGGTGGACATCAGCAAACCGACGATCCCTGAACAGCAGACGCTCAATGTCGCACTGACCAGCGAGTTCTTGGCGTATATTCGCTCCCTCGAACCGGAGGGGATCGCCATCTCAGTGGGCGGCGAGATCGGCGAAGTGGGCGGGCACAACTCGACCGAGCCGGAGCTGCGCACCTTCATGGACGGCTGCGCCGCCGAGCTGAAAAAGCTGGCTCCTGGAGCTGCAGGATTGAGCAAGATCAGCATTCAGACAGGAACCTCTCACGGCGGGGTGGTGCTGCCCGATGGCTCGATTGCCCGGGTGACGGTAGACTTCGACACGCTGACCCGATTGAGCCGCGTCGCTCGAAAAGTGTACGGGATTGGCGGGCCGGTGCAGCACGGCGCGTCCACCCTCCCGGAAACGGCGTTCGACAAGTTCGTCGAGTGCGAGACGCTGGAAGTTCACCTGGCGACGAATTTCCAGAACATCCTGTTCGAACGCCTGCCTGATGATCTTCGGGCGGAAATCTATGCCTGGGTGGACGAAAACCAGGCAGCCGAACGCAAGCCCGGCATGACTGACGAGCAATTTTATTACCGCAACCGCAAGTTTGCCCTCGGCCCGTTCAAATCGAAGATGTGGAATCTCACCCCGGTCAAGCGCACCGAGATCGTCAACGCCTGGGCTGACCAGTTCCGCAAGCTGTTCGTTTTCCTGGGGATGCGGCGCACGCGGCGGTACGTGGATGATTTCATCAAGCCGATCGTCGTCCAGCCAGATTTAAATTTCTACCTCGGAAAGACGGGCTCCGAGGATGTGAAAGGCATGGCCGATTGAGCTATCGAGAGATAGCTGCACGGGAGCAAGGGATAAGCCTTTGCTCCCGTGTTGTATGTTCAGGTAGAAACCGGTCTTCGACTACGCTCAGACCGCCTGGTGAAGCGCCCTGAGCGTAGTCGAAGGGGCTTCACACCATAAACTGCACCAGCGGCCTAAAGGCCGAAATCCGGCAATTCGGGAAATTACATCTTGCCAGCTTCCGATCAAGGCTCCACCCACGACCGATACACGCTCATCCCGCGCACGCTGATCTTCCTGACGCGGGGCGAGAGCGTATTGCTGCTCAAAGGCGCGCCGCACAAACGACTGTGGGCCAACCGCTACAATGGGGTCGGCGGGCACATCGAGCGGGGCGAAGATGTGCTCACCGCGGCCCGCCGCGAGCTGCTCGAAGAGACCGGGCTGGAGCCGACGAATCTATGGCTGTGCGGGGTGATCGCGGTGGATACCGGGCAAAATCCCGGTATCGGTATCTTCGTTCTGCGGGGCGAGTGCCCCACGGGCGAGCCGATCTCCTCCTCCGAGGGAGAGCTTTCCTGGATTTCGCCAACGGATTTGGATGATCTCCCGCTGGTAGAAGATCTGGCTGTGCTGCTGCCGCGCGTGCTGGCAATGCAGGCGGGCGGGCCGCCTTTTGCCGCGCTGTACCGCTACGACGAGGCAGGGAAACTGGTGATCGGTTTTCATTGAGCATTTTTCAGGGTGATATTCCAGAATGCCAGGAGAAATTTAGCAACCTGGGTAAACTAACCAATTAACAGCTCGGGAGAAATGTTATGAAACTCAATCTAAGGGCCATCATCATTTTCCTGGTTCTATTTGCCGTCCTGGCGATCCTTCCCATCATCCCCATTCAAACCGCGCCGGTGATTCCCAACCCGGTCTACCAGCTTTCGTTTGTCACTCTGGCCGGAGTGATCTGGCGGTATGCTGCACCGCTGGTGGGGGTTTCGTATCGCTGGGGATGGTATACCGGCGCGGTGATCCTGCTCATCCCGCTGATCAGTCTGCTGGCTGGTCTGCTCTTCTCTCGCCAACGTGGCTCACGCTCGTAGGCTGTATCCCATTCTTTTCCAGGAGGCGCTTTATGAATATTCGTTCTCTGCTTCTCGCCAGCGGCATCGCCGGTCTGTTCATCGGGGCGCTGTCGGATCTGCCGTTCATCAGCCTGGGCAATTGTGTTTTGTGCATGTGGGTGTGGGGGGGCGGCATCCTGGCGGTCTATATGTACCGCGTTTTCGAGACCGGCCAGCCCAACCCAACCACGGGCAACGCCATCGCCATCGGGGCGCTGGCCGGGATGGTTGGAGCAATCGTCGGCACGATCATCTCGGCTTTGTTCAGCGGGGTCGGCAGCGCGGTGGTGTACAAATGGCTGGAAACGATCCCGGAGTTTGCCGAGCAGATGCAAGGGCTGCCAGTCCCTGGTTTACAGACGGGGAATGTTTCTATCACGGATGTGGTGTGCAATATCGTACTCTACCCATCATTCGGGGCGGTGGGCGGGTGGCTGGCGTCGCTGATCTGGAAGGCGCCGAAAAAGGCGGATTTGGTGTAGTATAGGCTCTGAATCCGATGAGTATCAGATCGTTCACCGCGGAGATTGCTGCGTCCGCGGAGTTGTTTGATGCCGGAAGTGACTGGAGCAGGTCAGTGAAAGCGAAGGCAGATGGGGCATGACCATGGCGGGACTGAATTCCCAAACTGGCGAACCTGGCCAGCAGTCATTGTGCTGATTCCGAATGCTCTCTATAAGTTAATTCTCGCTAAAAGTACCTGGAGATTTGTGTATGAAAAACGCGTTTGCGCTAATCTTTGCAATCTTACTTCTCGTTAGCTGTTCCAGTTTTCAACCCGCTCCGACGACAGCCTCACCATCCATGGCCCCAACGAAAATTATAGCCCCGAGTAAGTCACCAACCCCGACCCTTACTCAATCACCAATACCGTCATCTACTCCAACGAATACAATAATCCCAAGTGATACACCGTTCCCAACTTATACTCAAACCCCATTGCCATCATCAACTTCAACGGAAATTCCTACCCTGCAATTTTATGCCATTGACCCTACAATCGTCGCGACATCGGTCAGTTGCAGTAGTTCACCAGGCGTATTTTGCGTATCAGGGTTGGGAATTAAATTATCCGGAACAAAACTGAGTAAGTATGAGGTTGTTGTTAGCTGGCCGGGGTTTACGGGAACTTCATTCGAGTGTCCACAGCAAGCGCTGCTTGTCTCTTTTGGCGAAAATATGGCTCCAGTTGTATGCGATAGTAATGGGATTACTTTTATTTCAGTTGGTTTAACCGAATTGACGATCACGATCAATTGGGATGGCGGCTCTTATACCGAAACCCTTTATCCCGCTTACGAAGTCGTTGCACCCCAGGGGCCAGAATGCAAACCACAATGTTTGGTCGGAAAAGCGGAAATGACCATACCCTGAGAGGTTTGCTTCAAAGTCATCTTCAGTTGGCCTGGCAAGTATCCATAATAGTTGGGTGAAAAGCAGAGGATAAATTACATGAGCCAGTTATCAAAAAAGATCATTAAATCTGGTCTGGTTTTATTTATCCCAGTGGGACTAATATTCGCAATCCTGGAACTTGCTACCTGTGGCTGGATTGACGACATATCTTCGGCTTTGAGTGTAGCCTATTCCCCAGATGGTAAAACCTTTGCTATAACTTCTTCGACCGAAATATACGTTTTTGAGAATAAGTGATTAGCAGGATGCTGTTGGAAGAGCCAGACCAGTAAATTACTCCAAATTGATTTCAGCCATGGCACACCCTATGTCAGGAGCAACCCCATGCCGACCACTCTTATCATCGTCATCATCATTGGGCTTTTGGGAGGTATCGCAGTCGGCCTTCAAGGCCCTCTCGCCAGTTTGATCAGCCAGCGGATTGGGGCGATAGAGAGCGCCTTCATCGTCCACCTGGGCGGGGCGGTGGCAGCCCTGATTATTTTGATCGCCATAGGGGGAGGCCGTCTCGACAGTTGGCGGACGGTGCCGTGGTATGCGCTCGGAGCCGGAGTGTTGGGCCTGATTTTGATCAGCTCGATCAGTTACGCCATTCCTCGATTGGGGATCGCCACGACTCTAACCTTGATCGTGGTCGGCCAGCTCGGCGTGGGGGCCATTCTCGATCACTTTGGGCTGCTTGGGGCAGCCATCCGACCATTGGATTTGTCACGCCTGATTGGCCTGGGCGTGATTTTCATCGGGATTTGGCTGATGGTGCGATAAAAGCAGGAGAACCATGCAGATTACGATCATTGCTCCCGGCACGCAAGGCGACGTGCGGCCCTACGTGGCCCTCGGGGTCGGTCTGAAAGCCGCCGGGCACGCGGTGCGCGTGGCCACCCACCTCAACTTCGAGACGCTGGTCACGCGGTATGGGCTGTCGTTCTGTCCCATGCACGGCGACACCGAAGCCCTGATGCGCGACCCGAAAGTGGGGAACGCCCTGGCGAAGAACAATCCCATCGCCCAAATTTCGCTGCTGCAAAAAAAACTGATCGTATTGAATCAGCAATGGATGCGCGACTGCCTGGATGCCTGCCAGGAGGCGGATGTGGTCATCGGAGGCTTCGGCGGGGTGATCGCCGGGCAGCCGGTAGCCGAAAAACTGGGCATACCGTTCGTCCAGGCGTGGCTGGTTCCCTTTCTGCCGACGCGGGCCTTCCCGGCGGTCACATTCCCCATGATGCGTACCTGGCTGGGCGGGCGGCTCAACCGGCTCTCGCACATTCTGGGCTGGCGGCTGATGGCATGGCCGATGCAGCGCGCCTCGGTCAACGCGGCGCGGCGCGCCGTTTTGGGACTGCCGCCAGCCCCTTATTGCGACGGCCCGCTGGCATGGCTCAAGCAGCACGATTTTCCTGTGCTGAACGGCTTCAGCCCCAATGTCGTCCCGCCTCCCCCGGATTGGGACGCGCATTGTCACGTCACCGGCTACTGGTTTCTCGATCCGCTCCCCGACTGGCAGCCCCCCTCGGGGCTGGTGGATTTTTTGGAAGCCGGGCCGCCGCCGGTGTACATCGGCTTCGGGAGTATGAGCCACGGCGATCCCCAGTCGGCCACCCGCATGGTGCTGCAAGCGCTCCAGCTTGCCGGGCAGCGCGGCGTGCTGCTATCTGGCTGGGGCGGGCTGACTCAGGCCGATCTCCCGCCATCCGTTTACATGGTGGATTCTGTTCCGCACAACTGGCTGTTTCCCCAAATGGCGGCGGTGGTGCATCACGGCGGCGCAGGGACGACCGCGGCGGGCCTGCGCGCCGGGAAACCCACGATCATCGCGCCATTCATCTCGCTCGATCAGGCCTTTTGGGGCTGGCGGGTGGCTGACCTGGGAGTTGGCCTGCCGCCGATCCCATCGAGACGCCTGACGGCGGAAAATCTGGCCCAGGCCATTACCACCGCCGTGACCGACCCGGTCATGCGACAGAAGGCGTCGCACCTGGGGGCGAAGATCCGCGCTGAGGATGGCGTATCCCGGGCGGTCGAGAGCTTGTTCGCCGATTGGAAATAACATCAGCCAGGACTTGACGAGACAATGACGCAGAAAGTCGAGAGTTTTCGCCCACTGCAAATAACCTCCTCCCGTGAGGATGATTGGGCCGCCAACCTGCTGGGCAGGCTATCATCCAGGCAAAAGCGGGCTTTGCTGCTGCGCTTGATCTACCACGGGCTGATGATCGCCCTGCTCATCGGATTAGACGCTTTCGTGTGCCGGATCTTCATTCGCCAACCGATGATCGAAACTTTCCTGCTTGGTCTCTTTTGGAGCATCTTCCTGGGAGCGCTCGCTGTCTATCATTTTCAGTCAGGCGCAAAGCTGTGGAGAGATATTCGGGACAGGCTTGTGATGGTACTATCCGGCAGGGTTCACAAGTATTTTTATGTTGCCGGCGGCGGACGCGGGAATGCCAGCAAATTTGTCTGTTGCATCTATATACGCGGCGAAAGCTTTACGGTCTCTCGTTCGATTTATGACCGGCTTTCGGAAAAACAGAAATACCGGATTTATTACGCCCCAAACTGTAAGGAGCTTCTGAATATAGAAATCGCGTGAGATCATGCGAACAGAAAGGATCCCCCTATGAACGACCCTATCAACCTGTCAAATCAACCAAACCCAAATACTTTCGAGTGTATCAATTGCGGAGCAGCCGTTCTGTTAGACGCCAGAAAATGTCCTCACTGCGGGTTAGATTTTTATCCACCCGAAGAGCCATCTGCGGCGAATACAATTGCCCCAATTGATCAGCCGAATCAAGCCGATCAAAGCAGTTTCGAGTGCTTCAACTGTGGGGCTACCGTTCTCATCGAGGCAAGAACCTGCCCTCAATGCGGTATGGATTTTTACACGCCCGAAGATCCAACCCCGAAGAAAGACATTCGGTGCAGCCGGTGCGGCGGCGCATTGCGCGAAGGCATCACGATTGATCGAGGTCCTTCGGGGCGCAAATACAATACCGAATGGGTGCAAGGCAGGCCACAGGAGTTATTCCTGGCAGGCCTGGATACAACGGGGCTGCCCACTTATTATGTGATCACCTACCGCTGCGAGGTGTGCGGGTATTTGGAATCGTTCGCAGAAAAACAACAATCGGGCATGAGCCATTGAGCGAGAGTGCGTTCGATAGTTCTTTGCCGATCCCGCCGCAGCTAACAATCCACAGTTAGTAAGCTGAAGGTGACACTGTTTTGCGAATACAGTCACCTGCCCGCCGATTTTCAATGGGGCTTCGATAATTTTAGCGCGGCGGGGGCCATCCACGAATAGGCGCGAATACTCGAATGACATGGGCCGGGCGCTGACATTCGTGTATTCGCGAGGTATTCGCGGATGGTTTTCGCGCTCATGCCAAGAATTGCCGATTTTCTGTAGACCCCGGTTGGAAGAGTATGCTATACTAAAATCGTATCGTAGATGGTAGGGTTTGTAACGGGGTCATGCAGTTTAGGCAAAGGAGAAACGAGGAATCAGGTTAACCAGTGCGTAAAATAACGCCAGACATACAAAATATTGACTGGAGGGTTACCCATGGAAGCTCACACTGGTAACAAGAGAACAAACTTGGCTATCATCGTTATAACAAGCGTCATCTTATTGATAACTAGCGTCATCGCAGTGGTTTTTCTCGCCAGTCCTTTTGGACAAAAAATACATGCTTCCGAGTGGTGGCTGATCGTATGGTCTGCCTTTCTCCTTGGGTTATATATCATTTTGATAGTGAGAAACTGGCAGCGATGGGGAAAAGCTCGAAAAATAATGATGATCAGCATGACGATCTTGACAGTTTTTGCCCTGGGAGGCACTGCGTATACTTCCTGGCCAAACTTGCCGTGGGGACAAGCAAAGGCGTTCCAAACAGCCAATCGCTTCATGGCCAACCTGAGAGACGCCAATTACACTGTGGCTGCCGCGGAACTTTCTCCCGTTACCCAAAATTATATTGGTGTCGAGGATCTGGACAGCCCTGAGGCGCGGCCTGTCTCCTGGAATTTGAGCAAGATTGATAATTCAGTAGTGAGCGGTACAGCTACTTTTTCGGATGGCGTAGAGTTGCCGGTTGAAATCAGGTTGACCTGGCTCAAGAATCGTTGGCGAATAAGCGGCGTGACGTTCGGAGAATGGACAAAAGACGTCAACGGCGAGATTCAAATCAACGTTCGAATGGATTTTTTGTTTTGTTGTGATCTTCCCTGGCCCATTGACATCTTCAGCAATTTAATCGAGAAACTTATAGCGATGATAGTTCACTGATTTGCTTGCAAAGGAATTCTCCTATGATAACCCTCTGTTCTGCAACCTTTGTGGAGATTTTAATAGGCACAGCCCTATCCAGCGGCATACTTTTCGGATGCGGATTTTGGTTTTTGATGCTATTCATAGCTATGATCACAAAGGATTTTAGTTTCAATGTGGTTAATGGTGCAGCCGATTCTATTGCATTTGGAATTGTTTTCGGCTTATATATCGGCGCATGGTTTGGATGGAGAATGCGTCGCTCCCATGTTGAAATCCCTATAACGGACGATGAAGACCGTCTGCGGAAGGTAATTGGGAAAGCCTGTGCGGTAGAAAAGTACCTGGTTAGTTCCAATGGAGATTCCCTGTTAGTCCACAAAAAAACCTATCCTTTTCAATTGATTCAATGGGTGGCAAAAATGCGCTATCAGAAAAACGCAGTGACGATAGAAGGCCCTAAACTGTACGTCCGGGATTTGGAAAAGATCATCGAGATTATGAATGTGGTTGGGGAATCAGACGCGCCTGACACATCTTCCTCGCCTAGCCGTCTCGGTTGAGTCTTTCAGCAAATCTCACCTGAAGGTCTTCTCCCCCCTCACACATTCAACTCACTCATATCCCCCGTCTCTAAGTTCGCCCTGATTGGTGGGTATTTCCTGCCAGCATTCAGGTATTGTATGATATAATTGGACTTATGGGGTCTTATTAGATTGTAATCCACGAGCCGAATCCCCGCCCGAACCCCTGTCAATTGCAAAGTGTGAGCAAGACATAACGCCATATTGCTGATCTGGCAACAATCACATGGGCCATTCCGCCCATCGTGCAGTTTACCGATTATGAAGAGGGTGAAATGACAAAAGTTTTGCGCTTTTTCCTGTTTATTGTTTGTGCGATCCAGTTTTTCTTTACCATCGCTTTCTTCATGCAGTTGCCATTTGTGGTCAAAATGTGGCCGTTCCCAGGAACTACCCCACTGACCTTTATTTTTATATCGTCAATCTTTGCAGCGGCAGCCGCATCAACGCTGTGGGTCGCTGTTACTGAAAACTACGGCGCTTTGGCAGGGATCGGTCTTGATTACCTCGTGATCCTGTTGCCTGTCGCGATTCTCTCGTTTCAGCTTGGAGCGAGTAGCGGCAACGCTCAGATGACCACCTATGGCATCGTGTGCGTCTTCGGAGCGCTGTTCGGACTGGGTCTTTTCTTGTGGAGCGTTCGCATTCCTATTGACCACACCATTCCAATGCCCAGCCCCGTGCGGTGGTCATTCGTCATCTTCATCGTTGCCCTGCTGATCGTCTCCGTACAGATGATCTTGAAAGTACCTAATGTAATTCCCTGGAAGATAACGCCGGATCTCTCGGTTGTTATCGGTTGTATGTTCTTGGGCGCGGCGTTATATTTTATCTATGCCCTCTTGCGGCCAAGCTGGTTGAATTCGGCTGGCCAATTGGTGGGTTTCCTTGCCTACGATGTCGTCTTGATTGTGCCGTTCATCACCCGGCTGCCTACGACAATACCTGAGTTCCGGCTCGGCCTGACCATTTATACGGCAGTCATCACCTACAGCGGATTGCTGGCCCTTTACTACCTCTTCCTTAGCAAACGAACGCGCTTGTGGTCCGAAATGCCGTCGAAACGCAAATAACCTGCATTGGTGCGATCATTGCAATGAGATCAAGCTCATAACATCGAGACGCCCGATGGGTTCTCGCCCTCCCCAAAACTGACATCACCCGTTACAGCGGGGCAACCTCACACATTCAACTCGTTCATATCCCCCGTCATCATATACACCACCTGCTCGGCGATGTTCGTGGAGCGGTCGGCAATGCGCTCCAGGTTGTGCGCCACCCACATCAGGTAGGTGCAGCGCTGTACCGCGTCGGGTTTCTTGACCATGAACTTGAGCAGCCGGTCAATCGTGGCGTGATAGAGCTTGTCCAGCCTGGCGTCCCGCCCGGCGATCTCGCGCGCCCACTCCGGGTCGCGCTTGAGGAATGACTGCACCACGTCAGCCAGCATCTGGCGGCTCAGCTCGCCCATCTTGGGGAACTTCTTCAGCGTTTTGAGCAGCGGTTCGTCTTCCATCAGCAGCACGATGCGCGCAATCCCGGCGGCGTGATCGCCCATGCGCTCCAACTCGACCACGATGTGCATCACCGCCACCACCGAGCGCAGATCGCTGGCGGCGGGCTGACGGGTGGCGATAAGCACGATACAGGCCTCCTCGATCTCGAAGCGCAGCCGGTTGACATCCCCATCGTTGGCGACGACCGCCTCCGCCGTCAGGGAATCCTGCTCGAGCAGGGCTGTCATCGCCCGCTGGATGGCCCAATCCACCATCTGGCTCAGATGCACCAGCTTGTCGCAAATATCGTCGAATTCACGGTCGAACGCAGCGCGCAGACTTTGGGGCATATCATCCCATCCTTCCGGTAATGTAATCTTCGGTCAACTGCTGTTCGGGGCGGGTGAACATGCGCTGGGTGGGCGAGAACTCCACCAGCTCGCCGAGCCAGAACAGCCCGGTCTCGTCCGAAACCCGCGCCGCCTGCTGCATGTTGTGGGTAACGATCACGATGGTGTACTGCGCTTTCAGCTCGGCGATCAGCTCCTCGATTTCCAACGTCGCAATCGGGTCGAGCGCCGAGCACGGCTCGTCCATCAAAATGACCTCCGGCTTCACCGCCAACATGCGGGCGATGCACAACCGCTGCTGCTCGCCCAGCGCCAGGCTTTGCGCGTCCTCGTCGAGATGATCTTTCACCACGTCCCACAGCGCGGCCTGCGTCAGGCTGCGCTCGACGATTTCATCGAGGTCGGCGCGCTGCCTTGCTAACCCGACCGCCCGCGGCCCAAACACCACGTTATCGAAGATCGTCTGCGGGAACGGGTTGGGCTTCTGGAATACCATCCCCACCCGCTGGCGTAAATGCGCCAGGTCAACCTCCGGCGCGTAGATGTCCATCCCCTCCAGCAGGATCTGTCCGGCGACCCGCGTCCCCGGAATGGTGTCGTTCATCCGGTTGAGACAGCGCAAAAAGGTGGATTTCCCGCATCCCGAGGGGCCGATCAGCGCCGTCACCTGCCTGCGGCGGATGTCCAGATTGATCTTGCTCAAGGCCAGCGAGGGGCCGTAGAAAAAATCGAGGTCTCTGACCTGAATGATGGGGGGTTCGGCGTCGGGCATGGCTGGATTTTAACCGATTTCGGTGGTTGCGTGTTATTGTACTGTGTTCTTTTGGAATTGAACCTGAACATTTCGTGCAAAGATTTTGAAACACAAAGGTGACAAAGGGCTTCACAAAGGTTACGAAGTTTTTATAATTTTCTCTTTGTCCCCTTTGTGTTGCCCTTTCGTGGCCTTCGTGTTTTAGCTTTTACGACTTGCCCGGGTAGGGTATAATCCGCCGCGAGATGAAAACTGCCCGCCTGCTGTTGTGCATCCTGTCACTGATTGCCCTGAGCGGCTGCGCCAATGCAACCGTTCCGGCAGGTCAACCCACCCCTGCAACCGCCGCCTACATCGAGAATAAAGGCTCCGACACCATCGTCAACCTGGCATTGGCCTGGGCCGAAAGCTACCAGGCGCTGCACCCCGAGGTGCGCATCTCCGTCACCGGGGGCGGCAGCGGTACTGGCATCGCCGCGCTGATCAACGGCACGGTGGATCTCGCCAACGCCTCGCGCCAGATCAAAGCCGAAGAAACCGCCGACGCCCTGGCGAACGGCATCACCCCGGTGGAGCACACCATCGCCCGCGACGCCATCGCCGTCATCGTCAACCCCCAAAACCCGATCCAGCAGCTCACCCTCCAGCAAATCTCCGACATCTACAGCGGCAAGATTGACAACTGGCTGGAGGTCGGCGGCGAAGACCGCCCCATCGTGCGCCTGTCGCGTGAGACCAACTCTGGCACGCACGTCTATTTTCTCGAGCAGGTGCTGCGCCTGGGGCAGTCGGATAACAAGACTCTGTTTGCCGCCAATACCCTGCTGCTGCCCTCCTCGGAAGGCATCACCGCCGAAGTGCGTGACAATCCCAATGCCATCGGATACGATGGGCTGGGATATGTGACGCCGGATGTCAAAGTGATCGCCGTGGCAAAAGACGCCAGCAGCCCCTACATATTCCCCTCGGCAGAGAGCGTCAACGCCGGGCAGTATCCCATCTCGCGTGACCTGTACATGTACACTGCTGGCGAGCCGACCGGTGCAGTGAAAGCGTACCTGGATTGGATCGTCGGGCCGGAGGCGCAGGAAATCGTTACCGAGTTAGGCTTCGTTCCAATCAAAAGTCCGTAAAACGTGAGACGTAATTCGTAAGGTGCCCCTTACGTTTTACACATTACGTTTTACGAATTTTCTTCCCTAATAACCTCACCCTCCCATGAAATCCACTTCCACCTGGCCCGAGTTTCTCATCACCCGCCTGATCAAAGCCTCGGGCTATTCGGCCATCGTATTCGTGGCGCTGATTTTCTATTTCCTGCTCAACGAAGGCGCGCCGGCGCTCTTCAAAACGCCGCTCTCCTCGTTACTCAGCACGCGCTGGTACCCCATCGAGAATTATTTTGGCCTGCTGCCGCTCATCAGCGGCTCGCTCATCGTCACACTGGGCGCGGCGCTGGTGGCGGTGCCGTTTGGCATCGGGACGGCGGTTTTTATGTCCGAGATTGCGCCGCGCTGGCTGCGGGAGATTCTCAAACCGCTCGTGGAAGTGCTGGGCGGGCTGCCATCGGTGGTGCTCGGCTTCCTGGGGATTCTGCTGCTGGCGCCGTTCCTGCGCCGGGCGCTCGACCTGCCCACGGGACTCTCGGCCCTGGCGGGGGCGCTGCTCCTGGGGGGCATCGCCGTCCCGACGGTGGTCTCGGTGGCCGAAGACGCCCTCGACTCGGTGCCGCGTTCCTACCGTGACGCGGCCCTCGCCCTCGGCGCAACCCGCTGGCAGACCATCTGGCGGGTGACGCTGCCCGCCGCCCGCTCCGGCGTGTTGACAGCAGTCATGCTCGGCATTGGCCGCGCTATCGGTGAGACAATGGCGGTGATGATGGTCACCGGCAACGCGGCGGTGATGCCCTCCCTGTTGGCGCTGTTCCACCCGGCCCGTACAATGACCGCCACCATCGCCGCCGAGATGGGCGAGGTGGCCAATGGCAGCCTGCATTATCACGTGCTGTTCTTCATCGGGATCGTGCTGTTCCTCATCTCGCTGGCGATCAACGTCACCGCCTCGGCAGTGGTGTTCCGCCAAAAGAAACGCGCAGAGAGAATTCTGTCATGATCAGTTTTTCCTGTCGCTCATAAGTTTTGCCCGTCACTACGAGCGTTTTTTGCGAAGCAGTCTCCCCGTATGTGAGATTGCTTCGGGCCGGAAAATACCGGCCATCGCAATGACACTGGAATAATATGGCTACCCAATCCTCCTCCGCCTCCCGCCTCGCCACACAGCGCATCGGCTTCAGTCTGATGACGCTGATGACGCTGCTCACGGTGACGCCGATATTACTGGTTGTGGCGTACATCGTCTGGCAGGGCGCGCCGGCGATATCGGTCGAATTCCTGACCGGCTTCCCACGCGAGGGGATGAAAGCGGGCGGTATCCTGCCCGCCATCGTGGGGACGTTCTACCTGACGCTGGGTACAGCCGTCTTTGCCGTGCCGCTGGGGTTGGGCGCGGCCATCTATCTCTCGGAATACGCACCCGATAACCGCTGGACGCGGCTCATCCGGCTGGCGATCATCAACCTGGCGGGGATTCCCTCGGTGGTGTACGGGTTGTTCGGGCTGGGGCTGTTCGTGCTGTTCCTGCGCTTCGGCACCAGCATTTTGGCCGCATCGCTCACCCTTTCGATCATGACCCTGCCGGTCATCATCAGCACCGCCGAGGAGGCCCTGCGGGCTGTGCCTCAGTCATTCCGGGTGGTGAGCATTTCACTTGGGGCCACACGCTGGCAGACCATCCGGCGCATCGTGCTGCCCCAGGCGCTGCCGGGCATTCTCACCGGGGTGATCCTCGGGCTGGAACGCGCCGCCGGGGAAACCGCCCCCATTCTCTTCACGGGCGCAGCTTTCTTCTTGCCGCGCCTGCCCCACTCGCCGCTCGACGCCACGATGGCGCTGCCTTATCATCTTTTCGTCATCTCGACCCAGGTTCCGGGGATGCCGGTCGAAATCCAGTACGGCACGGCGCTGGTGCTGCTGGTTTTCGTGCTGGGGATGAATGTGATCGCGTCGGTGATCCGGTCGAGGGCGAGGGCGAAACGACAATGGTGAACGCAAAACGTAATTCGTAAAACGTAAGGGGCATTTTACGGATTACGCTTTACGTTTTGCGAGCGTCTGAAATCATTATGAACAAGATTACGATTGACCACCTTTTTCTCACCTACTCCGACGGCAAAGAGTCGCTGCGCGACATCAACCTGGGGATCGCCGAGCACGCCATCACGGTGCTGTTTGGCCCGGCGGGGGGCGGAAAATCTACGCTGCTGCGGGTGCTCAATCGCTTGAACGATCTGGCCGATGTGACGCTGGTTGCCGGGAAGGTGCTGCTCGATGGGGAGAATATCCTCGACCCGAAGACAGACGTGATCCGGCTGCGGCGCAAGGTGGGGATGGTGTTCGCCCGCCCGGTGACGCTGCCGCTCTCGATTCGCGGCAACCTGACCTATGGGCTGGAATTGGCGGGCGTGCGCGACAAATCCCGGCTGGACGAGGCGGTGGAACGCAGCCTGACTCAGGCCGCGCTGTGGGAGGAAGTGAAGGAGCGCCTGGACGACCCGGCGGTGGCGCTTTCCGGCGGGCAGCAGCAGCGGCTGTGCCTGGCGCGCTCGCTGGCGCTGGAACCCGAGGTCATCCTGCTCGACGAGCCAACCTCCGGCCTCGACCCGATCTCGACCGGCAAGGTGGAGGCCTCGCTGCAAGAGTTGAAGCAGCACTACACGATTGTGCTTGTGCCGCATTCGGTGCAGCAGGCCGCCCGCACCGCCGATTACGCCGCATTCTTCTTGCAGGGGGAGTTGATCGAATACGCGCCCGGAAAAGACATTTTCATTCACCCGAAAAACAAGCGCACCGAGGATTACGTCGAGGGGCGGTTTGGTTAATATACCGTGGCTATTTTTGAAAAGCGGGCTTCGCCCGCCAGGTAAACCGATTTTGAGTGGTTTTGCCGCACAAGTTCGTGCGGCAAAACCACTCAAAATCGGTATTTTCGGCTCCCGAAGGGAGCGATTCAGAATCATTGATGTCGCGGGATACTAACAAAACCAGGTTTCTTTGAGAAACCTGGTTTTTCATTGGTGGAAATCTGTTGCAATTCACCCCTTATTCCCGTACAATATCATCATCCTGTTTCATTCGTCTTCACCCAAGGGAGCGACAATCATGCTCGAAAAAATAGACCTCACCCAAAAGGTTGATAAGCCCACCTATAAAAAACTGATGTCCATGCTCTCGGAGCGGCTGTACATGGTGCAGAAAGCCTCCTGGGACGCGGGCATCCCGGTGGTGATCCTGTTCGAGGGCTGGGATGCATCCGGGAAAGGAACATCCATTCAAACCCTCACCAGCCCGCTCGACCCGCGCGGCTTCAAGCTGTATCCTATCCGGGCGGCGCGCACCTATGAGAAGAAACGCCCCTGGCTGTGGCGCTTCTGGCTGAAGCTGCCAGCGCGCGGCGAATGGGCCATCTTCGACCGCTCGTGGTACGGGCGGGTGGCCGTCGAGCGAGTGGAGAACATCATCCCCGAGGCCGAATGGCGGCGCGGCTACCGTGACATCGTAGATTTCGAGCGCACTATCGCCGATGACGGGCATCTCATCATCAAATTCTTCCTGCACATCAGCAAGCGCGAGCAGAAGAAGCGTTTCGAAAAGCTCATCAAAGACCCCCTCACCGCCTGGCACGTGGCGCCCGAGGATTGGGAGCACCACCGCCATTACGACGATTGGCTGCAAGCCTACGAAGAGATGTTCGAGCAGACCGAGACCGAGTGGGGGCCGTGGACCATCGTGGAAGCCACCGACCGCCGCCACACGCAGGCCAAAATCTACCTGACCGTCATCAATGCCCTCGAAGAGCGGCTGGGGTTGGAGCGGACGGTGGTCAAGCTCGACCAACATGCCGAGACGGAAGATGACGCCGCCGCCGAGAATGACGATGATGACTCAACCGCCGGGGGCGAGGCAACCCCGGCGGAGGCCGCGCCGCCCGAGGCGGAGGCAAGGCCATCCGGCGAGCCGAAAGAGAAGAAATCCAAATCGAAAAAGTCCGCCAAAAAATCCAAAGACCGCGCCGAGCGGCTAGAAGAAGCCATGGAGGTGTCCGATGTTAGGGACAGTTGACCTGAGCCTGACCTTGACCGAGGAAGAATATGACAGCCAGTTGATCATCCTGCAAGTCGCGCTGGCGAAACTGGCATTCCAGGTTTATTTGCAGCAGCGGCCGGTCGTCATGGTTTTCGAGGGCTGGGACGCGGCCGGCAAGGGCGGCGTCATCCGCCGGGTGACCGGGAAGATTGACCCGCGCGGCTACGTGGTCTATCCGATTGCCGCGCCCGCCGGCGACGACAAGACCCACCATTATCTGTGGCGCTTCTGGCGGCGGCTGCCAGAGGCCGGGCAGATCGCCATCTTCGACCGTTCGTGGTACGGGCGGGTGATGGTCGAGCGCATCGAGGGCTTCTGCACCGAGCCGGAGTGGAAGCGCGCCTACCGTGAGATCAACCAGTTCGAGCGGCAGTTGGTGGATTACGGCGTGATCCTGTACAAATTCTGGCTGCACATCAGCCCGGAGGAGCAATTGCGCCGCTTCGAGGACCGCTCCGCCGACAAGCTGCGCAGTTGGAAGCTGACCGACGAGGATTGGCGCAACCGTGAGAAATGGGGCGTGTACGAGGAAGCCGTCAACGAGATGTTGCTCAAGACCAGCACCGTCTCGGCCCCCTGGACGGTGGTCGAAGGCAACTCGAAGCCCTACGCGCGCATCAAGACCCTGAAAACCATCGTGGACAAGCTGAGCGACGAGCTGCACTTCGACCCGGAGAAAGATCAAATCGTCGCGCCGGGCGGTGAGAGCAAGCCGAAAGAGAAGAAAGACAAGAAGAAGAAAAAGAAGTAGCTGAAAGCTGGGGTTATGTTGAGAAAAAGAATGTTGGCGTTACAGTTCAGTTTGGTCACCCTTTTGTTTGCTGGGTGTACCATTCCTCAGACAGCAGCGCCAACACAACCTTTTGTTACCAGCGTATCACCTCTGGCTTCATCAACATCGGGTAATATTGCGCCGTCCCCAACAATTGAAATAAGCCAAACGCCGACTGCCATAATACCGCAGCCTTCTATCACCTACACAGCAAGAACTCACCCAACCTATACTCCTACCCCAAAACCATCCCCTACCCTTACTCCGACATCCACTCCCTATCCACCACTCTCCGAGACAGGCCCCTACCTGGCTTACTTTGTGAATTTGCCTGAGGGCAACGGGCTTACGCTGCTTAACTCAGACGGTTCAGGCCGCAAAGTGTTGCCACTCCCTGAAGGGGCGCATATCGGTGATATAACCGATTCTATATCGCCAGATGGAGAATGGCTGGCTTTCCACACCGGCTCGGTCGAGACCGAGCCTTACGATCTGAGACTGAACCTGATGCACCTGTCCGATGGCGAGATCTATACGGTTACCCAGTTACTTTCCGCAGATTACCCGAATAATTTTCAGGGGATAGCTGAGAACATCTTTCAGGCCAACCCGGATAGATACAAGTATTTATCAGTGGCCGAGTTGGCACAAGAAATTCGATATAACTTCCAAGGTGGCATCTATGAGGTAAACTGGGCACCCAACAGCCGCTACTTGGCCTTTGCCGGTCAGATGAATGGCCCATCCTCCGACATCTATCGCTACGATATTCAATTAGGGACAATCGTACAACTCACCGATGGGCCTGAACAAATCTGCGGCATCAATTGGTCTCCCGATGGGAAATGGATTTTACACGAAGCCAGCAACGAACCAGGCGGTGAAGGATGGGCTCCCAATCTCTATGCTGTGCAAGCAGATGGGAGCAAAGCCAAAAAACTCTTTGAGAGTATTTACCTATGGGGATGGCTTTCATCAACCACATATGCGGTTTACGATGCCGCAAATGGTCCTGGCGCACATAATCTGCGGTTTATAGATATTGAAACTGATCAACCCGTGTTCCAGTGGGCGGACACCTTTGGGGCGTTTGCGATAGATACTCAATCCTCCGTAATTGTAATAGATAGTTATTCATACTGGAACAGTAACCTAAAACCCGGCACATTTCTTATATATCCAAGTGGAAGTCAAATATTTGTGACAGGAGATCACTGGTCATGGGGGTTGACATTTCGGGGAGGGGAAATCAACCGGTTCGTAGGAAGCGATTATGGGAGAGGGATATTTGGGATATCAAAGAATGGTAATATAACGAAAATCACCGATAAATTTGGCAGGGTTAATATCTCTCCCAATTATCAGTGGATGCTAACGCACTATTATGAGCAACCAGGAATTGACCTCTTCTCCGAAACCGACGAATTTGTTCGCCGCATTACCGACGATAACCCTGATGGCATTGTCTGGCGGCTTACTTCCGACGCGATATTCTATCAAGTTGGCTATAATCTTTATTACGTGGCGATTCCAAACGGACAACCTATCCTAATAGATAACAACGTTGTTCCTTCTGGATGGGACTCAGATTATGGCTTCGTTTGGATCAAATAAGGACGAAGCACACAACATCCAATTACCGAGAACAATCATGCCCGACACACCCGAACCTACCCCTACTCCCCTCCCCCCTGACCTCTCCGACCCCTCCCTCTTCATCAACCGCGAGCTGAGCCTGCTCGAATTTCAGCGCCGCGTGCTGGAGGAAGCCCAGGACGAGCGCAACCCGCTGCTGGAACGCGTCAAGTTCCTGTCCATCGTCGGGTCGAACCTGGATGAATTTTACATGGTGCGTGTGGCCGGGCTGAAAAAGCAGATTGACGCTGGGGTGCTGGACCTGCCCCCGGATGGGATGACCCCTGCCGAGCAGTTGGCCGCCATCCGCAAGGTGGCGCATCAGCTTATGACCGAAGCCCACGACACGATGCGCGACGAGCTGCTGCCCGCTCTCAACAACGCCGGCATCCACCTGCTCGAATACGAACAGCTCACCGAGCGGCAGCGCGCCATCGTCAAGAAATACTACGACGAAGTCGTCTTCCCCGTGCTTACCCCGCTCGCCTTCGACCCCGGCCATCCCTTCCCGCACATCTCAAACCTGAGCCTCAACCTGGCCGTCATCATCCGCGATAAAGATCAAAAAGAGCATTTCGCCCGCATCAAAGTGCCGGGCACCCTGCCGCGTTTGGTGCCGATCAAACGCTCATCGGGCGGCGTGCGCAAAGACGGCACCGTGCCGCACGATCACTTTTTCGTCTGGATGGAGCAGGTGATTGCCCACAACCTGGATCTGCTCTTCCCTGGCATGGATGTGATCGAATCACACCCGTTTCGCGTCACCCGCGACGCCGACATGGAAATCCAGGAACTCGAAGCCGCCGACCTGCTCGAAACGATGGAGCAATCCGTCCGGCAGCGGCGTTTCGGGCAGGTAGTGCGCGTGGCGGTCAACCATGCGATGCCCACCCACGTGCGCGACATCCTTGGAGAAAACCTGGAACTGGATCGCAACGATATTTACACGCTGGATGGCCCGCTCGGCATCAGCGATTTGATGGAAATTTTCAGCGTGGATCGGTACGACTTGAAAGAAATTCCGTTCAAACCCGCCATCCCTGCCATTCTTCGAGATATCAGCGCCGACCACAATATCTTCACCGCCATTCGCCGCGGAGACCTGCTGATCCATCACCCCTATGACTCTTTCTCGCCAGTGGTGGCCTTCCTCAAACAGGCTGCCCGTGACCCGGGAGTTCTCGCCATCAAGCAGACCCTGTACCGCGTGGGGCGCAACCCTCCGGTGGTGGAAGCCCTGCTCGAAGCGGCGCAAAACGGCAAGCAGGTGGCGGTGCTGCTCGAACTGAAAGCGCGCTTCGATGAAGAGAGCAATATCAGTTGGGCCAAGACACTGGAGCGTGAAGGCGTCCACGTCATCTACGGCCTGCTGGGGCTGAAAACGCACTCCAAGATCGCGCTGGTCGTGCGCAAGGAAGGCGACGGCATCCGCCGGTATATTCATCTCGCTACCGGGAATTACAACGCCATCACGGCGCAACTGTACGAAGACCTGGGCATGTTCACCTGCGACGACGAGATCGGCGCTGACGCCACGGATCTGTTCAACTACCTGACGGGTTACTCATCCAAGCAGGATTTCCGCAAGCTGTTGGTAGCCCCCATCAATCTGCGCACCCGCATGGAGGCGCTCATCCAGCGGGAGATCGAACACCAGCAAAAAGGCGAGAAAGGCTATTTGCTGTTCAAGATCAATCACCTCGTAGACGATCACATGATCCAATTGCTCTACCGGGCGTCGCAAGCCGGCGTGCAGGTGGATTTGATCGTGCGCGGGGTGTGCTGCCTGCGGCCTGGGCTGAAAGGGATCAGCGAGACCGTGTGTGTGCGCAGCGTGGTGGGGCGCTTCCTCGAGCACAGCCGGGTGTACTACTTCCGCAACGGCGGCAAAGAAGAGATCTACCTGGGCAGCGCCGACCTGATGCCGCGCAACCTCGACCGGCGGGTGGAGGTGCTCTTCCCGGTGCAGGAACCCGCCATGGTGCGTCATCTGCGCGACGAAATCCTGGCAATCTACCAAAAAGACAACGTCAAATCACGGATCATGCTGCCCGACGGAACGTATGACCGCGTCAAACCCGCGGCCAAGGAGAAACTCATCAACAGCCAGGCGTGGTTCATCAAGCAGAGAGAGT
>DYIZ01000055.1 GCA_020723385.1 Candidatus Aquidulcis sp.
AATCCCACTGCTGGCGAGAAGTCAACACAGTTTCGAGAAATTCGGTTTTGTTCATGGTTACTCACGCGGTGTAATGCGATTTGGATTTGACCTCTTCGTAATAGGCCTCGACTCCGATCTTCTGCATCCGACGCCCAGCCAGCAGCCATTTAGCGCCCAACGGCCGGATGGATCGTATCTTGTCGCAAGGGAAATCCTCGCACTCGGCGCAAAAGTCAACTCCCTTTTCCCGAGCACAGGGCGACACGGGGCAATCGGGGAAACACTGGTTCGTCTGGCGGCATCCGGTACAGCTTGCATTATCAAACAAAGCCAACACTTCTTTGAATTCCGGGTATTTCTTGAGGGCGGGCTGGAACGCCGAGAAGCGTTCGGCGAAACCATCGAAACCCTCCAAAAGGCTCAGTAAGGCGCTGCTGTGAACCTGGATGTCACCCTCTTTGGCGGCAGTGCAGGTGGAACACACCAGGCCGCAGGGAGCAATAGCTTTGAGTAGATCCTTTCTGTCCATAACGCATCATCTCCTTTAGCTTTTGGCCAGAGCAAAAGCACTGGCGATATCTTCGGCGATCACTTTGCGCTTGCTCTTCTCGATGAAAAAGCTCGGCCCGGCTTGCAGATAAGACGGAAACGCCCGCCGGCCCCGGAAGAAATATGCCTGCCCGCGAATTTTGTAGGTCGAACCGGCGGGGATCACCCGCCCTTCGCCTGCCCGGCGGGCGATGTCATTGACCGCTTTGATGGCGACATCGCCCATCAGCAGAAACACCTTGACATTCGGGAACAGGGCTAACTCCTGTTCGAGAAGTAAGGCACACTCTTTGATCGTGCCGGTTTGGATGCCGTAGCCGGTCTTCCCGCATTTCACCGCGGTGGTCAGATAAATGCCCCGCTCGAGGATATCTTGCATCGAGTTGACCGGTATGCCCGCGTCATTGAAGGCGAGCAAAGTGGTTTCGGCAAACAATGGATTGCCCGCAGCATAGTAATAATCGCCGGGATTGGGCGGTGCGGCCTCCGAGATCAGGATGATCGAAACCCGTTGGAGGTCAACTTCTACTGATGGGACGATATAGGCCGCGTGGTTGACATCTCCGCAAGGGAAATGGGCGCATTGGACACAGTCACTGGTACGCATTTCAACCTCCTTTTCTCCTGACACCGCTCTGCGGTGTCAGACTTCGTGACGCGGAGCGTCGGGGGGGCTTCGCACCGCAGAGCGGTGCGAACAGAGATACCATCAACCTGCCACCTTCAACCGGTTCTGCACCTTCTCACTGGTCAATTCGCGCAAGGCATCCGCGGCGATCCAGCGGGCGGGGCGCGTCCCCAGGGCTTGAATCTCATGGGCGGCGGCAATCGCCTGGGCGTTCAGCGCCGGGCTGCGCTTGCCCAGGTTGCGCAGCGCCCAATTGACCGCCTTCTTTACAAAATTGCGATCATCGTCCGAGGCTGCCACAATCACCGGGAAGAAGGCCGCCAGCTTTTCGTCGGGAGCCTTTTTGTCGTGCGCCGACAGCTCGGCGATCAGCGCGAAAGCGGCGCGTTTGACGAACTCCTCGGGCCGCCGCGCCCACTCGAAAACCTTGTCACAAGCGAAGGCCGTCTTGCCGATGTATTCGACCACCTGATCCACCACATCCCACGAGTCGAAATCCATCACCCAGCTTTCGAGCAGCGCTTCCGTGGCTTGCGCCGGGTCGGCGATGTAACTGCCCAGGATGCGCGCCTCATGGATACCGGTCTTCCACAGTTGCTGCGCCAGCTCGTGGTCAACGCCGTTGGCTTTGGCAATCCTGCGCAGATCGTAGATCGAGATGCCCAGCGTGTTCTGCGAGCTGATGGCGAATTTAGCCATGCCGGCCACGTTCTCCGGGCTGGCCATGGATTGCAGTTGGGCGAGAACTTCGTCGAGATGCATCGTTGCCTCCGAATCCTCACAGGTTTAAAAAACCTGTGAGTTCTATCACCTCACGGCACACTCACCACCGAGAGCATTCCACCGGCGTCGAGAATCCAGAGCTGCTCGCCGTCCGAAACCATCGCCGTGATCATTCCATCCAGGAAAACCTGGGCTACCACTTCCCCGCTGGCGGGGTCAACCGCTTGCAGGATGCCGCTTGTCTCGGCGGCGATCCACAGGTAAGCGCCGTCGAAAGCCATCTGCTGGCCGCAAGGCCCAATCGCCCGCCCGACCTCACCGGTCTCCGGGTTAACCGAAACGACCGCGTATTCACCGAAAATCTCGTCGGCATAGATGGCCCACAACAGGCCCGAGCGTTCATCGAATGCCAGCGCGTAGCTGTATCCGTAACCGCTGCTCATCCCAAGACGGAGCGGGTCGCCGGCAGCGCGGCTGTTGGCGTCAACCGGCTGGAGCAGCACTTGCTGGTTGCTCAAATCTTCGGCTACAACCCAAAAACGGCCGCCATCGAAAGTCATCGTGCGATACAGCGATTGAGATGGAAAATGAGCCGATTCGTTGAAAACCGGCTTGAACAAACCCTCGACCGGGCTGGCATCGGACGGATCGTAGGCTTGCAACAAACCATCCGTCTCACCCTGCTGTGCGATCCAAAGGTAAGGGCTATCGAAGAAAAACGCCGACGGCTGGTAGGCTTCCTCGCCTGGCAGTCCCTCCACCATAAAAAAGCCGCCAAATTCCCCATCGCTCAGGCTAAAGATATTGAACAGGCCGCCCGCGTCCATTATCCAGAGTGACTCGCCATCCGTCGCCAGGGCAATTCCTTCAGAAACCGGGAAAAGCGTTTCGACATTGGCCTGCGGGGCGTCAACCGGCGGGGCTGGAACGGCGCTGTCGCTGAAGAGCGCATCCCAGGTATCTGTCCCGACGATTCCATTAGCCGTAAGACCGTTGACTGCCTGGAAATGGCGCACCGCGGCCACGGCCTGGTAATTGTAGAACGCGCTGGTCACCGTGCAAATCTCGTAACCCAGCTCCATCAGCCGGAACTTGATCTCGCCGACGCGGTCATCTTCCATAAATGGGTCGCTCAGCTCGAAGAGCGCCTCGCCGCCGGTGTAAGCAGTCGTAGCCGTAGGCGCGGGTGTGGCTTGCGGCAGGGGCGGCGGCTCAGTGGGAGCCGGCGGCATTGTAGGCATCACCAGCACAGGCGTGGGAACGAGATAGATCGGTGTGACAGCAGCGACAGATCTCGACGCGAAGAAGAAATACCCACTTGCCAGGGACGCGGCGCACAACGCCAGGCAGCAGCACAAAACAACGATCACGATAACGATGATGACGATGGTTTGCTTCGACATGATTGCCTCCTGTCAGGTTGGTGCGAATTGTCTGCCAAAAAACGTAGCCTAGCTCCTTGTGGGCGGTTTGTGTTTCATCCGGCGCGAGCAAGGATTTTCATCTAGTGAGTCTACAAGCCCGAACAAACCCTAAAACAAACTGGGCTGAGTGGGTTTCGACAACCGGGGAGGGGCCAGCAGCCCGCGGGGTTTCAGCCATTCTTCCGGCGGGCCATCCCACCCGTAGACGGCGAGATTCACCCGGTGGCGCTCGTCGAAGACGATCCCCTCGTCTTCGAGCAAATCACGCTGTGTTGAGGCTCCCTGGCGGAGGCTGATCTTCCCCTGCGAATTGATCACCCGCTGCCAGGGAACATCCTCGGGACAATTCGCCATCGCCCCGCCCACCCAGCGCGCCCCGAAGGCTTCGTAATCCCGCAGGGTCATCTCGCCGGGCGGGGGGATCATCGTCGCAATCTGCCCGTAGGTGGTGACTTTACCCGCCGGAACCTGCCGGACGATGTCCCACACCTGGGCGTTGAATCCCTTTGGATCAGATGGAGATGTGAATCCTGTCATTGTTTACCTCGAAATCGGGTAGAATCTCTGGAGCTTTGAAATATCCTGAATTAATCGCTCAGAGGGGATGACAATCCCCGTATTCGATGCGGCGGATGTCGGTTGCGAGCAACCGCATCATCCGCCGCGAGCAATATATCATTCATCCTGAAAGGTGTCCTATGGCTCACGATACGCCTGCATCATACCGCAATCTCGTTCTCTACGAAATCTACGTCCGCAACCACGGCCCCAACGGCACTTTTGCCGACGTGGAGGCCGACCTGGAGCGCATCCGCTCGATGGGGGTGGACATCATCTGGTTCATGCCCATCCATCCGATCGGCCAGCTCAACAAAAAGGGCAGCCTGGGTTGCCCATACTCGATCCAGGATTACCGCGGGGTCAATCCCGAATATGGCACGCGGGAGGATTTCGCCCGCCTGATCGAAAAAGCGCACGCCCTGGGGCTGAAGGTGATGATTGACGTGGTCTACAATCACACTTCGCACGATTCGGCGCTGGTCAAGAAGCACCCGGAGTATTTTCACCAGGATGAGAGCGGCAAACCGGTGACGACCGTGCCCGATTGGTCGGACGTGATTGACCTGAAGCACCCGCACCCCGGGCTGAGCCAGTATCTCATCGAGACGCTGAAAGGCTGGGCGCTGTTTGGCGTGGACGGCTTCCGCTGTGATGTGGCTTCGCTGCTGCCGCAGAATTTCTGGACACGGGCGCGGGCCGCGGTGGCGAAGGTCAAGCCGGGCGTGATCTGGCTGGCCGAGTCGGTGCATGCCGGGTGGGTGGGCTACCGGCGCTTTCAGGGGCTGTCGGGGCTGTCGGACAGTGAGCTGTACGCCGGTTTCGACCTGACCTACGATTACGATATCTGGCCGATTTACCAGCAAGCCGTGCTGGGCGAGGTGTCGGTGCGGCGTTACCTCGAAATGCTGCGCCTCCAGGATTGCATCTACCCGGCCAATTTCGTCAAGATGCGCTGTGTCGAAAACCACGATCAGGCGCGCATCATGCGCCTTGCGCCATCCAAAGCGCAGGCGCTGGCCTGGACGGCGTTCGAGGCCTTCAACCGGGGGGCGTTCCTGATCTACGGCGGTCAGGAATCAGGGGCGAAACACACGCCCTCGCTGTTCGATGTGGACAAAGTGTCCTGGGGCAACTACAAGCTCCAGCCGTTCCTGACCCAATTGGCCCAGCTCAAAAAAGACCCGGCGCTCGTGGACGGTAAATTCTATTTCGTAGAAGCCGAAGTGGGCATCCAGGCCGTTTGGCAGCATCCTGAAGCCAGCCTGTACGGTGTGTTCAACGTGTCTGGCGATGAACGCCCCGTGGCCGTGCAATTGCCGGATGGCAACTACCCGGATGTGTTGAGCGGTGAGACTGTCAAGGTGCGAAAAGGGAAGATGGATTCCCCAAAGAGCGCTGTTATTTTACGGTATGGCAAGCCGCTTGAATTCAAGCCGTTGTATTGCAAGCTGCTAGATTATCACCTGCCAGCGGCTGTGTGATCTTTGGGGCGCAGGTTTTCGCCGATTTTAGCCACAGAGAACACAGAGTCCACTGAGAAATTCGAGGGGTTTCGAGTTGATTCTCGGTATTCTCTGTGCGCTCTGTGGCTAAATTTCATAAGCCGTACTCAGGGGGAAGTCTTGTATCTTATCCTGTCATAGATAGATAGCCTTAAAATTCGACGCCGAGCAAGCTGGCGATGACTTCCATCTCACCAATATGCTGGAATGGGTGGGTGAGCGCGAAGCTCATCAGGCATTTGCCTTTGCTCCAGCCGGTATAATTTTCGAGCAGCCCGGCGGCCTGAGGGCCTGCCAGCCCTTCGTCGAATAGGATCACACGCAAGCGGTCCATATCCATTTTGGCGTCCAGGCTGTCGAGGTCGAGCTGGCCGACGATTTCGAGCGTGCGGGCGTGGACCGCGTCTGAATAACCGTGAAGCGCCAGCAAATCAATCCGTTGGTTCAGCTCGTCCACTTCGGCGGAGGTCATGCCGTTGCCGTTGTGCCGCCAAGGGAGATTCAGACGCTGCATCCATTGGTTTTCATCGAACACCTGGGGGCGGTCAACCACAAAACGGTTCATCCCGGCGTCTTCGACGCGGGTGAGGTGCCACAAAATCCAGGCAATCGAGTTGACGCGTGGGGACGGCCGCTGGCGCATCAGGTTTTCAGGCACATTCGCCCAATAGCCGCCGATGAAGAAGTCGTAGAGCACGGTATAGCGGGTGAGAAAGAGTTGAGGAAAATTCATGGGTAAACCCCGAGCTGGTCTTCTTGCAGCAAGACAGGCACAATTTTTGCGATTCGGTAGCTGTTTTCGATCTCGTTGCCGAATTTCAGGTTTTTCCCAATGGCTTTGCCATAACGGAAGAAATCTGCGTAAAGCTGCTCGGGGTTGGCATTGGCCAGCCTGGCCAGGCTGCTGTACCCTGCTCCGATGATATTTGAGATGGTGGCCTTGCTGGCCCAGGGCATCCGTGAGAAATCAGCTCGATTCACCAATTCTAAGATAACAGGCTCCGGCAGCCCGCTGGCATCGGCTAGCGCCTTGCGCCCTGCCGCGCTGATCCCCTGCTGCAACATATCCAGGTTGGTGCGTATCCCCAATCCGCGCAGCAATTTGATCGCGTCGCTAATGATGGGATCATCCCTCACTAATCCGCTCAACAACTTTTCCATTGGGATGAACCAGTAGATCAAATACTTCAACGCTGCTGCGATATCCGGGGCATGAATCCCGCTCTGCTCAGAAAATATCTCCAACAGCTCACGGGTCTCTACCCGTACCTTCAAATCCAGGAGATCTTGAACACCTGCTTGATGCAGCTCCGTAAATATTATGACCAGCATCGAGGCATAGCCGGTATAACGGCCACGCGGATCCCCTCCCAATCCAAGCTGGGTGTAGGTGACAAGCTCTGGCATTGAAAAATTAAATGTCTCGCGTACGAACGGATACGAAAACGATACCTGCCAGCGGCGGCACAAATCTTCGTAATCCTTGAGCGGAAATATGGCTTTCTTTATCTCATCCCAATCGCCAGACATAAGACCTCCTTAACTTCTATCCGAGAGCGTTCGGTAACTTGCTGTTAGGCCCGCCGTGGCAATCAATCCACGGCTCGTTGCTGAAGTCCGCTGAAGCGAACTGGAACCAGCGCTTTTGAGCCATAATATGGTCTTGGCAGCCGCCTTCAGGCGACTTTGACGGGATAGCCAGGGGGTTTCAACCCCTGGCATCTGGTGGAAAAGTCACTGATCACTGATAACCGATCACTGGCTACTTTCCACCAACCGCCGTTTGCAGAATCGCGGCAATATCTTCCTTGCCAGCTCCCACTGCCATCTCAAGAGGCGTTTTGCCCTCATAATTCTTGGGGTTCGGGCTGGCTCCGTGATCGAGCAGCCACTGCGCCATAGCTGCCTGCCCGAACATGACTGCGCCGTGCAGCGGGGTCATGCCGCCCTCGCCGGCGTTGGGGTCGGCTCCGGCGGAGAGCAGCATTTCAGCAATTATTCGATGGCCGCGAATGACGGGGAAATACAGCGCCGGGAAGCCGTGCGCGCCTTTGGCCTGCGCCTGGGTGGGGTCGTCTGCGAGGAGCTGCGCCACTTTTTCCTGCAAACCGATCATGGCGGCGGTGCAGATGTCGAGCGGCGCGCCCTGGGACAGCAAAAACTCGGCGATCTCGACATTTCCCATTTGGGCGGCAGCCTCGATGGCCGATTCATCCACGGAGGAGCGGGCATCCAGCAGGCTGGGGTCTGCTGCGAGCATCGCTTTGACGCGGGCAAAAGCGCCGTGCGCGACGCCGACGAATTCATTGATCGTATCTTGATTGGGGGACATTGGACGTTCTCCTTTGGCGCCCCTAATGGTACACGAACGCATGTTCTATGTCAAGAGCAAAAAAAGACCGTTGACCGACGACCGCAGACCACGGTCGTCGGTCAACGGTCGGCGGTCATCACTCACTCATCGAATTGATTGAAGCAGGCGTCCCGTCCTGCTTTTCTGTTCCAGCCATCCTCACCCCCAGCAGCGCCACAATCGAGAACAGGAACAACATCCCGTAAATGGCGAACAGCACCACGTACCCGGCGCCTGGCACACTGGGTAAGTTGGCTGTGAAGTAATCGGCAATCGGGCCGCCGATATATGCGCCCACCGCGCCCGCCCCCGCTCCGGCCAGGTTGGAGATTCCCAGGTAGCGGCCGGCCTCCGCCTTCGGCACGATATCCGTTCCCAAGGCCCAGTTAGCGGTGTAGAACAGCCCGGTGCCCATCCCTACCAGGATACCGCCGATGTAAATCGCGATCATGCTTGGCGATAGCAATAGCACAAGCGTACCTGTCGCCGCCAGCAGGCCGCTCGTGACCAGCAGCGGCTTGCGCCCAAACTTGTCTGCCAAAAAGCCGCTTGGCAGCGCCAGGAAGAGGATAAATACTCCCACAATCATGATCAACGTGCTGGCTGGCCCAGCCGCCTCGGATTTTTCCAGCCCGAGGCGGCCCTGCAAGAAGTAAACGGCAAAGCCAGCCAGGTTGGTCGAGCCGACCAGGAAGGCCAGCCGGCTCACCACCCACCAGGCGAAGGATGGGTTTTTACGCGCCGCGCCGCCAATGCTGACTTGCACACTCAGCCACACCCCCATCCCCACCGCCAGCAGCATCGCCAGCAGCCCGGCGGTGAACATGACGCCGAACATCACCGCCGGGTCAGTTACGCCAGCCATGCGCCCGATGACGAGATTGACTACCGCGCCAACCCCCAGGATAACCACCGTGAACAGCGCCGTCATCAGGATCAGGCGTAAAAACGGCGTCCAATCCAGCGGCGTGATTTCAGTATGCCGCTTTTCAGGCACAAGCATGGTCAACAGCATCACGGCCACCAAAATGCCCATCGCTAGCAGCAGGCCGCCCCACATATTGCCTTTTGCAATCAATTTGCCAATCGTAAACGAGACGATGATGACCGGCAGTGGCACTTCCAGGATGGCCTTGACCCCCGAAAAGCGCCCGCGCTTCTCCTCCGGCACGAGGTCAGGGATGATGCCCTGCACCGCCCCGTGGGCCGTGTTGGACGACAGCGACGACAACAGCAGCAGGGCGAACAATACCCAATAGCCCGTTATCCCCTCCAGCCCGGCGGAAAAGCCGATCAGCGCCATCACCACCAGTTGGGCCAGCGTTCCAATGGCGATGAACGGCCTGCGGCGGCCCCAGCGCAGCGTGCTGCGATCCGAGAGCATCCCCGTCAACGACTGCCAGAGCAGCGCCACCATCAACGACCACAGGCGGATCGTGCCGTAGAACGTGCCCTGCTGCGCCTCGCCGACGAACTGCTGGACGAGCAGCGGCACCACCAGCGGGGTTAGCGTTTGCGATAAGGTGGTCAGGCCGAAGAAATAGATGCTGAAAGTGATGTAGTCGTACCAGCGGAAGATGCGGGTCATCGTGACTCCTTTAAGGATCAATTTGCCTTTGAAAAGATATGAACAGGGATACACAGGATATTCAGGATTCGATAGAGATTTTTATCCTGTTCATCCTGTCTATCCCTGTTGGATTCTGATGTATCCAGCCATGCAGCCGCTCGTCACTGGTTATTGAAACTCAACACCCGCTCGAAGAATTGCAGCGACAGGCTGGCTGCCTGCTCCCATTCGACATCCAGCGCCAGGCAATGGTGGGAATTTTCCAGCCAGTGAATCTCCTTCACCGTGGATCGCACCCGCCGGTTGATCAACTCCGGGCCAGACGGATCCAATGTCGGGTCGAGGCGGCCTTGAATCACAAGGATCGGGCGGCGGATGAGCGGCAGGCGGCGGCGTACCACGCGCTGCAAGGCAAACATCTGCGCCGCAGCCGCCACCGGGTTCACCCGGTAGCCCTGCCAGAGCGCATCAGTGGCGTTCGGTTCCTGGTGCGGCTTGGGCTGGATTTTGACGAACGGGGCGATCAGCGGAGCCAGCAGCGGCTTGATCTTTGACGGCACCAACAACGCCGGCGCGTAGACGATCACCCCGGCAATCTCCGGATGGCTCGAAGCGTGATGTAACGCCAGCAGCCCGCCCATCGACTCACCCCCGACGAAGACATGCTCGCAGCGCGCCGCCAGCTTGCGGTAGACCTCGTCGAAAGCGGCAGCCCATTCTGGCCACCGCTTGCGGTTCATCTCCTCGGGGGAGGTTCCATGCCCCGGAAGCAGCGGCCCGGCGACGGTATAGCCGTGTTGCTGGAATGTGCGCGCCAGCGGCCGCACCTCGGCAGATGTGGCGGTGAAACCGTGCGAGAGTAGCACGCCCACCGGCCCGCCCTCCCAAAAGAATGGCCCGCCTTCCAGGTGGGGATTGACCAGATTGGGGTTTGGAGTGGGTTTCATACGCTATAGTATAGATTAGGTTACGTTACGACGCAACCAGATTCGCAGCAATTCTTTCCTGGTTCCCACGCTCTGCGTGGGAACACCCCGCCAGACGCTCCGCGTCCCGCCCCTCTGCCACGACGCGGAGCGTCACACCCCAAGCGACGACGCAGAGCATCGTCGCCAGCCGGTTCATTTTGTTTGTGATACTTTCCCCTCTTCCCCGTATAATACATCGAGATGCTCACACAGTCCCGTTTGCTCAAGCGCTTGATCAGCCCGGCTCAACCGGTGGATTGGGAAGCGGTCTACGCCGAGGAGATGCCGCGCGTCTACAACTTCCTGCGCTACCGGGTGGGCGATGACCAGCTCGCCGAGGATTTGACCGCCGCCGCGTTCGAGAAAGCCTGGCGCCACCGCCAGCGTTACCGCCGCGACCTGAGCGCCTTCTCCACCTGGCTGTTCACCATCGCCCGCAACCTGGCCGCCGATCACTTCCGACGGGGGGCGCGCGAACTCCCCCTGGACGACATCCCCCTTGCGGCCAATGAAAGCCCGCTGGAAGAGGCCATCCAGCGTCGCAGCGACCTTGCCCGATTGTCAACCCTGCTGAGTCGCCTGCCGGATCGCGAACGGGAGCTGGTGGCTCTCAAATATGGCGGCGGCCTCACCAACCGCGCCATTGCCCGACAGACCGGTCTGAGTGAAACCAACGTTGGAACCATTCTCAGCCGCGTGGTGCAAAAACTGCGCGCTGAATGGGAGATAGAACCATGAACGACGAATTTCTCTACCAAATTCGAAAACCGCCGCGGCGTGAGTTTGCAAAATCCTTATACCAAAAACTTTCAAACAAGGAGCAAGCCATGTCTGAAACCATGTCTGAAACCATGTCTGGCCGCAAAATCACTTTTGTCAAACGTTTGGCAGTCGTGCTCGTCGCACTGCTGCTGGTATTTACTATCACGATGGCCGTCTCGCCCACTGCCCGCGCCGCCGCGCTGGATATCGTTCAAAACATCGGCGGATTGATCTTCAACGAAGTCGAGCACATGGAGGAAGCCGACCTGCCGCCGGGAGCCATCGGTAGTTATTCGCTCTATACCCATCAATCCCTTGAGGAAGCGGGGATCACCACCCGTTCGTATGAATCCTACGATGTCGCCGATCTGGACGAAGTTCGGGAGAAGCTGGGATTCGAGTTCGGGATACCGGGCTGGACGCCCGACGGGTTTACGCTGAACAACGAGATTCGTTATCTCGCACCGGATGGGGAAGTCTTTCAAGTGGGAATCGCCTGGCTCCGTTGGGAAAACCCCGCCGGGGAGGCTGTCATTGACCTGAACATCCAATATCCGGCCCAGGATAACGTCCAGCACATCGTCGGGCAGGGGGGTGTCGAGGAAATTCAGGTCAACGGCCAACCGGCAGCTTTGCAGCGCGGCCTGTGGAACGCAGATACCCGCGAGTGGGTAGAAACCTCGCTGATCGTCCTGAGCTGGAGCCGGGAAGGCGCAGTCTACACCCTTTCCGCAGACTCGACCATCGTCTCACTCGAAGCGCTGGTGCAGATGGCCGAAGCGATCCCATAGAACAGCCACGGAGAATTTCGAAAAAAGGATGTCCGCCTGAGGCGATGCCCCAGGCGGACATCCTTTTTTCGGTATTTTTCAATGTCATACTTTCCCTAGACTCGCCGTATAGTATGATAGAACAACCTGTGGAGATTGCCCAATGGATATTCTCAGTTTGAGGCGTGTCGGAGAGACCGCCAGTACAAAAACCGGTTTCGATGAGCAAGATTTCACCCGGCTCTACCAGAGCGATCTGGGCCGCGTGCTCAACTACGTGCGCTACCGCCTGGGCGCTGAGGCAGCCGAAGACCTCACCGCTGACATTTTCGCCCGCGCCTGGGAGCGCCGCCAGGGATATGACCCTCGCAAAGGAACGCATCAAATGTGGCTGTGGGGTATTGCCCGCAACGGCGTCAAAGAATGGCTGCGACAGCGGGGACGTCGCCCCGACTGCGTCGAAATACCATCGAATTTGGTTGGGGAACCGGGTCCACCAACGGAAACCGGCCCGGAAAACGACTGGCGGCAAATCCAAATTGCCCTGACCGGCCTGCACCCGGTGGACCGCGAGATCATCGCCCTGCGCTTCGGCGCGGGGCACACCAATCGCGCCATTGCCGGACTGGTGGGCATGAATGAAGCGGCGGTCGCCCAAAGGCTGCGCCGCGCCCTGCGGAAATTACGCATCGAGCTTCAAGGAGATGATTTGCGATGAACGCACTTTCAGATCGGGAATTTTTCACTTGCCTGGACGCTGCTGACCCAAGCCAGGCGTCACTTGCCAGCCTGCCAGCGAACGACGCGGCTGACCTGTCCCTGGCGCGCCAACTGCTCGGTATGCAGGCAGCCCCATCCAGCGCATTGACCGCTCGAGTCCAGGGTATCACACTTGCCGCCCCCCGGCTGCCCGCCATCTCACCGGTAAAGAGGCCGCAACTCGTCAGACGCATCGCTCTGGGATTGGCAGCCCTGTGCCTGGTAGTTACCCTGACTTTGGCAATTTCACCCACTGCCCGCGCCAAACTGGTCGAGGTCATCCGCTCCATTGGAGGCGTGACCTTCAGCGAAACCGAAGAATATCCCGGCGGCGGCGATGTCCAAATCGCCCCCGGAATGACACTCAGCCTCGAGGAAGCGCAAGCAACCTTGCCCTATCCCATCCGCCTGCCAGCCTGGGTTCCAGAAGGGTTTACCCAGGATGATACCGTCACGATCACTTTTTTCGATGACCAGTTTACACCGGTCAGCATTGGCTGGAGCCGTACAACGGAGGATAGGCAAGCGTCGGTAATCGGGTTGACCATCGAGCCACTCAACGCAACCAATGTCGTCGGCCCGGAGAGCATCAAGACTGTCGAGATCAATGGGCAGCCAGCGGCTTTCGTGCACGGCGGCTGGAATGCCGATACCCAAACCTGGGATACCCGCATTGGGCGGGTCTTGATGTGGAAAATGGGCGAGCAAACCTATTTGTTGAGCGGCTCGCCAGATGTATCCGATGAGGATCTGCTCCGCATCGCCGAATCGATTCCATAAGAAATCACTGGTAACCACAAAATCGTGCGCCGCTGGTCGAATACTCGAAACCAGCGGCGCATCATTTGCCAATAACCCATTTTACTGCCCCAGTCCGGTCATCAGTGAATTCCCGAACAACATCCACAGAGCATAGAGTCCCAGCCCCAAAACAGCCAATGTCAGTAAAATGCCTGCGATAATAGCAACGACTTTGATATTGTCGCGCGGCTTGGCGCCGCTTACCCTGCCGGTCTGCCCATTGATGAGCAAACGGAAGCTCTTTCCCTGGTAATTGTACATCCCCACCCACAGGGGCAGCAGCACGTGCTTGAAAGTCAGCCCGCTCCACTCGCCGGCGCCCATCCTGAAATTGCGTTTCTCGTATCCCGGCTCGACCTGTGATGGCAGCGAGGCGCGTATCGGCAGGATCACGCGTTCGCGCGCCATCAGCGAAGCATCGGATAAAGGCCGGTCGTAGTTCAGCGCGGGCCAGCCGGCCATATATTCCGGCCGAAACTCGACCAGGTCTTTCAGGTTGAACGGCTCGACGCCGCTCATGTCGTTCATCGAAAACGCCTTCAGCCCCGGCACGAGCACATCATCGAAGAATTCCGATTCCTTACCGCTGCGCGGCGACCACTGCGGGTTTTTGGACGTACCGATGTTGACTTCACACGCCCACCCGATTACCAGCGATCCATCGAACGTCCAGAAGGGGTAATACGCCGGGCGCAGGTGCAGCCCACCGGCTTTCAAAGCCAGATCATCGGGGGCAAAAATTCCCTTGCCCAGCCATTGTTTCACGCGCCGTTGGGCCTCTTCGGCGTCAATTTGCATCAGGGCCGTCACCTGCGGGTCTATCAATTCCATTTCGGCCGATGTCCCGATCAACCGGTTGGAGCCGCAGTAAGGGCAGCGGTCGGCTTTTTGGGCTGGCGGCAGCAGCGACACAGCCCCGCACTGCTCGCAGCTCACCCGCTGTTGGGATTGCGCCCAATTGTGGCCGGCCTTCGTGGGGAGCACGTAATCCATCGGCCGCTCGGCTTCGTCTGCGGCCAGGCGCTCCTCCCCGGCCTGCACAAACCCGCAGGATTGGCAAGCCAGTCCGCCTTTTTGAACACTATACGTCATGTGACCGCCGCACTGCGGGCACAGAAAAGTCTGTGCGGCGACTTCTGCCGGCTGATTGGCGAAATACCGGCTGAACAGCCCGCTCCCGGTCGCAGCCATAGGGGTCTCGGCTTTCCCGGAGAGCATCACCAGCCCGCGGCGGGCCGCAACGTTGGATGGCTCCGCTGCCACGGCACACTCGAGGTATTCGCGCTGCTCGGCGGGATCATCGGTCGTCGCCGAGAGCCACAGCCACGGGCGGGCATCCGCCGAGTTGAGCAGAGTCGCCCGCTGTAACAGGCGGCGCGCCAGCTCGCGCTGGCCCGTCTTGGCGGCGGTAGTCCCATCTTGGACCAGCTCCTCGAATTGCTGATTGTCGGAATCCCGGGCGGTTTGGTATTGGCGCTGCATGATAAAAGTTTACCGCTATCGTTGGGGGATGTCAAACAAAACAGAATGCAACCTGCCTCTCCGCTTTGCGTAGACTTGATTGACAAAACGAAAGGAGAATGCCATGTCTGACAATCGAAAAAGTGGAGTCCCCTGGTACTTGTGGCCGTTCAAGGCCATCTGGGATTTGGTAGCCTGGATCATCACCCTCACCGGGCGGCTGGTCGCCGTTGTTCTGGGCTTCGTGTTTCTGATCGTGGGCATCATCCTGACCGTCACCATCATCGGCGCAATCGTAGGAATCCCGCTGATCATCCTGGGTTTGCTGCTCGTCGTGCGCGGTTTGTGGTGAGGATGCGCTGCGCGGCTTGAGGAAAATCCCAAAAAGGGTTCGACCGGCTTCGAGGCCGGTCGAACCTTTTTTCGGAGGATTGTTACGCAACCGGGTGATGTCTGCTGACAACCCCGGAATGTGTCTATTCGGCGTCCACGCCGCCCAGCGCCATTCCGCCAGAGCTTTCGGATACCTGGGGGATGGCTTTGACAGCTTCGCCCCGCCCATCCTCGAAATGAATGATCGCCGGGACGAAGAGCGCGCCCGCACCCAGCAAGATCGTCCCGAGGCCGCCGGCTATATACCACAAAGACACGCCAAAACGGTCCGACAGCGGCCCCGCAACGATCAGTCCTAAGGGCGTCATCGCCGAAGCTACACTGCCGACCAGAGTGAAGACGCGTCCTTGCATTTCCGGCGCGACCGCAGCTTGCAGGGCGGCGTGCAGCGGGCCATTACAGATCGGCAGTGCGAAGCCACACACCGCGACCGCAGCAACAGCCGCCAGGAATCCCTGGGAGGGCATCAACCCAATGGTCAACGCAGACACGCCCAGGAGTATTAGCCCGGCCAACGAGGTATAGATTCGACGGCGGAAACCTCCCCACACGCCCAACACGATCCCGCCTGCAATGACGCCAAGCCCTATCGCCATTTCCATCATGGCAAACTGGAACACCTCGCCATTGAAGTGTTTGGTGACCAGGATGGGCATGAGGGAGAAAGCCGGGCTGATGACCAGGTTGATAAAAGTCGCCATGACGCCAATCAACAACAGACCGGGCCAACCCCACATATAGCGCAAACCGGCGCCGAAATCCTCCCATACCGATGTTTTGGCGGCAGGATTCTCTGCGGCCTGGGATTGGAGCGGTTGAGGGACGGAAAAGAAAAACAGCGGCATGATCGCCAGCAAGGCAGTGCCAACGTCAATCATCAAGATTCCCTGGATGGGCATTACCAACAAAAAAGACGCCCCTAAAGGCGCAGCGCCGATGCTCATCGCCCCCTGCAAAATCTGGTTTGCCCCCTGGACGCGGGTCAGGTGCTGCTGAGGCACCATCAGCGAGGTCGAGGCGGTCATTGCAGAATAGTGAAAACCTCCGGCAACCGAGCGGATGAACATCAAAACGTAAATGTGCCAGATTTGCGGCTGCCCGAATGCAAATAACGCCGCCAGCCCCAGGGTCGCCAGGGCGATGATCCCATCGGATACGATCATCGTCACCCGCCGGTTCCAGCGATCTACCAAAGCGCCGGCCAGCGGCATCAGGAATATCTGGGGCAGCAAACCGACCAGGGAGGCCGTGGTCAGCACGGTTGCTTTACCGGTAGTCTGGGTAAGCCACCAAATCAGGGCAAACGAGACAAGCTGGCTGCCCAATAGGGAAAAAGCCTGCCCCGACCAGATTGTGAAGAAGCGCGCCGCCCATCCGGGGCGGATCTGCGCTGTGGATTGCGTATCCATTCTTGCTCCTTTCACGCCCGGCGAAATTCTCGCTGGTATAATTCAATGCATACTATCATGATGTTTTATAATTGTCAATCAATTACTAAATAATATCAATTCGAAGTTTGAATATATTGATAATATTTTGTTATTATTAATTTAGGGCATCATGAATCGAATGGGGTAATTCGGCTCGTTGCGGCGCCAAGCCCATCACATCTTTTCAAGCCGATGAACTGCCCTCCCCGATCCAACCTGTCGAGTTTGCACCCTGGCCCGCCCGGATGTATAATGATGCCAGACTGGCTCGAATCCGACAGGAGGACAATACAATGGTTATGCCCATCATCCAATACGCCCCCGAAGACTGTGCCTGGTGTGGGGGGACCGGTCTTTACGGGCAATATAACGATCAGTGCCTGGTTTGCACCGGGCAAGGCAGTGTGCTGGTGGCGCAGCCCGCCCGCAAGTGTCCGCAGTGCAAAGGCACCGGCGCAGTTATGGTGGGTGAATTCAACGACCGCTGTAAAACCTGCAACGGCACCGGCTGGTCACACGTGCTCAAAGGGTCGCAAATGAACCGGTAAACGCTAACCCATGCACGCTCTGCAGAAAAAACACCAATTACATAAACGAGTTGTAACGGTTCCGCTTTAGGCTGGTTAGGGACAATCAGCGAATCCCCCGCATCATCTCGTACAGCATCACCCCCGTCGCTACCGCCAAATTCAACGATGAAGCTCGCCCGCGCATTGGCAAGCTGATGACCAGCTCGCAGGCCGCGCGTTGCCCCTCCGTCAACCCCTCACGTTCGCTGCCCATCAACAAGATCATCGGTTGAGTGTACGCAGCAACTTCCTGATATGGGGCTCTGCCATGCGCCGAAGTCCCATAGACATGGTAGCCATGCAGCCTGGACCACTGGGCGAAATCATCAAATGCCGCCGTCACAACCGGATACCAAAACAGTGTGCCCATGCTGGCTCGCACCGCGCCAGGGTGATAAATATCTGCGCATCGGTGTTCGGGTGATCTTTGCCTGCCTGTACCGCCGCGGTGTTCTTGACCGCCGCGGTGTTCTTGACCGCCGCGGTGTTCTTGACCGCCGCTGTCCAGCAAAATCAAGCCACTGGCTCCCACCGCGTCCACCGTGCGCAAGATCGTGCCAATATTGCCGGGGTCCTGCGGCGAGACGAGCGCTACCCCCCACGGGAAAGTATCGGGTGTCAATGCATCGAGCACCAGACGGCGCTGGCGAGCAACCGCCAAAATGCCCTGCGGATTATCCTTGTCGGCCAGAGAGGCGAACACATCCTTTTCGACCGCGTAACAGGGCACACCCCGCCGGGTCTGCTCGCCGATCAGATCAAGGGCGAAGTCGCTGCTGAGCATTTCGGGGGCGTAGACGATGTACTCTACCCAGCCAGACTCGATCGCATCGCCCACGTGGTGAATGCCCTCCACTACGAACAGGCCGGAGGCGTCACGCGCTTTGCGCTGGCTGAAAGAGCGAATCTGCTTGATCTTGGGGTTTTGGCGGCTGGAAAATGTGGTCATGGCATGGGCACCCATACAAGCAGCGTCGTGCCTTCCCCCAACTCGGATGTGATTTCAACGTCGCCGCCCACTTTCCGGGCACGTGTGTGCATGTTCGCAAGACCGTGTCCCATCGTCACGCTCATTTTGCGCAGATCGAAACCTTTGCCGTTGTCGGTGATTTCGAGCAGCACCCGCTGCGGCGCCATCCATAAATGCACCGAAGCCAGCGTAGCGTGTGAATGCTTGGAGACGTTGGATAGCGCCTCCTGGCAAATGTGAAAGAGCGCCGTTGCGTGCGCAGTCGGCAGGCACGCCAGTCCATCGTCTGGCCCTGAGAAAGTGACCTCGGTGCGCGTGTTAGCCTTGAACTCCTCCACCAGCCGCTGCAGGCCGCTCTTGAGATCCTCGCCGCGAAACAGGCGCGGGCGCAGATCGAGAATATAAGAGCGAATGTCTCGGATGGTTTCGTTCAACCCCTCGATCGCCTGGCCAATCTTGTCGCGCGACTGCTCCGGGTCGTCATCGAGAGCAGTGCGCGCGAAATCCAGCGCCAGACCGACCGCGTAAATGGACTGGATGATGCCGTCGTGTAAATCCATCCCGATGCGCTCGCGCTCTTCGAGCACGGCCAGCCGCCGAGCCTGCCGGTGAAGGCGCAGGTTCTCGACGCTGATGCCGGCCCACGCTCCGATGGCCGTCAGGAGCTGGATTTCACGCTGGCTGAGATGCCGCTCGCGGCGGGTGGCCAAACTCATCACGCCCACCACGATACCCCGCGCCACCATTGGGATAAAGGCAATCGTTCTGAAACCGGCATCTACCACAGCTTTGCGTAAAAAGCGCATATCCTGCTGCGGCGCGGTGCTGATGAGCGGCTTGGCAGTCGCGGCGACGATCCCCACGAAACCCTGCCCAAACTCGAACCGCTCCACTGTTGCAAACACTTCCGGGGCTTCCCCCCGGTGCAGCGCCAATCTCAGCTCTTTCAGCCCCTCCTCGACCAGGAAAATCTCGCCCGCCTCCACTCCCAGGTAAGACATCACCCGCTTCAACGTCTTATCCATCACATCGTCAATTTCTTGCGAGGTGGAGAGCGTCTCGGCCACATCGTTGACCAGGGCCAGGTCAATATTGCGCAGCGTGAGCATCCGGTCACGCGACACCAGCCCCTCGTACATGCGGGCGTTACTGATCGCTACCGCTGCGTAGGCTGCCAGCGTCTCGATCACCCGCTCGTCATCTTCTGTAAACTCGTGGTAGCGCTGCTTGTCAGTGAGGTAAATTTGGCCGAGAAGCCGGTCGCCAGCCAGGATCGGCACACCCAGGAATGAACGCATCGGCGGGTGATTGCGCGGCCAGCCCACACTGCGCTCGTCATCGGCGATTTCGGGCACGCGGATCGTCTTGCGATCCTTTTGCAGCGCCCCAATCAGCCCGCGGCCGATCGGCGGGTGATCCATTTGTGCGATCTCATCGGGCGCCATCCCCACCGGGATGAACTTCTCCAGTTCCCCTTCTTCGTCTACCACCCCCAAGGCAGCATAACGCGCCCCGGCTTGCTCGCGCGCCAGGTTGACGATCCGCTCCAGAACATTCTCCAGAGACAGGTTACTTACCAACTCGAGACTGGCCTGGTGCAGGGCAACCAGGCGCTCTTCGAGCTGCTCTCTTGTCAGAATTACCATGAGTTCCTCACCATGCTAATTGTACCTAAATTGGCCGATTTGAGCAAACCCGTTAAGTTTGATAGTTTTTGCCAGCGGCTGACAGTATAGTTAGGATCTAAACACAAAGTTATCAAAGGTTTTCATAAAGGATTAGAAGGCTTCAAAATCGGTTTCCTTTGAGCATCTTGGTGACAATCCTTCGTGTCCATTGTGTTTAATTTTATAGAGGATGAAAGACAGATGACCGATTCCCAAGGATCGCGAATACCCGGATTTTATAATCTGACCCTGGAAGAACGCCGGGCAGAACTCAGCCGTCGAGGGGCGCTGACCTCGGAAGCTTTGTCGGCGCTCGCGGGGGATGACGGGCTGCGCGCCAGCCAGGCCGATCACATGATCGAGAACGTTATCGGCGTGTATGCGCTGCCGGTCGGCGTTGCGCTCAACTTTGTCGTCAACGGGCGCGAAGTGCTCGTCCCGATGGTGATCGAAGAGCCGTCGGTGGTAGCAGGCGCCTCGTTCATGGCCAAGCTGGCTCGCGCCGGCGGCGGCTTCATCGCCCACACCACTGCTCCCGAGATGATCGGCCAAATGCAGCTCCTCGACACCCCCGACCTGCCCACGGCGCGCCTGGCGCTGCTCGAACAAAAAGACCGCCTGCTGGCCGAGGCCGCCTCAATAGACCCGGTGCTCGAACGGCTGGGCGGCGGCCCACGGGATTTGGAAGTCCGCGTTATCGAAGATTCCCCCATCGGCCCGTTTCTGGTCATTCATCTGATCTACGATGTGCGCGACGCCATGGGCGCCAACGCCATCAACACCGCCTGCGAGCGGCTGGCGCCGCGCATCGAATCCATCACCGGCGGGCGTGTCCACCTGCGCATCCTGTCTAACCTGAGCGACCGGCGGCTGGCGCGCGCCCGCTGCACCATCCCGTTATCCGAATTGACATTCGGTAGAGACGCCCCGCCGGGGCGTCTCTACGCCGGCGAGGATGTGCGTGACAAAATCATCGAAGCCTGGGCATTCGCCGCCGCCGACCCGTACCGCGCCGCCACGCACAACAAAGGCATCATGAACGGCGTGGACCCGGTGGTGATCGTCACCGGCAACGATTGGCGTGCGGTGGAGACCGGGGCGCATGCCTACGCTGCCCGCGGCGGGCGCTACACATCGTTGAGCACGTGGGGCCGCGACCACCTGGGCAACCTGGTCGGCGCGCTGGAGATGCCGCTGGCTGTAGGCATCGTCGGCGGGGCAACCAAGGTTCATCCGGCGGCGCGCGCCGCCCTCGAATTGATGGGCGTCACCACAGCCTCCGAGCTGGCCGAGATCATCGTCTCTGTTGGGCTGGCGCAAAATCTGGCCGCCCTGCGCGCCCTGGCAACCGAGGGCATCCAGCGCGGCCACATGAGCCTGCACGCCCGGCAGGTCGCCATTGCAGCGGGGGCCGATGGTAATCAAATCGAAACCTTGGCCCAGCAACTCGTCGCCGAGCAGACGGTGCGCATTGACCGGGCGGAGGAAATTTTGAGAGAATGGAAAACAAGTAGGCAGGTAAACAAGTAGTCAGGTAAACAGGTATCGCTTGTTTACCTGACTACTTGTCTACTTGTGTAGTCGTAATCTATAGGAGACGACATGACCAACAACACATTACTGAAACCGACTAATCCCGTAGGAATAATTGGCTATGGAGCTTACGTACCCCGCTACCGGTTGCCAGCCAAAGAAGTTGCCCGCATTTGGACCGAAGGCACCGCGGGCTTACCAATCAAGGAAAAGGCCGTCCCCGGTTTGGACGAAGATGTCATCACCATGTCTATTGAGGCGGCGCGCAACGCCATGTTGCGCGCCGGCGTCTCGCCGGATGGCATCCGTGCCGTGTGGGTTGGGTCGGAATCGCATCCTTACGCGGTCAAACCCACCTCGACCATCGTCGCCGAGGCGATTGGAGCTGCCCCGCACGTGCAGGCCGCCGACATGGAATTCGCCTGCAAGGCTGGCTCCGAAGCGATGGTGATGGCCATGGGATTAGTCGGCTCGGGCATGGCGCATTACGCTCTGGCGATTGGCATGGATACCGCTCAAGGCAAGCCCGGCGACGCGCTGGAGTACACTGCCGGCGCGGGCGGCGCGGCGTATCTCATCGGCCCGGCAGATGAAGCCTTGGCGACGATTGACGGCTCCTATTCATTCGTCACCGACACGCCCGACTTCTGGCGGCGCGAATATCAGCATTACCCCGAGCACGGGCAGCGTTTCACCGGCGAGCCGGCTTATTTCAAGCACATCACTGAAGCTGCAACTGTGTTGATGAACGCCCAGGGCACTCAGCCCAGCGATTACAAGTATGCCATCTTTCACCAACCGAACGTCAAATTCCCACAGAAAGTGGCGAAAATGCTCGGCTTTACCAAAGAACAGATCACGACCGGGCTGCTGGTGGGGTTGATCGGCAACACGTATGCCGGCGCGGCACTGATTGGGGCGACGGCTGTGCTGGATATTGCCGAACCGGGGGATCGCATCCTGATGGTTTCTTTTGGTTCCGGGGCTGGCTCTGATGCCTTCGACCTCACCGTGACCGAGGCCATTCGTGAGCGCCGAGACCGGGCACCCAAAACGCAGGATTACGTCGCCCGCAGGACAGAGATTGATTACGGAACCTACGTGCGCTACCGCGGCAAGCTGGCGATGCGTTAGCAGATGGCAAATGATAGGTACCATCAACTATTTGCCATAAGCCATACGCTAACCTGATAGTTCCTGATAGCCCCGGCTGGCTAAACTTATACGCAGCGAACAAAAGGAGAGTGAAGATTATGGAGATTTCTCGCCATTGGCGTTTGAAGAAGCAGCGTTACAATTTGATGGGCGAAGTATGCCCGCACTGTGACGTTAAGATTTTCCCGCCGAGGGATGTCTGCCCCGAGTGTGGGCACGAAGCCAAGACCGAGTTTGCATTCAGCGGGCGCGGCGAAGTGTTTTCATATACCACCGTTTACGATGCGCCTGCCGGGTACGAAGAGACCACTCCCTACACCGTTGCCATCGTCAAGCTGGCCGAGGGTCCAATGGTCACGGCGCAGTTGACCGACCTGGGCAAAGACTCTGTTGAGATCGGCATGCCGGTCGAGATGGTCACCCGCCGGATTCGCTCGGATGGCGATGAGCGGGGGATGCTTGTGTATGGGTACAAGTTTCGGCCAGCCGTGATACAACCATAAATTAGCCCCCATATACGGGGTTGAGTTGCCGAAAACGCTCAAGGAATTCTCTATATAGTGGAATGCTGGTGTACGGGAATGGAGAATTTCTTCATACACCATCATGCCGCAGTCCCCGGTTTTTAGGCCGGGGACTGCGCTTTTAAATCAGGATTTGGGGCTATTCCTGAAGGTTGTCCAGTGCGCTAAAAATCTCATCGGCGCGGTAGATTTGATTACGGGCGTACCCGGTTACTTCACGCAGGATGCCTGCCCGAACCAACTTTTCTATATACTGCCGGGCAGTCTTGAATGGCATACCTAAACTGCCCGCCAACTGTTTTGTGGAAAGAATCGGTTTGGCAAACAGGAAATCCACCGCTGCACCCATCCGCTCCGCGTGTCGGTCGGACTCCACCTACGGCTGTTACCTGACTCGAATCGCTTCCAAACATCCCATACGCCCCAGGCTGCCCTGGGGCTTGGTGAGCATGTTCTGGCGGGTGCGGGCAGCGGCCATGCTTCCCTGGTCGAGCGGTTTAATGCGGGCGATGATGTTTTCGATGGACATAGGTCTCCTGGTATCAGAACTCGATCCCCGGCTGGCCCTGGATGCCCTGCTGGTAGGGGTGCTTGATGGCGTTCATATCCGTCACCAGATCGGCATACGCCATCAAATCTGCCGGGGCGCCGCTCCCGGTGATGATGTGCAATGCCGGCGGGCGGTTGGTTTGCAGCCAGGTCAGCACTTCGGCCAGATCGAGCCAGCCGTATTGGAGGGGGGTAAGTAAATTCATCCAGCAAAATCAGGTCGTATCCGCCGCTGGTGATTTTTTCCTGCACCAGTTGCCAGCCGTGATGGGCGTGGGCGATGGTCTCGTGCATGTCTTTGGAGCGCCAGGTGAAGCCGTCGCAGCTGGTGTCCATTCGATGCCGAGTTTTTCGGCGGCCTTAATCTCACCCCACCTGCCGGTCTCGGATTTGATGAACTGAACCACACAAATACAGAAACCGCGCCCCCAGGCGCGCAGCAGCGTGCCAAAGGCGGCAGTAGATTTGCCTTTGCCATCGCCGGTGTTAACAATCAGCAGTCCATGTCGGGTGTTGGTCATCGTAATTTATGCTTTCTACACCCCGCGCAGCGTCACATGCTCGATCTTCTCTTGGCGAGGGCCTGCATTTCGAGCAGCACGGATACTGGATAGGGGGATTTTTGGTTGATGGCCGGGTCGAGGCAATCCTGGGCGCGAAACTGTTGCAACACATAATGCTCTGCGTCGGCCAGCCAATCGGCAATGGCGGCGATGCTATCCGGCGTAATCCAATCGCTGACGACGGTGGTGCGGAATTCATACGGCAGCCCGCTGTTACGGATCAAGGCGATACTGGCGTTGATGCGGTCAAGGTCAACTTGCGCCAGCCCGGCCAGGCGGGCATATTGGACGGGTGTGGCCTTGATGTCCATTGCCACCATATCCAGCAGATTTTGGCGCAGCAATCTTTCGAGAACATCCGGCAGGTAGCCGCAGGTATCCAGTTTTATATGCACGCCCAACATCCTTGCTTGCCGTAAGAAATCCGGCAGCCCCGGCGACAGGAACGGTTCGCCGCCGCTGAAGACCAGCCCGGTGATCTTGCCTGTGCGCTGTTCGAGATAGTTCAGCACCGTTTTTGTGGGAATATCCGGCAGGCTGTGGGGACGCAGCACCAGGTCGGCGTTGTGGCACATTGGGCAGTGGAAACAGCAACCGCCCAAAAAGACCGAGGACGCAATATGCCCGGGATAATCGAGCAGGGTGGTACGCACCCAGCCTTTGATCATGGCTCTTGAGCGGCCTTCACAGCGAAAGTTTTGCGGTCTTTGAATTCCTGCTTCTTCCCAGCGTTCCAGTTTTGCACCGGGCGCAGGTAGCCGACGATGCGCGAGTAAACCTCGCAGGGGATTTTGACTTCGGTCTGAGCGGGTTGTTGGGTTTCGGTTTAAGTTTCCATGTGTTACTCCTTTGATTTGACTGTGGCGCAAGTCTCTGACTTGCGTTACGCGACAGTGACGCCATACCTGGCAGCGCTTCGGGGCTGTGGTCGTAGGGGCAGTAGGGATGTTCGCCGGGAATGTAGCCATGCACCGGGCAAATGCTAAACGTGGGTGAAAGGGTGAAGTAGGGCAAACGGTAATTCTCGGCAATGCTGCGCACCAGGCGGCGCACCTGCCGCCAGTCGTCAAGCTGCTCACCCAAAAAGATGTGGACGACCGTTCCGCCGGTGTAGCGAGTTTGCAGTGAATCCTGGTGATCGAGCACAGCGAACAGGTCATCGGTGTAATTGACCGGCAGTTGGGTGGAGTTGGTGTAGTAGGGTGTCTCCGGGCTGCCCGAAGCGACGATTTCGGGATGCTGCTTGCGGTCGGTGCGCGCCAGGCGGTAGGATGCGCCTTCGGCGGGGGTGGCTTCCAGGTTGTATAAATTCCCGCTTTCGCGTTGGAAGCGTTCCAGTTCCTGGAGCATAAAATCCATCGTGCGCTCGGCGAAGGTCTTGCCGGCCGGGTCGTCAATACCCAGGCCGGTGATCATCTGGCAGGCTTCGTGCATCCCGATCAGCCCAATGGTCGAGAAGTGGTTGCTCCAATACCTGCTGGTGCGTTCCTTCACCGGGCGCAGGTAGTAGGCTGAATTAGGATAAAGCCGTTGCTCCATGAACTGTTCGAGCAGCTTGTGCTTGATTTCCAGGCTGGTACGGCTGATTTCCATCAGCCGCACCAGTTCTTTCTGGAATTCGGCCTCGTCCCCGGTGATGTGGGCGATATGCGGCAGATTGAGGGTGACAACGCCCACCGAACCGGTCAGCGGGGTGGATGCGAAAATCCCGCCCATGCGTTTGCGCAGTTGGCGGTTATCGAGGCTCAGGCGGCAGCACATCGAGCGGGCGTCGTCGGGGTGCATGTCGCTGTTGATGAAGTTGGCAAAATAAGGGATGCCGTATTTGCCGGTCATCGCCCAGATCGGTTCGAGCAGGTCGCTCTCCCAATCGAAGCCCTGCGCCAGGTTGTAGGTGGGGATGGGGAAGGTGAACACGCGGCCTTTGGCGTCGCCGGTCAGCATCACTTCAGCAAAGGCGCGGTTGATCAGGTTCATTTCGACCTGGTAATCGCCATAAGTGCTGTCCTGGTACTCGCCGCCGATCACCACCGGCTGGCTACGAAACATTTCCGGCGCGACCAGGTCAAGAGTAATGTTCGAGAATGGCGTCTGGAAGCCGACGCGCGTCGGCACGTTCATGTTGAAGACAAATTCCTGGATGGCCTGTTTGACCTGGGGATAGCTCAAGCCGTCATGGCGCACGAAAGGGGCCAGCAGCGTATCGAAGTTGGAAACGGCCACTGCCCCCGCCGATTCGCCTTGCAAGGTGTAGAAAAAGTTGACCAACTGCCCCAGCGCCGTCTGCAAATGTTTGGGCGGGGCGCTTTCCACTTTTGCGGAGACGCCGCAAAAGCCCTGCACCAGCAGGTCGAGCAAATCCCAGCCGCAGCAGTACACCGAGAGCGCCCCCAGGTCGTGCAGGTGCAGCGCCCCGCTTACATGGGCCTGGCGCACTTCGGGCGGGTAAACCTTGTTCAGCCAATATTGCGAGGCAATCGCCGAGGCCAGGTAGAATTTGAGGCCCTGGAGCGAGTAATTCAGGTTGCTGTTTTCCGAAACCCGCCAGTTGGCTACCTGAAGGTAATCTTCGATCAATTTTTCGCCGTCCAGCATCATGTGCTGCGTTTGGCGCGCTTCCTGGCGCTGCTGGCGGTACAGGATATACGCTTTGGCGATTTTGTAATGGTCAGACTTGGTCAGGGTTTCCTCGACCACATCCTGAATCTGTTCCACCGATGGGGGATTGACCCCCTGTTCCTCGCAGCGCTGCGTCAGCAGGCTGACCACCGAGTAGGAAATCATCTCCGCCCACGAATGCCCCACATCGGCGTTAACCGCCCGGGTGGCGGCAAAGACGGCATTTTCGATGCGCTGGCGGTCGAAGGGCTGGATCGAACCGTCGCGTTTGATGACCTGGATAGGTTTCATAAAAGCCTCTTGTCGACATCAAGATAGACGCGAGCAAGAGGCTTAAACAAAAACGCTCAACCCGTTTGGATTGAGCGCGAAAAGCCGGTCTATTCGGAAAAGCAAAGATACCGAACAGGCTGCCTCCTTGCTCGAGAAGGACAAACGAAGGAAAAACACAAGGCAGGCATCCTGGCTTCTTGCGAACCGTTTGGTTCACAGGTTACAGTTGCGGCACAGCGCTGGACTCCCTGTTGGTAAACAGGCCACCAGCTTACACCTTTTAAGCCCTGACATCCGGGCAATCGGGTCACCTTGCAGAATAATTTATTGAACGTGCTGGAATGATTTTAATGGCAATCGGGTGATGAGTCCAGCCCAGGATTACGCCAATATGCGCTACCACCTGGTCAGCGTGCCGCCAGGATATGGCAAAACTACCCCGCTCGATCATGGACACAATCTGGTGATGCACATTTCTGCTGATTAGTGCTGGATGAAGGCAACATCGCCCGGCCAAGTTCTGGAGCTTCCTCGCTCCAGTGCCCGCGCCACAGGTCCCGACCTTCTCGAACCCGTCCAGGTTGTGATCAATGACAAGCCCGGGAAATGGAGAAAATCAACAATTTCAGCGAGCAATACCCGGCGCTGCAATTCATGGGCGACAGCGCGCCTTCCGAAACGGCTGGCGAATAGCCAGGGGTTATGGTGTAATGTACAAGCTGGATGTCGGCGTACTGCTGACATCCAGCTTTTCTGTAATGAGGTCGGTGGCTTTTGAATTCAAAAACGAAGGGAATGACTTAAGTGTTACGAAGTGCTACACTATATTTGAGTATACCGAATTCGATACCAGGGTGTATACGTTATCCTTGTGCTTTTTAAGCCGGGCATTGCGTTGTAAGAAAGGGCGCTGGCATGTCAGATAAAATCTTGTATTACGAGAAACTTTCTTCAAAGCGAACCGGGGCGCTTTTCCTGGCACTCACGCTGCTTTGCTTTCTGCTCTTCATTTGGCGTGTAGAAGCCTCCGGGTTGGATTTCCTTGCGGGGGTTTTGCTCTTCTTCGGCGGATTTTTCTTTTTCTACGTTGTGAATTATCGGACGCTCACCATCCAACTGGCCGCAGAGACCCTGACACTCACTTTTGGCATCTTTACCTGGCAAGTGCTCCTGGAGAACATCGCGGCCTGCGAATTAGATGAAATCCCGCCGCTAATGAGATGGGGTGGCGCCGGGATTCACTTCATGTTCATTCGTAAACGCTATCGCACCTCGTTCAATTTCCTGGAATACCCGCGCGTTGTGATCGCGTTCAAGAGAAAAGCAGGTCCGGTGCAGGATATTTCCTTTTCAACCCGCCAGCCTGATGAAGTGATAAAAAAAATTCGTGAAGCGACAACGGCCATGCCCTCTACGGAAAGGCCTGCCCATGGAATTTAGCCCTGATCTGCAAATTGGCTGGTTGAATGGTTGGCTCGGCCTGTTGGCGTTAGCGGCAACGGAGGGAGTGCTTTTCTGGGTCTTTCCCAAACCAGTGGTAGCTCGGCTCTTTGACCGGTCTGGCTGGAGTCCCAAACAACGTGCCTTCACCATCGCCGGTAAACTCTGCGCGTTGGCTTGCCTGGCCTTGCTCATCCTGACGCCTTTGAAAATAGGACAACCAGTTTTTTATATCGGAATGATTTTCCTGACAGCCGGGTGGATCGGGCTGGTGAAAGCGCTCTTTGATTTCAAAAATACCCCGCTGGACGAACCGGTCACGCGCGGCATCTATAAAATCTCTCGGCATCCCCAAATCACCCTGGCTTCGCTCATGCTCCTTGGAACCTGTCTTGCCATTGGCTCGTGGTTAGCGCTGGCTATCCTATTAATTGCCAGACTCCTGAATCATTTTGGGATCTTGGCTGAGGAGGAAGTCTGCCTCAAACAGTATGGCAATACCTACCGCGCATATATGAACAAAACGGCGCGCTATTTTATCTTCTTTTAGTTTAGGCTGGATGTCTGCCCAAATTACACCCATTGCGAATGTAAATTGCGCTACAATCATCCCATGCCCGTCCCCCTGATCCAGACCAAACTGACCATTCCACCCGCCCCAGCCTCTGGGATTCTGCGCCCGCGCCTGTTCGCCGACCTGGAACGCGGCCTGCAACTCGGTCACCGCCTGCTGCTGGTCAGCGCGCCGCCGGGGTATGGCAAAACGACCTTGCTCAGCGCATGGACTCAAGCCACGGAAGCGCATTTGGGCTGGCTGGCTTTGGATGAAAGCGACAACGACCCCGCCCAGTTCTGGCGCTACTTTGCCGCCGCGCTCGCATCCCAGGTTCCCAACCTGCTCGAACCCATCCAAACCCTGCTCGATAATGACCCGCTTCACCAGTGGCCGGTGGATGTACTGCTCGCAGTGCTGGTCAACGCCCTCGCCCAAAATACTTCGCCGCTGGTGTTGGTGCTGGACGATTATCACGTCATCCACAACGAACGGATTCACGCCGCGCTGACCCAACTCCTGGCGCGCCAGCCCGCCCATTTTCACCTGGCTCTCACCAGCCGCAGCGAACCGCCACTCGACCTGCCCCGCCTGCGGGTGCGCGGCCAACTGACCGAAATCCAGATGGATGCGCTCGGTTTTTCCGAGCCGGAATCCGCCGATTTTCTGAACCAGTCCATGCGCCTGGAACTCGCGGCAAACGAAATCGCCCAACTCTACCAACGTACCGAGGGCTGGGCGGCGGGGCTGCAACTGGCGGCGCTGGGCTTACAGGCGCTCGACCGCGAGAAAGCCGCCGCCTTTATCCACGCTTTTCGCGGCAGCCATCGCCACATCGCCGATTACCTGGCCGACGAAGTGCTCCAGCGCCAGACGCCCGAAATCCAAACCTTCCTATTGCAAACCAGCCTGCTTGAAAAATTGAGCGCCCCGCTCTGCGCTGCCGTCACCGGAGCGGCCAACGCCCAGGCTACGCTCGAAAGCCTGGAGCGCGCCAACCTGTTCCTGCTCCCGCTCAACGATGAGCGCCTGTGGTATCGCTATCATTCGTTGTGGGCCGAGATGCTGCAAACCCGCCTGAAACGTGAACAGCCCGCGACCATTCCGCAACTTCACCGGCGCGCCGCAGACTGGTTCGCCGCTAATGGTTTTCTCGACGAAGCCATCGGCCACGCCCTGGCCGCCGGGGAACCCGAAACCGCCGCCAGCCTGCTCGAAACAACCGCCAAAGGGCTGGTCATGCGCGGTGGCAGCGCCACCCTGCAAACCTGGCTGGAAAAACTGCCCGACGAAGTCATCCAAACTCGCCCGGCGCTGCTGATTGCCCAAACCTGGGCGCTGGTCACAGATGGCCGCCTGGACGAGGCCGCCGCCATTCTCGATGATTTATCCCGCCGCGCCGGGTTGAAAGCCGCCCAACAGGGTGAAATCGCCGCCATCCAGTCCATCATCGCCATCGTTCACCAGGATATTCCCGCCATCCACCGCCACGCCGAGGCCGCCCTGCGCCTGATCTCGCTCGAAGACAGTCCGCTGCGCTGCGGGGTGCTGCTCAGCCAGGGAACGGCTGCGGCGCTTTCGGGTGCGCTCGCCCAATCCGCCACCCTGCTCGAACAGGCCGTCCATGAGAGCCAGCGCGGACGCCAGCCCATCATCCACCTGATGGCCCTCAGCACACTGGCGCAGACCTGCGAAGCCCTGGGCAATTTCGACCGGGCCGACCGCCTGCACCGCCAGGTGATTGCGCTCGAATCTGACCCCGCCCTGGGCGGCCTGCCGTTGATTGGGGTGGGCTACGTCGGCCTGGGCGGCATCCTGCACGAACGCCTGCACTTCGACGAGGCCGAGGCCGCACTCCAGCAGGGGCTGGCGATTGGTCAGCGTTGGGGCAGCCCCGAAATCCAGATCGGCGCGTATTTCAGCCTGGCGCGCCTGCGTTACACTCAGGGCCGCCTGGACGAGGCGCTTGCCATCCTGGAAAAATTGGAAAGCGAATTCATCCCCGCCATGCCCATTCACGAGCGAGGCCACATCCAGGCCATCAAAGCGCGTTTCTGGCTGGCGCAGGGGCAAATAACCAAAGCCGCCGCCTGGGCGCGTTCACTGCCACCTGAAACCGAACCCGCCGCCTTCGATGACGAAAACCAACTCCTGACCCTGGCGCGGGTGTTCCTGGCGCAACGCCAGCCACTCCCGGCGCAAAAAATCCTGGCCGGGTTGGAATCCACTGCTCGCGCCGCGCAGCGCACCAGCTTGATTGAGATTTTTTTGTTGAAGGCCCTCACCCTGGCCCTCTCCCACAGGGAGAGAGGAAATTCCCTTTCCCCCTCGGGAGAGGGCCAGGGAATGAGGGAGCCTTTGGCCGAGGCGCTCTCCCTGGCCGAGCCGCAGAATCAGCGCCGGGTCTTTCTTGACGAACCGGAACTATATCCGCTCCTGCAAAACTGGCATTCCCAACACCCCGAAAATCGCTTCGCCGCCGGCCTGCTGGCCGATTTCGAGCGCCGCGCCTCCGCCCTGCAAAAATCCCCGGCGCTGTTGAGCGACCGCGAAATGGATGTGCTGCGCCTGCTGGCGGCAGGTCTCTCCAACCAGGAAATCGCCGACCGGCTGGTGGTGGCGCTCTCGACCGTCAAAAGCCATGTCAAAAATATCCTGATGAAGCTCGATGCCGATAATCGCACCGCAGCAGTAGCAAAAGCCAGGCAGTTAAAGCTGGTTCAGTAATCAGCTTCGAGTGACCCTATGACTCCCAATCATCTCTATCCAACGAGCGTGCAATCCTTTTCCAGGCAAACCCGAATCACAGGCCGCGCGCCTGATATTGCTGAAGAAACCCTGACGATGTCAGGAGTTAATTATGAACTCATGCCTGTCATCTGCATGACCGCTCCTAAAGCGTGGCGGTCTCAGCCGGTTTATACGTGGCCGACCGGCAGGCATCTTTTCAGAAGCCTCATTCTTTTCTTCGGTTTTATTCCAATCGATCTCCATTGTTTTGGGATCACAGAAGCAAGTTTGGCAGGTTTCCAAGAATCATCCTGTTCGATATTAATGGAGTTTTGGCGTCACCAACGGCAAATTGAAAATCAGGGCGAAAATACTCTGATCACAGATCGCGTCGAGTTTCAGACGCGGATTCGGCCCTTGGGGAATCTGCTCGTTCCAGTGTATCGTTTGGTGTTTTCCCATCGCCACAAAAGACTTTTGCAAAGGTATGGCAGCGAGAAAAAAAGGCGCTGAGACTGTTCGCTGATCAAGTTCATCTTCCTATCCCGCTGCGTTTCCCTCTCGCCCCTCATCCTTTCGAGGGATGACCCCCTCCCCCCTGAACGATAAGATATGCCCATCAATGCGATGGGTATTTTTTATTGGTAGTGCGAAATTAACTTCGCACTACCAGAGGAGAAAACACATGAAAACCCTAATCGTCGGCGCAGGCATTATCGGAACCATCTACGGCTGGGCGTTTGCCGAAGCCGGTCACGAAGTTGTCCATCTGGTGCGCCCCGGCAAGGCCGCGCAGTTCAGAAATGGCTTCAAGATAGACATGTACGATGTGCGCAAAGGCCACAAACGCGACTTTCTCGGCCACTACCCGCTGCGCGTCACCGAAACCGTCCAGCCATCCGATGGCTACGAACTGGCCATCGTCCCCACCAAGCACTACCGCCTGCTCGAAACCTTGAAGCAGCTTGTCCCCCTTACCGGGAACGCCAATTACTGGCTGCTGACCCAAAACTGGGACGGCTGCGAGGCGATTGGTGCCATCCTGCCGCCGTCGCGCTACGTTTTCGGCGATGCCAAGGCCGGCGGCAAGTTCGAGGGCGAGACGCTGATTGCCACCATCGCCAGCGCCGACATTGGCCAGGTGGGTGGGCGGCACGACGCCTGCCTCGATAGGGTCATCGCCCTGTGCAACTCCGCCCAGGTGGAAATCACCGTTCAGGAGAACATCCTGCACTATCTCTGGGTGCAGTACGCCATCACCGGCGGGCTGTGGCCGGCGCTGGTCAAGGCCGGCAGTTTCGAGGCGATCTTTGCCAACCGGCAGATTGGCGAACAAGGTGTGCGCGCCGCCCGAGAATGCTTGGAAGTCGTCACCCGGCGCGGCGTGGATTTGAAAAAATATCCTGAAACGAAAATGTACCAAAACACCGCCCCCGTCGGTATGTGGCTTGCCGGGCTGGTGCTCAAAGCCCTGTTCCGCTTCAACAAACTCGTCCAGCGCAGCTCCTTGCACGGCCTGTGCGATGCCGAGGAAGTGCGCGCCTTTTACTACGACCTGCTCAACACGGGTCGCAGCCTGGGCGTAGAGATGCCCGCCATGAGCGCCTTCGAGCCGGATATTCAAGCGATGGCCTGACCACATGAAATTCCTATTCGTTTGACCAGGTAACAACTCTCTTGTTAGCGAGGGCATCCTGGTTCACACAAACCTATACTTTGTTTGAGTAACCAATCTATTTCAGGAGAAAAACCTATGAAAACCTTAATCATCGGAACCGGCATTATCGGCGTCATCTACGGCTGGGCACTGGCCGAGGCCGGAGTAAACGTCACCCACTTTGTTCGCAAAGGCAGGAAAGACCAATTCAAAGCTGGGGTCAACCTGGATATTTTGGACGAACGCAAAGGCCATCCCAAGTACAACATCACTCAATATGCGTTGAAATGCGTCGAGGAAATCTCCCCCGCCGATGGTTATGAACTCATTCTCGTTCCTACCAACATGCACCAGACCGAGGAAGCCATCGAAAGCCTCGTCCCAGTTGCGGGGCAAGCCACATTTCTGATTTTCTCTGGCAATTGGGAAGGCACAGAAGCGATTGACCGCCTTCTGCCCAGGGAACGCTACCTGCTGGGCTACGCCGATGGCGGCGGAACTATCCGCAATGGCGCCTACTGGGCCAACCTTGGCGCGGAAGTACACATCGGTGCGGTGGATGGCAAGGCCAAAGACAAGTTGGCGCAGGTCAAGGCGTTGTTCATCCAGGCTGACATGACGCCCGATGTGCAGGAAAACATCGTCCACTGGTTGTGGCAGCACGCCGCCGGGGCAATTGGCTTCGCTATGGGCTTTGCCAAACACGGCGACATTCCTACCTTCCTGGCCGACAAGGAACTTGTGCATCAGTGCGTCCGCTCGACCAAAGAATTGTTCAAATTGTGCGAACTGCGCGGCGTTGACCTGAAACAATATCCCGAAGCCGGCTTCATCAACTTCCCCGATTGGCTCGTGACCTTCCTGGTGCGCTGGAATATCTCCCATCGCGAGGCCGCCCAGCGCTATAGCGCCCACGGAGCCAGCGCCGGCAGCCAGCAAGAAATGAAGTTGTATTATGCCCAGGTGATGAAAGATGCGAGTAGATTGGGTTTTGATATGCCGTATACCCAGGCCCTGGCAGCCTATCTCAAATAATCCATCCGGATGACCCAGTGTGATCAATCTGCGAAAATAGGAATCTCCGGGTGCAGGTTGGCGTACTCGATGATCCGCCCCTTGACGCCCATCACAAAAGCCAGGTTACTGCCCCGGATGGAGAGCAAACGCTCGCCCGCCTTCAGCCGATACGCCGCCAAGGCAGCCGCCGGCAGTTCGAGCCTGCCATCAGGGTTGAGATTGATCCAGCAGTACAGGCGTCCCTTGGATTTCACCGTTTGCCCCTGCTCCAGCCGGTATTCGGCCAGGTCGGGGTGACTGACCAACAGGCCCGCCAACGCCGATCGCTGGAGCAGGTCGTGTGTGGAGACGGTAAAGCCGCCGGTGCTTTGGCTGCCCGAAGTCAGGATCACCTTCCCGCCGGGAACCAGGCCATATTCGTCTTGAGTTTCAGGCGGGATTTGGATTCTCCCGCCCGGCCCAATCAGCGACCAGCCGAAAACGTACTTGCCGCCTTTGGCAATCTGTGGCATTTTTTCCTACCCTTCTCTGTGTTCCTGGCCGTTCTCTGCGCTTTCTACTCGTAACCACCAATCTCGGTTGTAAGGCCGCTCCCTATGGCGCAGCTCGTAAACGATCATGTAAGTGAACAACCCGCCCATGATGATCGCCGTCACGATCAGCATCTCATCCACCTGGCCAAAGACCGTGCCGTTGATCGCCAGCCCCACGCTGCCGCCGATGTTGTGGGCGATTGCCACCAAAATGAGGTTCTCCGTCCACAGGTACAGGAACAGGTCCACCAGGAAGACGACGAACAGGCCCACCTGCATCCACGCTTGCAGGCCGCCGGGGAAGTAATAGAAGCCCGCCAGGTGAAACAGGGCAAACAATAGCGCCGGGACGATCAGTGCCGTTGCCAGGCCGAAATTCTTGCGCAGCACCGGCAGCATCAGCACGGCAAACAGGGGGTAATACGAAATGTGGAACAGCGTCGTCGAGACGAAATGCACGGCAAATTCATTCAGCGGGATGCCGCGGCCAGCCAGCTCGGTGATGGCGTATATCTGGCCGAGATACACGTAAACGGCAATGATCCCCAGGCCCAGCAGCCAGTTCTTGCCGCGCGGCCAGAACGAAAATTCCAGCTTCCACTTGCGCGCCAGCCACAGCGGCAGCCCGATGCTGAAAACCGGGAACATCACCAGCCCCATAATCATCCCGGCCACCGGCTCCAGGCTTTCGGTCGTGCCGTTGCGCTCGCCGACCACCATCAGCCCGTTTGCCAGCGCAAACAGGGCCACAAACACGATATAGATTCCCAACGTGATCCATAGTTGCCGACGATTTTCAGACATGGCAGTGCTCCTTCGCAACGAAAATATCCATCACATCTTCCGCGATGCGCCAACCTTGCAGACGGGAAGTTTGCAGCAATTGGCGCAGTTCATCAGGCGTGTATGATGAGTGGATTGAACCCCAGTAGTGCTTGCGAAAATCCGCCGGGATGCTCAGGCCGATCAGCCAGGCAAACAGGCGTTCCCTGCGTTTGAGCAGGCGCTTGGAATCGCGCACCAGGCAGCCGCCACCCGGCTTGAGCACACGGGCAATCTCGTCGAACACGCGGCGTGGCTCATCCCAATGGTGCAGCGACCCCGATGAAACGACGAAATCGAACTCGCCCGCCTCGAATGGCATGTTCTTGGCATCGCCCACCCGCCACGAGACGAACTCACTCACCCCGCGAGCGGCGGCGTTCTCGGCGGCCAGGCTGAGCATGGCTTGCGACAAATCCAGCCCGATCACCTGGGCTTTGCCGCGTAGCAGGTTGGCAATTTCAATTGTGACGAAACCGGTGCCGGTGCCGACATCCAGAATTTTGCCGCCATCCGGCAGCCTGGCGGCCACATCCCGCGCCATGCGGCGGTATTCGGCCTGCACCGGCCCCTTGCCCATCACCTCGTTGAAGCGCCGGGCGTCGGTCGCTTGTTCGATAACTTCTGCTTCGGGAATGCGATATTCGGTCATCTGATTTCTCCTTGTTATAGTTTGAATATTCTAACTAGAATTAGCTGCAAAAAAAGAGGCGGCCTATAGAAACTCGCCGCTTTCCAGCTTTTGCAGCAGGTCGGAAACCCAGTTCAGTTCGGCCTGGGTGTGAACGTAGGTGTGGTCGAAAATGGCCGTCGCCAGGCGCGGCACTTCGGGGTTGGACATTTGCTCGGCGCGGTGACTTTGGAGATGTTCCAGCACCGTTTGCAGCCCCGCCTGGCGCATCCGCAGGTAGGCTTTGACCTCGTCGAGCGGCAGGCTTTCCAGGAAAAACAGGTAAATATCCAACGCAAAATACTGCCGCTCCACCTGCTGCCAGCCTTCACGCAGCAGGCGCAGGAACTCCGCCCGCCCAGACTCGGTGATCTGGTAAACGCTGCGCGCCGGGCGCTTGTTATCCTGCTCGACATTCACCTTCTCGACGAATTTCTCGTCCGCCAGCTTATCCAGCGCAAAATAGATCGAGCCAAAAGCGATCGAAGTCCAATCGCTCATGTGTTCCTCGATGATTTGCTTGATTTCGTAGCCGTAGAGGGGGCGTTGGCGCAGCAGGCCCAGGAT